>JBBDIN010000104.1:0-18159 GCA_040880385.1 Thermodesulfobacteriota bacterium | reverse complement strand
CTCGATAATGATCACCGAACTTTTTATATTTTCCTTCTGTGAGAAGCTCTTGAAGACGGCTTGACATTTTAATTTTGTCCTCATCTGAAAAATTAGATATTTTTTGGCCGGAAAGAATTACAGCTGCGTGGCAGGCTATTTTATCTTCGCCGTCAATGAATATATCAGTCAACATCTTTTCTGCCCCACTTGAGCCTGACTCTCCTAATATAAATACACAGGCTTCTTGCCAAACATGTGAGCGTTCTGCAAAGATTTTTTTAAGAGAGTGCCAGTTCAGATCTGTAAAACCCCAAACAATATCCTCAGCGTCTCGGTAATCCTTTTCGTACCAATTCTCACTTGGATGCATATTCCCATTTGCGGTGTTTTCTTTGAGGTGCTTATCTAAAAGCCCAGTTGAGTCCAAGTTAGTCATAATGTGCCCCGTCTTTAGTGTGAAGTGGAATTATATTACACAATATCTCTATATTATGTTAATAGAACTGATCACGAATTATTGCAACATAGATTCGGATTATGGAATTACTACACAGAACTCTTCAAAGTCTGCGTCTTCGTTGAGCAATCCAAAGAACTGCAAATCGAATTTATTCACAGGCGTTATAGTATACCCAGACATTATCTTAATTTTTGATACTCAAGTCAGCGCTTGAAACTTTGTGGGTACAATGATTATAATAGTCAAACTTTAATAGAAACGGAGCAAAACTATCCATGGGCAAACAGAAGAACGATAAGAACAATCACAAAAAACTTGATGATAAAACCTATGAGAGAGAGCTTAGGAAATTACAGATAGAGCTCGTTAAACTTCAGCAGTGGGTTAAGCAGGAGGGGAAAAGAATCGTAGTTCTTTTCGAGGGAAGAGACGCTGCGGGGAAAGGCGGAATGATAAAGCGCATTACCGAGCCACTGAATCACCGCATTTGCCATGTCGTCGCTCTGGGTGTGCCCACAGAAAAAGAGAAAACACAGTGGTATTTACAGCGTTATATCCCCAACTTGCCCGTAGCCGGAGAGATTGTGCTTTTTGACCGCAGCTGGTACAACCGCGCCGGTGTTGAAAGGGTAATGGGATTTTGCACGGACGATCAGTATGATGAATTTTTACGAATATGCCCGGGGTTTGAAGAGACCCTTATACGCTCAGGCATACTGCTGTTTAAATACTGGCTCGATATAACGGCAGAAGAGCAGCAAGAAAGATTTCAGGAACGCCTCGACAACCCAATGAAGCAGTGGAAGATAAGCCCGATGGATATGACAGCCCGCTCCAAGTGGTATGAATATGAGAAGGCGAAAGATGAGATGTTTAAACATACCGACACAAAAATCTCACCGTGGTATGTCGTTGATACAAATGACAAAAAGAGAGGCAGGCTAAACTGCATAAGCCATTTGTTAGATCATATCCCTTATGAGGAAGTACCGCAGAAAAAGATGAAACTCCCCCACTTCAGAAAAAGAAGGGCTATAAAAGGTCTCAGATTCTAGACAAAACCTTCATCCCTGAGAAATACTAATAAATTACTTATGTTGAGGGGTTAGTATGTTAGAACTAAATAATCGATCAGAAAATTTATAGTCTAGTTAACAAAGGGTGTATTGCTCCCCTTTTGTCAAGCTCAGATTAAGTTGGAATCGTGAATAGTGCAAGATGCTTGACAACATCGTGTGAGCAAACAAAAAAGGGAGCCGAAGCTCCCCTTAAATATTTTTAAATTGAAATGTTTTTAGTCTTTAAGCAGTCGCTTTCCTTCTTCTCATAACCATAAATCCTACTATCCCCAAAACACCTGCCATTGCTATTAAGCCCCACTCGCTGAGTGTAGGCACCATAGCCGGAGATGGAGGCGGAGGCGGTATAATGAATATGCCGAAAGAAAAGGGCGTATACCACACAGGGACGGTATCTACGACCGTATTTGTGGAAGTCCTTATCACGGACACGGTATCATCGTCGAAATCGGCCACATAAACAAACATCCCGTCCGGGGTAACTGCTACGCCCTCGGGGGCCATCCCAACAGGTACGGTATCGACAACCGTATTTGTAGAAGTTCTTATTACGGATACGGTGCCGTCATTGCTATTATTCACATAAACAAACATCCCGTCCGGCGTAACTGCTACGCCAGTAGGGCGCATCCCTACAGGTATGGTATTGATGACTGTATTTGTGGAAGTGTCTATCACGGACACGGTGTCGGCGTTATTAGTCACATAAACAAACATCCCGTCCGGCGTAACCGCCCGGCCTAAGCACCCCTGGCACGGTAGCGACAACCATATTTGTGGACGTGTCTATTACCGAAACCATGTCTTCAGCACTGACTGTAATATAAGCAAAAGGCTGTGCAATTGCCTGACCTATCCAAAGTATTGATATTAACAAGGTTACTGAAGCTAATCTCATAATATCCTCCTTTAATTTAGTCTTAAATATTGATAATAATCTAAACTACGCTGGAAACTGATTTTGGAATGTAATACTTTTAAGAGAGCATAAATTCCTAAAATCCAGAGAATTTTACTCAACTCCTACCGCCTATTTTTAAGTATAATAGAAATGAATATTTTTGTAAAGTCTAGTATAGGTTCACTACATATGAGACAAACAGGTATATTGCCCCACTCAAAATAGTCAAGCAGCATTTTTATGTGAAGCATGGTTCTTGTAATAAGCCACTTCTGCCTGAACCGGTGTACGGTACCCAAGAGCTGAAATTATATTGCCCTATCAAAGAATCCGGGATTGCATCAAGTTATTCGGCCTGGCTTTATTTACATTTCCCCAGGTAGTCACCGGTACCTAAAGTAGTTATATCCATTTCATTACCGTCTATGCTACTTATAGCACTCGACCAAGTGATCTTATCACCGATAGCGCTGTACTTCATTTTACCCTTTGCATTAGCAGCAGCGCCTTTCTTGCATTCCAAATCAAAACTAACTTCGGTATCACTCTTAACTACATTAGTTGTTTTGCAGTCTTTGTTCTGATGATAAGTCTTAAAGGGGTCAAAAGCAGCCTCTCTGAAACATCTTACTTTGCTGCGTTTAGTTGGGTCTTCAACACCATTGGTAACCTTGGAGACAGTAACTTGATACTCTCCTGCTTTCATGGGAATAGATAAATCTTACTATGTATACAACAACAATTTATGATAAGAGTGTTTATTGGCAATAATCAGAATTAGATAAGAAGAAATGATAAAAACATCTTTGTTCAGCCAATTAATCGGTTAGTATTTTATAGATAAGAAACCAAAGAGAGGAGTACAAAGCATGAAGATAGAGAGAGTGTTATTTTTCATATTGGCATTAAGCCTATGTGCAGGCATTTCATCTCAGGCAGATCAGAAAGAAGATATGGAGAAGATGAAAGCCGAGGCTATGGCAAAGTGGCAAGCATATGCAACACCTGGTGAAGGGCATAAAGTTATGGAGCAATTGGTAGGCAACTGGGATTATTCCCTTAAATACTGGTCTTCGCCCAATACCCCGCCTGAGGAATCCACCGGTACAAACGATGTGAAATGGATTTTAGGCAACCGCTTTTTGGAAATGGATGTAAAAGGCACCTCAATGGGCAAGCCCTTTGAGGGAATGGGGATTATTGGTTATGACAACGCAAAGAAAGAATATGTAAACACTTGGATAGACAACATGGGAACGGGAATGATGAACGCAGTCGGATCCTATGATGCTGAAACAAAAACGATGACTGAAAAAGGCACTTATACAGATCCGATGTCGGGACAGCAGACATTCAAAGGTGTTACAAAGTTTGTGGATGCAGATAAATTCACCTATGAAATGTCTATATCCACCCCTGACGGGCAGGAAATGCGTGTAATGGAGATTAACTACACAAGAAAGAAATAGACTTTTATTAAATAGATATAAGGTTCCCTATCCTGTTTCAACAAAGCGGGATAGGGGATTTTTTGAATTATAAATAACCCTGAGATTTCAATATAGCAATCACGAGGATTATTAATAGCAGGCTCCATATTATAATAGCAGTCCTGGTTGCTTTCTCCGCTTTCTTAGTTTCCCACCATGTTCTAGGCCTAACACCCTTAAAGAAAAAAGTAGTAACCGCCGCCAAGTTAACACAGATAACGTTTACCAGAACCAACTGCACCGCTCCGGGCACAAGGGCCATGTTGTTTGAGCCAAGCAGCATTCCGACCGTTACGGTTGGCGGCAAGAGAGCAACGGCAACCATCACACCTATGAGTGCGCTTGGAAGCCCCTTGGTAAAAGATAATGTTCCCGCCACTCCAGCGGCAAGCGCGATTGCGATATCGCCCAATCCAACCTGAGTCCTTGAGGAAAGCTCTCCAATTGCCGGGTCCACAGCGAACACCATTCCCACTACTATTGATAACATGAGCGTTGCCGCGACGCCCGCCAAATTGGCCTTAAGCGCTCTGCCTATTAAGTCGGTATCGCCAAGTGTAGTGCCAAGAGCCAGAGCCATATTGGGGCCAAGCAGTGGTGCTATGACCATAGCGCCTATAATGATTGCAACATTATCTTTTAGAATACCAATTGAAGCTACGATTGAGGAGAGAACCACAAGTACCAGATAAACCGAGGTGATGTTGGCTTCCCCGTCCATATCGGCATATAGCTCTTCACGGCTGATTCTTCCAATATTTGAAGTCTCTTCTTTTCCATTGTTATTTTCTGGGACTTGAAGATCATCTTCTTTCTTTGGTTTTTCAGGCCTAGGAATAGAAGCTTCAACAGGAAGCAGTATGATGCGAAAATGCTCAGTCTTAGAAAATCTCTTCTCCAGCAAATCAAGAATTTTCTCGGACTCTTCAGCATTTACGAGAATCTTAATTAGAGTTTTCTCGCCCGATATATTGTCTTCCCACATTTCAATTATCGGGTGGCCTTCGAGCAGTTCTCTCAGACGCTCCAGATTCTCAGTCTCAGGAAGTATTATTTCAATTAGGCGCAGGCTCATAACTTACCTTTAAGCGTAGAGATTTAATATTGAAAGAATGATTGATTAAGTGGGTAATATCAAATATATAGTATACTGCTCTACATTAAGTGGTTAGATGCTAGAAGAAGGAGGATAATAAATGACAGTTGAAATCATTCGCAACTTTTTAGCTTGGTGCTCGGTAATTAACGTTGGGGTGCTGATATATTGGTGGCTATTTTTTACGCTGGCCCACGGCTTTGTTTATCGAATTCAGGGGAAATGGTTCAAGTTGTCTGTGGAAAAGTTCGACGCAATCCATTACACGGGGATGGCATTCTTCAAGATGTCTATAATACTTTTTAATATTGTCCCGTATATAGCATTGCGTATCGTTGGATGACATTGCGGCAGGTCGGTTTTCTCAAACGGTGGTATGCGTTTTTAAACGGAGAAAAGGGCTGCTCCCTTTTTGCAGACAGCGCCTGCTTCCATAAGAGTTCTGCGTATCTACTCTGCAATATGGAAGTTGCGAAGTCCCACTTATCCCCTGAAGCATCTAAGAACCAGCATGCTAGCGGTCGCGTTGCCCGCATTCCAACTTAAATCGGTCCTAACAAAAGGGGAGCAGTACAATAGTAGAGCAAAAAGACTAAAGAGCTGAGATATTAGGATTATGAAGCTATTTTATATTTTTTTACATATATACCATTTTAATTAGGAGTGTGGTAGAATTGATTGTAGGCGGGTAGGAGATATAAACAACTAATTCTGGAAATTGCTTTAGAAATTGCTTTAAAGATGAGTATTATTAAGTATCGTATTAGATACAAGCTCTATTAAAAAGTTGTATTTAGCTAATTAGGTAGGGGTCCCTCTTTACCCCATTAAAGAGGGGCTCTTTTTTATATACAAATCATTTCTTCCTAAGTAATATTTATTCCTATTCACCCAAATACCTATGACTTAAATAGTTCTAAACTGTTACGAGATTATGTAGGTAAGGAACATGATATGCCGGACTCAGAAAACAGAAATGCAAACATTCCCACAAATATTTCAACAGAGATATTCATAAAAAACTGGGCAATCTATAAAAAGATCATAGAAAACGACAATATGTCTCACAGCGACGGCTACACAAAGTTGAGAGAAATATTAATGAAGGATATGAAGAGACCATTTTCTTTCTTAGACCTAGCATGCGGGGACGCTTACTATTCTTCAAAGGTTCTTCAGGATACTAAAGCCGTAAAATATATCGGGATTGATGTTTCAGAACAAGCGCTTACTTTTGCAAAAGAAGAACTTAGAAACTCCGGATTTGAATCCACTTTCATAAGAGCTGACTTTTTTGATTTCGACAAGATTATTGAAAAACCTGTAGACGTAGTATGGGTCGGATTCTCCGTTCATCATCTAGAAACTGCGGACAAATTAGAGTTTATAAAAAAGGTCAAAAAGGCTCTGTCTTCAGACGGTTTATTCATTGTGTATGAGCCTATTTTCCTGGAAGGGGAAAACCAAGGATCATATTATGAGAGATTTAAAGAAACCTTTTATCTCCATTGGACGGGACTCAGCAAAGAAGAAACAGAGTCGCTGCTTGAGCACGTAAGAGAATCAGAGAAGCCTGAGACAACAAAAGATTGGATTAAGCTTGGGAAAGAAGCCGGATTTAATCAGGCAGAGAAAGTTTTTTCAGAAAAGACCGGATTATACGAACTTTTCAAATTCAAGTAGCTCTTTAAAATATAATATTGCAAGGTTGATCCTAGTGATGCTGAAAGTATTCCTTTAGTTCTTCACTCGGGCAATACAGACCCGGCTTCTATCTCCACAGCCGTTGCGAAGGCGCGGGTAAATATCGCCTCAGCAAGAAGCTTAGCACGGCCTTGCGCTCCAATTATCTCCTGGTGAAAATGAACAGGATAGCAAAGAAAGGAGAGCGTTCCCAGGCGAAAATCATAGACGGCATCTTCCCACGGGTAGTTAGTGACACCATGCTCAATAAGTGTATCATGCCATCTCTTGAGCACTTCGAACTGATGCCCTTTGCGCTCTTTAGGCAATTCGCTGCCGCCCATCAGTCTTGCAACATCAAACGCGCCGATGCTCCTTACAGCAAGCTGCCAATCTAATATTAATATTGAGCTATCACAACCCGAAGGGGGAAAGAGCAAATTGTCCTCTCTTAGATCGGAGTGAACTATTGTCTTTTGCCTTTTGGGTATCTCAGCTTTTTTCCAGTTTATAAAACGAGCCAACCTCCCGCAGAGCTCACGCCCTTTATCATCCAGATAATAACCGTAATGCTCGACGAACGACTCCCATTTATCTGCATAATCATCACCCATGCTGTTGGTGTCCGGCATCCATGTTAGTTTTTCAAGCGCCTCATTGTTCCAGTACTGAGCCTTTATCCTGGCTATCTCTTCAACTGTGGTCATAACCTGCCACTCGTGCATCCCAACCACCTGATCACCGGGGATATAAGAACTTAAATCCTCCATTACCATTGAGTACGCAGGTGGTTTATCGACTGCATAGTATAATTCAGGAAGACGAATCGAAAGATTGGCTGCAACATCTCTGTAAAAGTGGATCTCTCTTTGAAAAGCGTTTAGCTCATCACCGAAATCTTTGAACCCTCCCTCTTCAGGCTCAATTTTAACAACCACAGAGGCGGGAGCGTCTTTTTCTTCAAGATCGTATTTAATCTTGACTTGCACAACTGAACTAAGAAACCCCTTTGCATCACCAATCACTTTTTTCTCAATTGATTTCACAGAGGCGTTTTTTAGAGACCCTCCCTCTTTAAGAGCATGAGTTATCCACTCGGAGGTTATTTCATCTACGTGCATCGGGTCTTTGATTGCCATGATAGAAATTATATATAGAGCTATGCACAAGTTTCAATTGGATTAATACGGTTTATCCGTTTTTAGTTCTGTGTTTTAAGTTTCTCGTCAACTTGTAGTTTTAGAAAAAGAGATGAAGCGTTAAATGAAGCCGGGAGTTTGCCCTCTAATACTCGTGCGTTAAATGTAATTGAATTTAAAGTTGACACTGGGTTTGATACTTCAATCACCGCGCCCAAAGATCCTTTCTCATCGAGTACGGATATTGTGCCGTTTGGAGGATCGGCTTTGTAAATGGAGGAATTCTTCTCCCACGTCTCTACAAAGGTTCCCACAAGGAAATGCCCTACCGACCTTTGGGTAGCCATTGAGGAAAAGGTTACAATCGGGGCTCCTTTAAGTGTTAGTTTGCCGTCTTCAAATGTTCCCGTGTCACCTGTTATTATGAATAGATACTTAGGGTTTTTTGAATCGTCAATGACATGGTCTTGAGCGCTGGCTACAACTACAGAAAAACCAAGAACCAGAGTTAAAATAAGGATTGAGTATTTCAAGATTGCCCTCCTTAGATATTTTCTACCCTACCACATATATATTTCTTTTTACAACCTGCAGGTGTTCTTTCTCACATTACTGAGTTATTTCTTCTACGCTGGTTATTCCGTAGCCTGATGAGATTAACACGTTGCGAGCCGAATCAGTTTCCAGGAAATTAATCCATTTCTGAGCTGCGGCTACACTGCCGTTTTTAAGAGCAACTTGCCCCTGCTTGATAGGATCGTACATTCTAGTAGGAACAATCCAGGCCTTAGATTGCTGCTCATCACTGAGGTCTGCGTAAGCAATCAACCCTGCCTCGACTTCTCCGGACTCAACCATCTTAAGAGTCTTTGCCACATCATCACCATAAACCAATTGGGCTTCCACAACTTTATAAATTCCAAGTTTCGTAAGTGTCTGAACAGCGGCTTCGCCGTATGGAGATTCTTTAGGATTGGCCACAGCGAGCTTTGTAAATCCACCCGGCTGAAGTAGATCAAGTCCACTAAGAGTGAGTTCCTTACCCTTTGCGTAAAGAGCGAGAGTGCCAAGGGCATATATTACAGGGGTCCCGTTTGTATAGCCTTCTTTGGAAAGAACTACCGGATAATTGGTATTGGCCGACATATACACGTCAAACTGTGAGCCTTTTTTTATCATCTGTAAAAGTGCCTCGCTTGAGCCGCTTGTGATTTTTACAGCCATGCCACTCTGCGTTGTAAATTCTTTGCCGAGAACTTCAGCGGTCGGGGCAAAATCGGCTGCTACTGCAAGATTTAGCGTCTCTGTCTGTGTTGCCTCTTTCTGAGAAGTTTCATCAGCGTGGCTAATAAACGAGCCAAGCCCCACTATTAGTGCTAAGATAAATACCAATTGCTTTAACATATTTTCTCCTTATTAGTTTTATATCCTGCTTGGAGATTCTCAAACATTTATTGTTTATGTCGATTTTCCAATTCTAATACTAAAAATCAGGACTCGCATAATCAACAAAAAGCGTCGAACTCTCAAACGACTTTGGTAGCTCTCCATCCAACACTCTGACCTTAAAGGAAATCTTGCCTTCTTTCACCTTCACATCCGGCTCAGATAGTTCTACTACGATGTTCTTATTCCCATCTTCACTTAAGATCGACAGTGTTGCGTTTGGAGGGTCGGCTTTAAAGCTGTCCGGCCCCTGCCTCCATCCTTGCTCAAACACTTGTATGCTTAGCTGGCCTGAAATACGCGCCGGACGGTCTGAGAAATAAACCACAAGCGGGACGTCGTTTAGAGTTAGCCTGCCGTTTTCATAAGTGCCTGACTTAGCGCTCATGGTGTATAGAAACTTCGGCGCGTCAGCCTCGTTAATCACCGGATTGGCCTGAGCCAATACTACGCCCATGCCTAACACAATTGTCATACATAATATTAAAATTAATCTCACAGAGACACCCTCCTGAAAATATTGTTAGATTATATTCTGATCGAATTTGATATATTATAACCAAATTCAAAGGGGTTTGATATTTAGACATCATAATTTAGTTATTTGATATAGGATAAATCCTGAATTTGACTTTGTTTTGATTTTTCCATAACATTTTGCATGAGTAATTCCTTTATTATCAAAAGCCGAAGTACTTTATCTAAGCAGTCGGATTGCTCACAAATAAGCGCCGATAAGCTACGTTTCAATTGGTGGAAAATATGAAACGATCATCAAAAAAACCTGTAGTTGGAATAATAATGGGCTCCCAGTCTGACTGGAAGACTATGGAGAACACAGCTCAAATTCTGGACTCACTCAAGATACCCTACGAGAGTAGGATCATATCAGCGCACCGCACCCCCGACCGACTCTATGAATATGCGAAGTCCGCACGTGAGCGGGGATTAAAAGTTATTATCGCAGGCGCAGGCGGAGCGGCGCATCTGCCCGGCATGACTGCTAGCATGACAATTCTTCCGGTGTTAGGCGTACCCGTGGAAAGCAGCACACTAAAAGGGCTAGATAGCCTTTTATCGATAGCGCAAATGCCTGCGGGTATACCAGTTGGAACTCTAGCTATCGGCACAGCAGGGGCTAAGAACGCGGCCCTACTTGCGGCGGCTATCATATCAACGTCGGACGAGAAACTGGCCGCCAGGCTTGAGCAATTTAGAAACAAACATACTAAGAGCATTGCAGTTAAACCTAAGAAGAATCCAAGCTCAGAGATACTTAAAAAAGTTACCAAGAAGTCCTGAGCAAACATTCGTTTGTATTTTTATATTCATTAATCGAAGAGGTATTGTAGTTAATACGGTATGAAATCACACTCAATCACATTAGGCATTCTTGGAAGCGGACAGCTTGGGCGGATGAGCGCGCTTGCAGCGGCGGAGCTTGGAATTAAGGTCCATGTATACGGGCCTGATAAAGATAGCCCTGCAGAACACGTTGCCGCTAAAAGTTTTGTAGGCTCATACACTGACAAAAAAATGCTGAAAGCTTTTGCCAACAGCGTCGACGTTGTCTCATATGAGTTTGAGAACATCTCGGTCTCTACCATTCGCTACATACAGAAAATTAAACCTGTCTATCCCGACGATAAAATTCTTGAGATCTCTCAGAACCGAATCACAGAGAAGAAATATTTAAATGACATCGGCATCCCGACAGCAGGCTGGGCTGCAATTTATAGTCCCGAAGATATAGATAAAGCGGTAGGTGAGCTGGGCGCTAAAAGTTGTATTCTAAAAACAACCCTCTTTGGCTATGACGGCAAAGGTCAGACTGTGCATAAATCCTCTGATAGTGCAAAGAGGAGTTTCAATAAATTAAATTCTGACGAGCTTATTTTAGAGGAGATGGTGGATTTTAAATGTGAGATTTCTATAATTATTGCGCGCGATAAATATGGCAAATCCGCAATTTACGGCCCCATAGAAAACGTGCACAAAAACCATATCCTGCATACGAGCACAGTGCCTGCTAAGCTAGATGTAAAAGTAGCTGCAAAAGCAAAGCGCATAGCGCGGAAGTTGGCAGATGCCGTGGGTCTAATCGGAGTGCTTGGGCTTGAAATGTTTGTTACAAAAGACGGGCGCATACTGGCGAATGAGATCGCTCCAAGAACTCACAACTCCGGTCACTGGACAATCGACGCCTGCGCTGTGTCGCAGTTTAAACAACACGTGCGCACAGTGTGCGGTTTGCCAGTGGGCGACCCTACCCCGCACTCTGCAGCTATGATGACTAATCTGATTGGAAACGATGTAAATAAGATTAAAAACTTCTACGAGACCAAAGGCGCGTGCATTCACTTGTACGGCAAATCAGAAACCCGAGGCGGCCGCAAGATGGGACACGTAACAGTTCTCAAACCACTTAAGTCAACCCGAAAATAGCCTGTATTACCGGCAAAGGTACTTCAAAATATCGCTAGTATTTACTTTAACTATCCGCCATAACCTGCTATCACAACACATTACTCTAACTTCACAGACTTAAACCACGCCTTCAGAGGGAATAAATTCAGAATTAATCTCTAGAGCTTAGAGGGTTAGTATCTATTACGCCGTAGCCGGACTGCTGGATGATTGATTTTGCGGAGTCCGAGCTTAAATACCCCATCCATATTTTGGAGGAATCAGATATTTCACTTTTATTGATTAGTACCGCACCCTGCTCTATCGGCTCATATAAAGCGGCAGGCACTACCCATGCCCATCTTTTATCTCGGCCTGATAATGAAGAATATGCGATAAACCCCGCATCCGCTTTTTTTGTCTCTACAAAACCAAGCGCTTCCGATTGATCCTCAGTGTAGACGAGCTTACTGCTTATCCCGGGATACACCTCCAGGATTTCCATGGTCTCTATCGCTGCCTTTCCATAACGGTTTTCCTCTGGGTTGGCGATTGCAAGTTTGGTAAATTGCCCTGACTTGAGATATTTTACGGCGGTCCAATTGACCTTCCAGGTCTTACTGTAAAGTGCCACAGTACCAAAAGCATAAACTGTCGAGCCTTCACTTAGCGCTTTGCCGCTGTCGATTAGTTCTTTGGGATGCTCAGTATCAGATGCCATGAAAACATCATAATCTCCGCCTTCAATGATCATATCTACAAGCTCTTGATTTGTACCGCTCACAAACTCAACAGCAATTGCCGTATTAGCGGTAAAGTCGTCTGCGAGCAATTTAGCAGTCGGTGCAAAGTTGGAAACAACTGCAATCTTTACTGCTGGTATTTGCGTATCGACAACAGGGGTGTTTTTCTTCCCGCAGGCGACTAAAACAGAGGGAAGTAACATTAAGACTATTAATATTACGGTTTTTCTTAGATCAGACATTTGAGCTATTCTCCAAAAAACAATAATTTACACATGCTTTCAGCAAAGACAAATCAATTATCTTTTTTATAGCTAATCACTCTGCCAATATTTAAAGGTATCCACATCCATTATAGTCAGCTTGCCTTCCCACCCTGCCCCTTGGTCCAAGTTCCAGAGGTTTGCGATTTTGACAGGTTTGCAGTCAGGATAATCAAGCTCAGTGTGAGTGTGGCCTATAAATACATTTTTATATGGAAATTTCTTTCCGGACTTTTTGAGCTTAGGGGCCTCAATACGCCAAGTGTCACGCCCGGTGTAGTAATTTGTTTCTGACGGCTGTTTATGGACGGGATATTTCCAGTTGAGCCCTGCATGAACGTAGAGCCTGTTTTTTTCGTCTATAAAATACAGTACTGCTTTCTCAACAAATTCAGCATGTTTTTTTATAATCTTCTTATTTAGTTTCCCGTTCTTATTATATGCATCTTTTGTAATTAGACCGCCCTTTTTTAACCACCTTGCCTCACCCACAGGATCTTTCTTCCAATCCCCTCTGAACCAGCGTCTTACAAACTCGTCATGATTCCCTAGAATCCAGACAAAATTCTTTATTTTCATGAGCAGATCAACACATTCAGGACCTTTTGCATGACCATCGTAAATATCCCCAAGAGATATGAGGCGGTCTTTCTTCATATCAAACTTAGAGCGCTCTAGTGCCTGCACTAAAGCTTTATAGTTTCCGTGAATGTCACCAATGCAAAGTGTTCTCATTATTAATCCGGTCAGTATAGCTAATCAAACAAAGTTAAGATTAATTATTATAACCAATTGTGCGAATTCAGTGATCACATATAATAAAAAAATAATGTTTGTAATAAATGGGCTGTGGGCTTATACTTATATGCAGGCTTTTATCATATGATTTATGGAGAACACCTATATGAAGTATTTTGTATTGAGCAGCATTGTGGCTCTTTTTATGGTTTTACTTTCTTTACCTCAAAACTCCTGGTCTCAGGTTCAAGGAATCGACGGGACTTGGTATATAGGAGAAAAGCCCATATCGGTAGAAATTTATGACCACGGCTGGCGCTTTACCTTAACCGATGAGTCGGGTCACAAGTCCACCGGCAAAGCTTTTAATGAGGAAGTAATTTATCTCCCTTCTGAGAATATTTCAGGGCAGATTGAGATGGACGGCACAGTTATCACATGGTCTGACGGTACTTACTGGGCGAGAGAAGCTTTCACCGGCCCGGAACCGCCAAACCTGCCTGAATAATTTCTTCTTCATATTTTCCAAATCACTAAATTCTTAGTGATTTAAAATCCTATTCATTGTACGATTAGATACAAATCACCTATGGAGGTCTGATAATGAATCGACTATTTAACTTAACACTAGTTCTTCTACTATCGCTTGTAATACTAAATACAAATTCTATTGCTCAGGAAGAAAGCCATGTTCTAATTACTATATATCCGGGATCGACACTCCGGGGTACTCCTAATATTGCGCAGTTTGATGAGTATAAGTTAATTACCGGAATCCCTGGCAATAAAGAATTTGACTCAACCTCGCTTGAGGGTGCGGTGTCTAAATATAAATATAAGAACCCGGACGACCGCTCAGATCTTGAGATAATGAAAAACTATGAAAATGTGCTACTAGCCTCAGGCGCCCAGGAGCTGTTTTCATGCACAGATGAAGAGTGCGGCAACTACCCCGGCTTTGTCTGGAGAAATTTTAATGACCTTGACCCCATGACCAAGGGCAAAAGATACAAAGCATTTAAGTTAAATACCGATGATGCAACCGCCTATATTGCAATTCTGGTAAATGAATCGGCCCACTTTGTCCATGTGATTGAAGTTAAAGAGATGGAAACAGGGCTTGTTGATGTAGACATAAGCAAATTAACAAAAAGTATAGACACAAAGGGATCAGTGAGTATTTATGGTATTTATTTTGATACGGGCAAAGCTGACCTTAAAGCAGAATCCAAACCCGCACTTGACCAGATTGCCGAGCTTCTAAAAGAAAGGCCTGACTTAAGCATTTATGTAGTAGGGCATACCGATAGCGACGGCAATTTAGATTTAAACATGAGCCTATCAAAAGACCGCGCAAACTCTGTAGTACAAGAGCTTGTCTCTGTTTACGAAATAGATTCATCCAGAGTCAAACCCTATGGAGTGGGTCCGTTATCACCTGTAGAATCCAATGACACTGATCAGGGCAAATCTAAGAATAGAAGAGTCGAGCTAGTTAAACAGTAACTCCCAAACAATAGCCAAAATGAAGCAGCAAAAGTAAAAAGCAGGGCTATATTAGAGCTAACTACTTGTATTTCGACTAGCTGGATTTTACTTTAAGTATTGCTCGTACACTACTGTAATTATGAAATATTGCATATTGTCACAGCAGAGCTTTCACACTTTGAGTTTAACTTAAACATTTCGATGTAACCTGCCTAATTAACTGCAAGAAATAAATCAAATTGGTGATATTATCAGAATTAAACTCTTTCAAAATTCTCGGCATGAAATTCGATATGGTCTTTAATAAAAGTTGCAATGAAATAGTAGCTGTGATCATAGTCCCGCTGCATTCTTATCTTGAGCGGAAACTTGGTTTCGTGGCATGCCTCTATGAGGTAATCAAGCAAAAGTTGATTCTTCAAGAACTCATCATCCGTGCCCTGGTCAACGAGGATTATATCGTTTCTTCTTACGGTTTTAACTAGTTCAGACGCATCGTACTGTTTCCAAAGCTCTTTGTCTTCTCCCAGATATCCTGTAAAAGCCTTTTGTCCCCAAGCGCATAATGAAGGCGCTCCGATTGGAGAAAAAGCAGAGATAGATTTATAAAGATCCGGGTTTCTGAGCCCGAGAACTAGCGCCCCATGCCCACCCATTGAATGCCCTGAGATGCCGACCCTGTCCATGTCCGCGTTAAAATTTGACGCAACAATTTCAGGCAGCTCTTTCACTACATAGTCATACATCCTGTAGTGCTCACACCAACCCGGGGTTGTGGCGTTTACATAAAACCCGGCTCCAGAGCCAAAGTCCCAGGAATCATGCTCACCCGGAAGGTTTGTGCCGCGCGGGCTCGTGTCGGGGCAGACCAGCATTATCCCATGATGAGAAGCCCACATCTGAGCACCTGCTTTGGTGATAAAATTCTCTTCGTTACAAGTAAGCCCCGAGAGCCAGAATAAAACCGGCACTTTCACTTTGTACTCCTGAGGCGGGTGATAGACAGAAAAATTCATCGGCGTCTTTGTAGATTCCGACTCGTGAGAATAAAACGTCACCGCTCCGCCGAAAGACAGATGCTGTTTTAATTTTTTAAGTTGTCCCATTTTAAAAGTTAGTAGAGCACAACACTCCTTATGCTTTTGCCCTCATGCATCAAGTGAAAAGTATCATTAATTTGCTCAAGAGGCATCTTAAAACTCACAAGCTCATCAATGTTAATATCCCCTTTCATGTAGTCATCGACAATTCCCGAGAGTGTATAGGCATCCGTGTGGCATACTCCTGTGGCCACCATTCGACAGAGCACCTCACCTTGTTTTGGTCCGTCCAGTTCAACTTCTTCAATTTCAAGATCGCGTTTTGCTTCCCATGCTACGGCTGCTCTAGTTTTCATATTTTGCCTCCAATGAGTATGAGATTAGATAGCTTTAATAAAGACTGCCGTCCCGAAAACTATTATCACATAAAAACCTCTTAAAAATCCAGTTTAATATCTTATAATTTGTTCAACTTGTTCTGAAACGACTCTAATTTTTCTATAATTTCATCAAACTCTGGATAATCACCAAAGATCATTTCCTTCATTTGTTCATAATCTTTTTCCAATGAAGCAATTTTAGATTTACGTGACACCAGTTTCATAGTTTTAGGAACAGCTGAATCGTAATTTGCCCAACCACGATGATAGAATTGTTTTTTGAATAACACAACATCATTCAACAAATCCAGATTAGCTAATGCTTTTGATTCATATTCAGTATTTAGCATTTTGAAGACATCATAGTAATGTCTTGAATATCTAATAGGCTGTGTACTATGTTCTGGTCTATGGGCTTCGGCATGCAAGATAGTAACTTTTTCCCAAAATGTTCTTTCCGCAGTAATAGCAACAACTTCTACCTCTGATTGTTCAAATTGTTCTGGAAAAACTTCAGATGAATAGGATTTCACTTTATAAGCATTAAAAGGAACCATTGAAGCTAAGGGCCCGATTTCCAGCTTAATTTCAGGCTTTATATATTCGTCATTAAAGTACTTTGGATAAATGATGTTGATCGTATGACTGTCGCTGCTATCAATTTCGGCTTTACAATTAGGCTCAATCTTTTCTTGTATAATCGGCAACAAATCATCTTTTATATATTTAATCGCCAGTTGATCTATCAACTTATTAAATTCATCTTGCTTTGTCTTCGACTTTCTTGGTACATTTGGATCTTCTTTTGTTAAAACAGTCCAATCTAAAATCAAATCTATATCTTCTGAAAAGCGATCTATCAAATTGTAGCATTTAGAGAGACTCGTTCCGCCTTTCAACTTTAGTATTTTAGATAAGTCAGGATGCTCAAAAATAATCATCAAAACCCAACAGAGCCAAAAATCCTTTTCTATCGCTGAAGGAACAATCCCTGTTTTCGCAGCTGTCTCACTAAAAAGATCTCTACGATCTTCTTCACTAAGTTGAGCTACCTTTTTCATTTCTCGTCCTTAAAAATACTTTTTATGATCTCGTAAACCCAACTTGTTGTATATTGAGTATCTTTTAAAATACGCGCATGTTTTTTGGGACTAAAGTAATCTCGCATCTTTTTCTTTTCTGCCATAGTTAATATTCTCTTGTCTAGAGCTTTTATAGCTTGAACAATTAATTCACTTTCTGGATATTTTAGTCCTATGTCACTTAAAATAGTCTTCTCAAAAATTAGTTCAATTTTCCCAATTTCATAAATCCTATCCCTACCATTGGAGTAATACAGGTATCTCGTAGGCACCTGAGTTGATAAACCCAAAACATTCAAAGCTGTATTACCTGATACTTGGATTTTCCAACCAAATTTTCTCGCTAATGCCTGAGCTGCTTGATCAATGTCCGGGCTTAAATATTGTTCCAATAATTTGCTATATTTTGGGTAATCATATATTCCTTGCACAACTCTACGAATAGTCCCTTTTTTTGCTAATCTACTAAGAGCTTTATCAATGGCTTTATGATGTCCTAAATCAGCAAAATCTTTTTTGGAAAATGCCCAACCCCTACCCTTACCATAAATTCTATCTAAAGCTTTATTTTCAGTACTTTTCATAGATGCACCCTATCCTTATTTGTCACTAAAATGTAACATTTTGGTGACAAGAAGCAAGCAGTTATTTGTAGTTTAATGATCAGAATTTTTGTTAAAAGAGTTCCGTGTTCCCAGAAAATCGGACAAGGTGTTAAGCTACAATTATTGACCAAAGGAGGG
>JBBDIN010000103.1:0-18529 GCA_040880385.1 Thermodesulfobacteriota bacterium | reverse complement strand
GAGAATAGAAAAACCCAAGGGACTTATAAGGTATGCAACGGGAAACAGTCTAAAAGGAATCAAATCAAAATTTCTCAGTCCAAGAATTGCAATTTATTCAGTATTACTTGTAGCGGTCATTTCTGCCCTCATCTTCTCAATTTCTAAAAGAGAGGACGTTGTAATAACTGTCCTTAGAGGAAAGGACAGTCCGTATCAAATTGTAAACAATAATGAAAATCGAGAGGAAATAATAAATCATTTCAAACTACATATAAAAAATCAGACTTTTGAAAATTTAAACCTCCGGATGTCTATACCGGATATATGGAAAGAAAAGAATGTTCAATTAGTGTCACAGACTGAAACACTAACTCTTGAAGGAGGAATGAACTCGACTCTTCACATATTTATCAAGTTCCCGCGATCAGTTACCGGAACAGTGGGATCAGAAAATATTAAACTAGATTTTATCGACACTAACAACAATCAGATTCTATTTGAGGAGAAAGTAAAACTTGTCGGACCTAAGTCAATTTGAGGAACTAATAAGACACTGGTCTTTCCTCTCAGTACCGCTTGCTGTATTTATTGCAAGTATTCTGGGAAGTACACACTGCGTTACAATGTGTGGGCCAATAGCTATAACCGTAAATAATTCAAGCGGATACATGAGCCTCTACCATATAGGACGACTAATAAGTTATTTAATTCTTGGAACTCTCGCCGGGTTATTGGGTGAGGCTTTTTTGTCCAATAATTTCTCTCTTATTTCAACCATTTCCATAGTCTTAATTTCAACATTTTTTATTTATACAGGGTATAAGCTCATTTTAGGAAAGCCTCTTGAATTTCTCCCGAGCAAAACAATTGCGTTCCTAATTTCAAAGCCCACCAAATGGTCTCTCTCGCAAAGTAGACCTGTTAAATCTCTCACGCTTGGAATAGTAAACGGTTTTCTTCCCTGCGGATGGGTATACATTTTCGTCATAGGAGCTGTTGCCACCAAAAATCCGCTATATAGCGCAGGGATACTTTTTATATTTTGGCTTGGTACAGTGCCGGCTTTGTCAGCATTCCCTTATCTATATAAAAAGACACTAAGGAGAGCCCCGAAGAGGCTTGCAGTTGCTGCAGGAGTGCTGCTAATTATTTTAGGCTTAGCGAATATTACACTCCATCTACTTCCCGGCGAAAACCATCATAATCATCAAACACATAGTATAAAGCAATAACCATCTGTTCGAATGTTGTTAAATCTATAATCAAAGCACTGCTGGAAATCAGCCCGGCACGATCACTTTGTAATTAACGGAAAATAATCATCATCCATTAATTCCAGAAAATATTTAAGAATATCAGTTGTTGAAATTATCCCTTTTAATTTGCCTGTTTCTTCAACAACCGGAATAGCGTTAAATTTACCTATACCAAGAATCTTACAAGCATCAGTCATTTTACAATCCTCAGTAACAGTTACAGGATTTTTAGTCATAATAAAACCTACTGTTAGATTGTTCATTTTGAGGTTTTGAACTATTGCCATACGTAAATCACGATCCGATACTATGCCTACCAGTTCTCCGTTTTCCACAACGGGTGCCTGACGAATCCCTTTTTCCAACAATAAAGTAAAAGCGTAATTAACATCATCTTTAGGCGTCAATGCAATTGGGTTACTGCTCATATACTCTTTTACAAACATAACGTACCCCCATGATCATTAATTGAGCACCACTAAATATTAATTGCAAAAAGAATGCCAATACCATTTGCTTCAATAATTACAGAAACCAAAGATAACAGATGTCAATTGTCAGAAATTCGCGCAAAGAATAGTTAGGATTTGGTTCTATGATTCAGTCTTCTTTTCTGGGAGAACCGTGAAGAATTGCTACAAAAACCAACTCTTGATCTCCCGCTTTAACAGAATGCTTCTCATTTACATCATATATAAGGATTGAGCCCGGTCCGGCGGTTGCTTCTGAGCCACTTTCGTCTTTAAAAACTCCCTCTCCTTTTAGAACCAAAAGATAAACGGGAGAAGATGGGGAGCTGTGCTCTTTTAACTCCTGCCCGGGTTTTAGAGCAAACTGCAAAAGTCTTCCATTCTTATCTACATGAATTGGCTGAGCAATGGGATGGCTATCGTTAAATTTAATACCCTCCATAAGATTAAGACTTTCCATAATATCTCTCCTAGTCCAGATTATTTATCCTTTCTTTGAATAACCCAGTCGGACGCACCTTTCAGAGAGCCTAAATACTTGCCTTTTTCTTTATTAGCAAGCTCCTTGGCTTCTTGACTTCCTCTCAGTGCTACAACTCCATGCCCCATAGGGGTACTAATATTGTCCGTCCAGACATAATATGCGCTCTCACCGTCAATCCATTGCTTGGAATCGTAATCCATAACATATACAGCGGATATTTGAGCTTTGTTCTCCCCCTCCAAATATTGAAACATACAGCCTAGATCATCGAACTTCACTGTCTTACCTGTGGATAATTTGTACTGGGCGGCGAAATCCTTCTCGCTGATTATCATCTTACAACTCTCGCATATGTCCTCTCCGTAATAAATTTTTACAGGCCCGCTCTCAGGTTTATCGCTGCAGGAAATTGCTAATACTAAGACAATTAGAAACGCCAGTTTCCTTTTCATTTCTCTTCCTTCCTAAAACGCGTGAATACTAAATAAGCGTATCCAAATGGAACCAGAGCCCAGAGAATCATAATACTAAACAAGAGATAAAACACTCCCTGTTGTCCGAAAGTTCTTACTGCATAAACCCCAACAGGACCTAGAATTTCAAATCTTGGGCTAAGCACTAACACTGAAGCTATTTTGAACACTTCGGCAGGGTTTAATAGAGCGAGAACAAAAACCTGCTTGATTCCCAAATCCATAGCCACTGTAGTACCCATAATTCCCAAATCCCCGAGAATAATAAATAGGAGCCAGAGAAAGACCGAAATCCCAATAGCTTTTGAGGCCTTTGCGGAGTAGACCGAAACCAGAAACCCTATACTTAGAAAACAAGCAGCAAGGAGCGCTGAAAGAAGTACTGTTAAAAGATAACCTGAGATCTCCCCCTCCCCACCTCTTATGGCAACTCCAAGTCCGGCAAGGCCGAAACCCAGAAGTATTGAAAACCATATTGTTATCAAAATTCCGAGAAATTTCCCTACAAATATTTCGTTCTTGTTAATAGGATGAGAGAGGAGATATGGCAGTGTTCCATTTTCCCTTTCCTGAGAAATACTAATGCCTCCTGTGATTATCGCTATCAAAGGAACAAAAAGAAGGACAAGATTGATAAGGCTTGCGGCTGTTCTACCAAACCCCGAATAACCAACTATCTCTCCACCCATAGTAGAGAAGAGTAATACAAGCAACGCCAGTGCTGAGAAACAGAGCGTGTATAGAATGAACCATCTGTTTCTAAGCGATTCCCCAGCCTCCTTTTTCATGATCAACAATACGTTTCTAGTATCCATTTGCCTCTATATGGTTAATTACGGTTTCCATTGAAGATTCCTGAATCGTAAAATTTTCAATTGGAATATTGTTCAGCATAAGCTTCTCAAAAGGAAGAATCCTTTGCCCTTGCTCAACTTCAACATAAAGTCCTGTCCCGTTCCTGCTTATATTCCCAAACCCCTCCCTGTTGAGTATTGAAATTGCATCACCGATACGTCCCTCGGGTATTCTCAGATTTATTTTTACCTTTAATCCAAGGGAAGTTGCCAGATTTTCAGGTTTTTCATCTAAAATCACCCTCCCTGACTTCATGAAAAGCACTCTGTCGGCAAGCCAATAAACTTCATCCAGCCTGTGAGAGGAAAAGAGAACCGTTTTACCCTGATCCTTATGCTCCTTTACGAGATTAAGGAAATCTCCTCTGGCATTAGCATCGAGATTTGAAGTAGGCTCATCGAGTATTAGAACAGGAGGATCGGATAGAAGGCCGATTGCAAAAGAGAGACGCTGCCTCATGCCCCCCGACAGCTCAGAAGAGAGCTTGTTTTTGTGATCCTCAAGACCAACTACATTTAGGAGGTTATTGACTCTCCTCTTATCCACCCCGCGGATAGAGCCAAAGAAATCTAAAATGTTGATAGTTTTCATATCATAGAAAAGTGGATCTTGCGGCACATAACCGATAAGCGATTTTGAAAACTTAGGATTTTCCTTTATGTCGTGGTTTTGAATCTCAATTGTCCCTTTGTAATCAAGGAGCCCAAGAATGCATTTAATCAACGTGCTCTTCCCAGCCCCGTTTGCTCCGACAAGAGCAACCGCCTCCCCCTCTTTAATATTTAGAGTCACAGAATCGACTGCCAGAACGTTCCCGAATTTCTTGGTTACATCAACAACTTTTATCAAAGAGTGCTCCTATCAAATTCTTCTCTTGATGAATACGTATGATATAGCAGGTATCAAAACCATTAGCAATGAAACAATAAAAAGCTTAGAAGAGAACCCATGTTCTTTCTCTTCGTATCTCTTTGGTATCTTGAAATTCATAAGCGGGTAATTATCAGTAACTTTGGGCTCTGGTTTCATTACCGGGAAGGCATCAGAGGCAAGCTCTATTGCCTGAGCTACAGGACTAAATACAAATACTCTTAGATTCGGGTAGGAATCAATCAGGTTTTCGAAAAGGCTTTCAGCCTTATAGGGAATTTCCCCTATACCGTCATTATTTTCGTCATATCCGATGTAGTCACTCCAATAGTTTCCACTTCCTCCCTTGTACCAATCATTGCCGGCTAGTGTCCCGCCTCCCCTAACCTGGACCTGTTCTGCATTATCAATAAAACTATTTGAAACAATAATGTTTCTCTCTATTGACGGCATAAAAGAGATACCTATATCGTTGAAAGCTATTACGTTGTCTTCTAAAGCATTCCAGGAATCTACTGAATGAGGAGAGTTGTCCATATAGATTCCTATGCGGTTATCGATAAACAGATTATCTTTTGAAACAATGTTATCAAGGTCTTTAAATCCGATTCCGTACCCGGTTGCAGGTCCCTGATTGCGTGCAAAAATATTATAATTAAATTTAATATTGCTGCTGTACATAAGAAAGCCACCTACATAATTATCTATGAACAGATTGTCTTCGAATACATTGTTATCACTGTACATATAATGGAGCCCGTATCTCCCCTTTTCTATTTTGTTACCCTTAATCAGCGTATCGCCCGACCACCACATAACCAGATCCCTGGCACCTGTAATTGTGTTATCTATAATCTTGGTACCCGAGCTATACCAGAGGCGAATTCCGTCTCCCCTAACCGGAATGGGGAGATCCTTGCCGACTATTATATTGTTTCGTATGAGTGTTGCGGAGGAGTTCTTTAAATATATTCCGAACAGCACGTCATGCAAACGGTTATCTTCTATGATTGAGCCTTGAGCGGAATCAAGAACTATTCCCGCATCTTCAAGAGTCAAGCTCTCGCCGCTTCCACTTACGTGAAACCCTTTAAATATAACACCCGGGGCTTTTATTAAGACAACAGTTCCTTTCCCGCCTCCGTCAATATTAGGTTCATTTACACCTACTAGATTTAAAGTCTTATCAACGATTATGTGCTCATTATAAGTGCCGGAATTTACCTCAATCGTGTCGCCGCTCTTTGCCGATAATAGAGCAAGAGATATAGAGGTAAAAGGCCCTTTAGGGGAGACAATATGAACTGTTTTGGCCGACACGGCTACAGAAGCCGAAATGGCAGTCAAAAAAACGAGCACCGAGATATAGCTAGCCATATTATATCCTTGCTGCAATTCGCCTCCTTATTTTAATGTTTGGAGTTAGGAGTCTTAACCCACGATCAGCGGCTTATACGCCTTACGGTGATAGTATAGCCCGATAATAATTAGTATGGATGCCGTAATAGACATATACAAGCCTATTTCCCAACTCGCAACTGTTAGAAACTGCGCAATCTTACCCTCTCCTAACAAAGGAGGAACGAAAGGCTGTATGGCATTACTAAGCGGCGCTCTACTATCCAAATTCATACCGAAGGTCCGCATCCAAAAATAGAGATCCCCTAAAAAGAATAGTGGGTACAATATGGCCGGAATACAAAGGAATAATGCAAAAGGACTATGCACAAAGATAGTTCCGGCAATGAGCAAAACAAGCCCCGCAATCATAAAGATACTTAGCGTACGCTCCAACACCGCTGCCTCACCCATGGGCTTCATGCCTATATAGTGATTAAGCCCGTCTATTTCTTGAATATCACCGGCTAGACGGTTTACATACATACTTGCTTGCAGACCATCGGGATACTGAGGTGCAAAGAGAGTTAATTTCCAGTAAGGGAAAAAGATTGAAATAAATAGTATAAAGGCGGCCAATATCATTATGATAGATGGAATCAGAAATCTCTTCTTTTCCTTTTCCCAGAGTTCTTTAGGTATACGCGGCCCTAGTATTAATTCATTTTCCTTTATTTGTCCAGTCATATACAACCTCCATTCAGATGAGCACCAATTTTGTCAGGGCAATCCTCAATTATTATGTTAGGGGGCTCGATAATAATAATTCTTATTAGCGGCCCCCCGTTTATCCTGTAAACCTTTATTCCTATTGTCCGGCTAGAATACTTTTGGCGTTTAAGCCAGCGGTTGCGGCTTTTACATAGTATTGCCATGCCATATTATAGCCGAAATTAGCTTTTTCCCACTCTTTTGCAGCCATAGCATCATCACCCTGCTTAAGAAATTTATCCCCTTCGGCAAGCTGGGCGACAGCATCCGCGATAAGCTCCGTGGCAACAGGGTTGCCCTTGTCACCCGTTTTTTCCAGTTCACCGTATACATTCATAACAGCAACTCTGGTGCTCGTGGCCTGTTCTTGCCATGACTTGGCCGTCTCTTCATTTTGAGCCCCAAATGCAATACCTGTAAAACCAAGAATCAATACCGTTATTATTAATACTTTCAACTTTCTCATTATTACCTCCCTAACTTAGATTCTTATTTCGTTCTCCATCCCCCCTAATAAGAAACTATTAAGGGGGGATTAGAGAATTTTTTTAGCCTCTTTATTTGTTTTCAGGCTCAACGAGCAAATAGCCCATCATTTCCAGATGGAGAGCTGAACAGAACTCAGAGCAGTAGAACGGAAATACTCCCGGTTGATCCGCTATGAACTTGACCGTGTTGGCCTCACCCGGCTCAAGACTGAGATTTACGTTATAACCCTCAATTGCAAATCCATGGGTAGCGTCTCGTGCCCGCTCAACATTTGTAATATGGAGGACGACCTCATCTCCCTCGTTTACTGAGATATGCTCAGGATTAAAGTGGCTTCTTATAGCCGTCATCCATACCTCTACCTTTCCGTCTGAGCGAACAATCTTTTCATCACCAGCTTTAGCGGCGTCAGCATCCACGCTCATAGTCCCCGGGTTAAACCCAACCTCGGGATAAACAGACCATGGCTCAAGTTTGTCAGCTTTAATCATTTGCACATAATGAGGCTCTCCTATACCAATCGGCATATCGTAGAGGACCTGCATTTTATCGCCTGACACATCAATGAGCTGAAAGTTTTGAGGTAAAAGAGGGCCTACAGGCGTAAATCTATCAATAGACCACTTATTTAACGCTACACAGTATTTACCGTCAGGAGATACCGTGTCGCCTTCGGCACAAACAGTGTGTCCAATATTGTACTGAACAGGAATTTTCTCTGTCAGAGTCCAAGCATCATCCCCAGTGTTGTAGGGGGGTCCGAGCTTCCATTTGGCAAGCGTGCTTTCTATGAAAACACTTGTATAGGCATTTCCGTCGCCATCGAACTGAGTATGAAGTGGGCCTAAGCCAATTTCCAGCTGAGCTGCTACTACGTCGTTATAGGTGAGAATTGGCACTCCATAAACGTCATTCCCCTCAAAATTCTTGTCTTTTATCGCCTTTTGTATTTTGTCGAAGCTGTAGATTGTAGCATGCGTATCCAATTTGCCGGATACTACTAAGTATTCACCTCCGGGAGTAACATCTACGCCGTGAGGACTCTTGGGCTCCGGAATAAAGTAAAGAAGACCTTCGGAGATGGCCGTTTCAAGGGAAATAACCTTAACCCCGGAGATCTCCGTGGTTTTCCCGGGCTGTTTTGCAACTTCCGCGGCTTTCTTTAGGTCTATTACATGCATATAGTCCATATCTCTTTGAGACACACCGGCTTCAAAGGGTGGTAGACCCTGGCCTATACCGCCCGTTGCGAGTTCTGTGTTAATAGAATTACAGAAAACCCATCCTTCACTTACTTTCTTTCCGGCATCACATAGATCCTGCCAGTATGGGGGAAGCTCTATCTGAAATGAACCCTCTTCCACGATCCGCCCCTTCTCCCGGTCAAATTTGTGAAAAGCAATTACTCCACGGAATTTCTCCTGATATTCATCCATAGTGGCATATTCTTCAAAGGGGAGAGGTGTTGCGTATTGAGAAGCCTGAATTACGTATTCGCTGTTAGGGGTTACAAAGGTAGAGCCATGATCTGAGATGATATTCGGAGTCTTAATTATCTGCTTTGTTTCAAAGTCGCGAAGGTCAATAAGGGCTACTCTGGCATTGGCTTTGTCATTTATGAACAAATACTGACCGTCATACTCACCCTCAGTCTCGGTAAGAGCCGGGTGATGCGTATCAGCCCATCTGAGCTCCTTTCCGCTTTCCATATTACCGTCTTGAAGAAGCCTCTCGGATTCTTCCGAGCCGTATCCAAATCCCTGCCATGGCTCTGGAGTGAAAGCAGCTATTACTTTTAGGAGGCGCATAGATGGTACCCCTATTACAAAGACCTGCCCTGAATGCCCTCCGGATGCGAACATTATATAATCATCGTATTTACCTGAAGGGATATATGTTTTTAACGCCGCTTCCACGTCTTTCGGGCTTAAATTACGGTCCTTTGCTATCTCCTCAGCGTTGGCAGACAAATTGCCGTTTTGCTCGGATGAACTGACTTCTTTATTATCTCCTGCTTTCTTTTCGCCAGTAGTATCATTGTTTTGGCATGAAACAATAAAAAGCCCTGCTATCAACAGGACAAGTAAACCACTGAACCTCATTACTTTTCTTGTAAACATAAATAAATACCTCCTTTTATTAATTGTTCTTTTATTTCTCTTCTTTCTTTGAATCCTCAAACTTTAAATATGAAATAACTTCTACTACTTCTTCGTCAGAGAGCCCCTGATTTGGCATAGGAATCATATACTCTGCGAGCATTTCCTTAGCTATTGGGTCTGAGAAAACCATGGTATCAGGAGACTTGATCCACTTTATTAACCATTCTTCCTCTCTTCTCTCCGTAACGCCTTGAAGATCAGGGCCTGAGAGCTTGCCGCCTCCAATGGTGTGACAGGCAACACAGCCCTTAGTCTTAAAAAGCTCCTTTCCTTCCTCTACACTTTCCATATTAGGGGCAGCCTTATCATCTTTGCCGCTACTTAAAGCGGGCGCTACAAATACAACGGCAATTGAAACTATCAGAAGCCAAACAGAAAAACTAAATCCTAGACCTGCTCTCATACACTCTTCTCCTTAACCATAAGTTTTGATATAATCTTGCGTTCGATACAATATCGTATTATAACTACATTATCGTATTATAACTACATTATTGTAATGCAATTAAGATGCCAAGCAAAATCCGTTGATACTATTACCTTATTTGATACTATTACCTTTTAGAACCTGTGCGAATGTAAGATGTCAGAAACTAGTACAGTTAAAATTAGTTCTGATTATATGGTCGGGTGGTATTTGTGCAGCCACATTCGGAAAGACTCTAATGAAACTCTTAAATAAAAACCTATAACCCCAACAAGAGGGCACCCTTAACGGCATACCCTCTTTGTTCCAAGGGAGTGAAGCCCTTACGGGCTTCAGGAGAATACAAGAAATTAGAATCTAAATCCTAGTCTTCCACCGTATGTACCGAAAGATCCGTTACTTCTGTCTACATAGTTGTAACGTCCTTCGGCGCCTACGAATATCTTTTTCGTGATATTAAAATCCACTCCTCCTCCAGCGGCAATACCTAACTCAACGTTCCCCTGACCTGAGGGATAGCCTCTATTTTGAAGCGTACCTGGTTGCGGAGCAATACCACCAACTTGGTTACCCGGATCGCTCTCATTGAGAAATACGTTAAAGCTCGGTCCGGCAAGGATGTAGGGTTGAACTATATTATGAGCTTCAACCTTATATTTAAAACCTAAAACGATCGATAGAGTTGTTAAATCAACTGTGTGCTGTGTAGGCAAAGCACCAGGAGCCACCGCATTAATAGTTGGCTCAAACGTAATATCATCATCCGTTTTTGCCCAACCGATATTAATCAAGCCCATTAATTTTCCGGGGCCCAAGTTCTTCATAAGCGGCACTCCTAACTCTCCAGACATGTAAAATCCCGTTCCCGTCTTAAACGGTCCACTCTGAGCTCCAATAGTGAGCGCGAACTCAGCCCCGATCGGATTATCCGACTTCTTGGATACAGACTTCTGCATTTGGGCTTCAGATTCCTGCACCTGGGCCTGATTAGCCGCTTTTTCGGCCTCCAACTGTTCTATCTTCTGACTCAACAATTCATTCTGCCTGCGGTTCTGCTCATTCTCCCTCTGGTTCTGCTCAATCATCTGTTTGAGCTCCTGTATTTGCTGATCGCTTGCGGCATGAGCATCATAAGACTTGAAGCCCAGTGGCACAGCTAACAACAATAACAACGCATACGCAAACATATTTTTTCTTAACATCCTACTATCCTCCTTATATTATGATTAATCCCGTTAAGTGCAATATATGTGCCAACGAATTAAGTCAACGAACTAGGGGGTTAAGAGAATAGAGGGAAGTATTTTGGTGTACAATAATATTACATAAGACACAAGAATATTACATAAGGCCGATAGAGTTCCACCACAATATGGAAAAGTACATCTTAAATTTTAGGTGGTTTAATAACTGGAAATTAAGATTACACAAACCGGAACTTACGATTTTCTGGGAACTGGGGACTATAGCGCAAACTCAAAAGGCGGTTACTGCATATTAAAAAGTTTTAGCTTTCTATATAGAGTGTCTCTTGAGATACCAAGCAGCTCGGCAGCCCTTGATTTGTTGCCCTTGGATTCACGAAGAGCCTCTTCAAGTGCAAATTTTTCAAGCTTATCTAGGGAAAGTATCTGATGTTCAGAAGTTTTCGGTTCCTGCCACAAGAGGTGTGCCCTTAAATCTTTATATGTAATTGTCTCTTTATCGGGGGGACTGACGGCAATTATGCCTTCAATTAAATTCTCTAATTCTCTAATATTGCCGGGGAAATCGTAACCATATAGATGATTAAATGCCTCCTCGGAAAAACCCTCTATATTTTTTGAATATTTCTGGTTGAATGTGTTAATAAAATTGTCGATTAATAGTGGAATGTCCGATTTCCTATCTCTAAGCGGAGGTAGTTCAATCACGATTACGGCAAGTCTGAAAAATAAATCCTCTCTTAAATACTTATTCTTTAAGTCATCAATGGAATGGTTGCTTGCAGCTATCACCCTAATATCAAGATATACCTCATCTGTATGCCCTAAGGGCCTTACCTTGTAATCCTCAAGAACTCTTAAGAGCCTGACTTGAAGATCCATTGGCATCTCTCCAATCTCATCCAGAAGGATCGTCCCGCCATTGGCCGCTATAAAAAGACCCTCGTGGTCTCTTACGGCTCCCGTAAAAGCTCCTTTTTTATAGCCAAAAAGCTCAGATTCAAGCAGCTCCTTGGGAATTGCCCCACAGTTAACCGCAATAAAAGGCTTACTTGAGCGATCTCCACCCAGGTGAATTGCTTTTGAAAGAAGTTCTTTTCCCGTTCCGGTATCTCCAACAATAAAAACAGGTGCATTACTTCTAGTAGCAGCAGAGGCTTTCTCAAAAACAGCTTTCATTATTTTAGAGCTGCTGATAATATTCTCAAAACCGTATTTTTGTGAAATTAGTTGTTTTAATTCACCTAGCCTGTTTTCGAGTTCATACGACTTTCTGATAACTTCAAGCTTATTAAGAAGCACGTCTTTATCAAAGGGCTTTGTAATAAAATCAAAAGCACCATGCTTTATAGCATCTACTGCCGTTTGTACGGTTCCCTGCCCTGTTACCATCATAACAGTTAACCCGGGTATGATATCTTTAAGTTTCTCTAGCAAAGTGAAGCCGTCCATCATGGGCATCACAAGATCTAGCAACGCAATATGAATACTTGGAATCTCAGCGGATTTTTGAAGAGCCTCTCGTCCTGAAAATGCGGTAACTACTTCGTAGTTATTTCTTTCGAGCAGCTCCTTTACAGCACTAACAAAATCCTCATCGTCATCAACCACTAAAACCTTGACCTTACTTTGACTCAATTAATTTTCTCCTCATTTAAAATCGGCAGGCTTATGGATACAATAGTTCCCCTTCCTTCTTTACTTTCGATAATTATATCACCGCCGTGGTCATGAACAATACGCTTTGCCACTGAAAGCCCTAAACCTGTACCTTTTCCGGCTGGTTTGGTGGTAAAAAAAGGCTCAAAAACAAATGGTATTGTCTCCTCCGATATCCCAACTCCGGTATCCTTTATTTTAACGTTTACAAATTGAGTTGCATCATCTTTACAAGAAATTATTGATAATACGCCCCCTTCAGGCATGGCGTCAATTGCATTCATCATTGTATCAGAAAACACTAAGTTAAGAAGATTCGTATCAGCAAATATTATAAGATTATCTTCCATGTCCCCCACAAGAACAATTCCCTTCTTATTAATTAGCGGCCTTATCATCTCCATTGATTCCTCAAGCAGATTTGAGACAATCTCCGGGCTTTTTTCGTTCCCTGGTCTACCTACAAACCTAAGGAGTCTTTGTATAACCTTTTGTCCATAAAGAATCTGTCTCTCTATTGAATTTAATTTCTCGCCAACATTTTCGTATTCCGTGAGATCCGGAATATCATCTTTAAGCATCTGAACTCTAAGTAACATTGATGCTAGCGGGGTTCCCATGTGGTGTGCAAAACCTTCTGCCATTTTCCCTATTATTTGAGCCTTCTCTAGCTCTATTATCTTATTTCTCATTACAAGTCTTTCACTTATATCTCTAATTGTTTCTATGAACCTGCCCTGCCCCTCGTTCATATAGACAAGACTGATGCTCACTGAAATTCTCTTGCCGTCTTTGCCTATACGCTCAGTTTCGTAATCTGTTATTCTTTTTCCTTCGCTAACTTTTTTGAGCTTTTCAGAAAAGTTTTCCTTATTTTCAGGCGTAACAATTGCCCAGATTTCATCTATCTTTTCTATACTATTCACGCAGAAAAGTCGTTGTGCTTCTCGGTTTAAGGTTTCTACTACCCCCTTATCATCAAAAACAATTATGGCATCTGTGGTGTTATCCATAATTTCCCGAAGCCTTTGCTCTCTCTCGTTAAGCAGTTTCTCAGTATTCCTGCGCTCGGTAATATCTATAATAGTGCTTATAACCACTACACCTGAATCCGAATTTGCAAAATTAAGCCCTATTTCAACAGGAAATTGACTGCCATCCGAGCGTAAGGCAAATAGGTCTCTACCTTCTCCCATAGGCTTCGTACTGGGCTCTTTCACATAGCTAGACCTATATTTAATGTGAGCCTGCCTAAACCCCTCAGGAACTAATTCTTCAACAGACTTGCCAAGCAAAGCACGTTGTGCATAACCAAACATCTTCTCAGCCTGTGAATTTAAAAAGATAATTTGTCCCATATTATTTGTCATCACTATCCCATTAGGCACGGATTCTACAATCAGACGAAATGCCTTATCCGGTATTTCAGTTCCGGCTTCACCTGATCGCTCAAAATGTTTGAGCTGTAACCGAAGTTCCTCTAATTCACTCATAAGTTCTTTTTTAGTTTTATTTTTATCTGTCATTTTAGACAGTACCTTAATCACATGCTTTAACTAACTATAAGACTAGCACTTTGTGAAAAGGCTTACAATATTTGCAGTAAGCATGCACATTCTATCCTCCATAAATAGAGCTATAAAATTCAAACCTCCTTTCCCAGTTTTCAAGATCATAGGATGCAATTACTAAATCCTTTGTAATACTAGATAATTCGTCCTTCACATAACAACTAAGCACCGTTTCCGGCTTAAAACCATAACGGTTCAGTATCTTCGTAAAACTAATATTGTCAGATATATATCTGACTATTATCTTCTCGAAATGACGCTTCAATCCCTCATATAACAAAATATTAAACAATTGAGACCCCAACCCCTTCCTCCTATAACGAGGATCAACAATCAGCTTTAGCTCTGCTGCATGTGACCAAGAAAGCCCCTCTGAGTGAAGTGACCCCTTTGCTACGATCTTATCTTTTGACAAAGCTACCAATTGAAATGCTTTTCCATAGTTAGAGGCGGCAAACCAGTCCTCCACATTTTCCCACTTTGTTACATCATCTTTATAAATAAGAAGATCCAATCTAGATATTTTCGAAAAAAATTTATATAGACCCTCTACATCTACAGGTTCAACTGGTCTTATAGTTACCCTTGTTTTATCTATTAGCTCTAGTTCTTTGGGATACTCATTCATATCTCATAAACATTGTTGCAATCTTTGTACCATGTAGGTTTTTATTAACATTTAATGATCAAATTGCTCGTTTTTGATATATAGATGTGCCGCAATATCTGACACCTGACATTCTGCTCTCAAGTCCATCACTACGTAACTTAAGAAGATAAAATGAAGATAGTGGTAAAGTGAGTGGATTGTTATCATGTAATACGAAAATAGTGTCTTGAACATAAGAATTGTAAGATTGGATGGCATTGTTAGAAAAGTTAGCTCCAGAAAGGGGGATTCTAAACTCCAACCTAGTGGTTAACAGTCATAAGTTCCATATTATATAAGAATATATGAGTTGTACTGCTCCCCTTTCGTCAAGCTTGATTAAGCACCTAATATAGGGGGGGCAGGATATAAACTACAGTCAACTTACAAATCATGAAAACCAGAAGTGAGTGAATTAGCAAAGAAAATTCTAAGGAAAGCTGGTTTAGCAGGACTTATACCTAAAAAGGCAAAATCGCCAAAAACAAAAAGTAGAAATGAAAACTTAAGAAATAGTAGCTCAAGACAAATTTACTTCGAAGTTAAAAAGTATAAACAAGAGTTGGCTATATTTTTAGATAAGCGTTATTCTAATAACTTGTTTACTAGAAAGAAGCATGATTACCTTAAATTTTTAACTGAAGGTGAACATAACAGAGATAAGGCTGCTATTGCAATTGGATTTCTGTGCATAGTTCAAAATCTTCCATATGATTCCGTAAAAAAGAAATATTATATAATTTCCGGTAAGGATGTTAGGGAAAATTTAAAAGTAGAACTACCTATAATGTTTATCAACTTAAAGATTTTAAAACATTTCATTAAACACAAAAACAATCTTAAGTATCTGTATTGTAAATAACCCTCTAAGCTATATCCAGTATTAACCCAGATAATACTGGAATTACTTTAAAATCTCAGGCTTCATACCCGCACAGTAACTAGCCGGCAGTCCATCTAAGCCAAACGCTTTCATAAGCTCTTTACTTGCTCCGACATAAGGCCCTACGGTAGCACCTGACCAGTAGCCTTGTCACAAGTTAGAGAAACACAGTCCCCGCCAAAGGTATCAAAAGGCTTATCACGCACTATCTTGCATGTACATATGGCTTTAAGCGGATTCAGCGGGTCTACAATACAAGGCTGATCCAGACAATCAGTCCACGGTTTACCCTCGGGACAGGAAAGCACAGGCTTAGTAGGCGCCTGAGCGAACGAAAATGTCGATACCACTTTTGTAACACCGTTTGAGTCAGTCACAGGGGTCCGGGAATCACATTGTGACAAACCGAAGTTCAATCCCTTATTAACGTCACAGCTGCAAATTGCATTTGAATCCGGCTTGCTGGGGTCAGGGACGCAAGGAGCAGATGTGCATAAAACATATTCATTTTTACAAATGGTACCGATACCACTGCAGATAGCGTTATCACTGCCTTTTTCTGCTACCGCTTCAAGTCCCGTGAGGAAAAGCACACTCAAAACAATTGTCAATAAGAATGAAATTATTTTAATTACCGCCTCCTGTATAACTTAAAGTCGAGAACAGTATAGTCCAGCATTTACCAGATGCCATCATTTTCGATCTACCTTAATACATTTTATAAGTAACACTATATGCTTGTCAACTATGAGAAAGAAAAGACCTTAAAGCTGACCAAAACTTTTAAATTACTGTAAACACTGTGCTTTCTATCGCTTCGACAGTCTATGAGTTATTCGAAAGTGCGGATATTGAACAAAAACGCAAGTTATTAAACTTTGTGTTTTTGAACTTGGAATTAGAAAATAGCCAATGCCGGCAATATTAATCACTCATTCTTACACATAAATAGCATAATGCCGACCATTCTTGACGTTGCTAATATAGATCAGCAAAGGAGTCAGTTTGAGGATCGTCAAGTCCACCCCATCCAGGGAAGTTCCGTTTTGGCAATCCTGGAGGGTAAGGATGATCCACGTAACACAAAGGTCAGCCAAGTCGGCTACGAGCTTTTTGGTATGAAAGCCTACTTTGCTGACGGTTGGAAAATTCTCTTGATGCCTAAAGCGTTAGAATTTGCGCTAATGAGTTGTTTAGTTCTATCAGACTCGCCTATCTTTACTTATAGCCCTATTGTCGGGTGTATGAAACAATCCGCAATGTGCAGTGTAATTTAGGACGTGATATTATTATGAAGATACCGAATAAGGTCTGTAGTGGTAACTATACCGTTTAGATCACCCTTGTTATCTACCACAATTACGGAATGAAACGAACCTTCGCCAAGGATTTTGGTTGCGTCCTTTATAGTCAAAGCGTCATCGAAGATGACCAGTTTTTTTGTCATCGTATCCTCGATACTGTAATTGCTGTCCAATATGGAATCGAGCATTCTCTGATCGGTGGCATCAATATTAAATACGAGCTTAAACACATCCTGAGAAGAAATCATTCCTACTGGCTTTTTCCCGTTGAGCACCGGGATATGGTGTATCGAATTTTCCCTAAAAATCCTGGTCACATCGCTCAACTTTTGTTTTGTATGAACGGTCAACACATCTTTTGTCATTATTTCCATAAGACTCTTGTTTTCTATCATAGCCTCTTTCCATTTGGGGATTTAAGAATGGGGATTATACCAGATGGTATGGACTAGTAAATAAGTGGATTTCATAATTGATGAGAGGCTAATTGATTCGCCGTCCAAGATACTAGCTGAAATGAACGAGAGTACGGTATGGGGTGCGCAACCGGATTTGAACCGGCGACCCCTGGGACCACAACCCAGTGCTCTAACCAACCTGAGCTATGCGCACCACAAATTTAGCAATTCATACTCTAGGACTGAAAATATTACCATATTAGCAAATCTTTTAAAAAAAACAAAATCCTTAGAATATGCGCCCGGAGGGATTCGAACCCCCGGCCTACGGATTAGAAGTCCGTTGCTCTATCCAGCTGAGCTACGGGCGCTTTTCAACAATAACAGCTAGTTAAATCGTTCCTTTAAGCTTTGATTTTCTCATTTGTGATAAAACTGTGATGAAACAAATTCAATTTCTCAACAGCCTTCCTATGCATTTCAGTTGTCGGGTGTAAGTATCTCATAGTTGTTTTAATTGTCTTGTGCCCCATCAACTTTTGTATTGTAACTAGGTCAACTCCAGACTCTACAAGCCTTGAGCCAAAGCTATGTCTTAAGTCATGGAAGGTAAACCTTTTAATCCCCGCTCTTTTTAATGCATTGTTAAAATTGTACTTAAATTCTCTTATGGGGTGTTCCATCCCCCTAGCAAACATATCCGTCAGAGTCACGGTATTTTACAGAATTTATCGCCTTATTCAATACCTTGTTAATAGGTATTGTTCTATTCTCCTTCGCTAAATCCAAGTACTAGCATTTTCAGATAATCAAAACTAAAAAAACGAACCCTTATAAATGGCGGTAGGTGGAAGGGATAAGGGCCCGTGAGAAAACTTTAATTTAGACAGCGTTCTTGTTAATATTTATTATATTATTTTTATATAACGAAATCTGTAGGATAAACTCTCTTTTTGAGTGTAGGACAATTCAGACATTCATATAAGCATCTTCTTTGGTGAGTTGGACAGAAGGAAAAAACAGTAATAGAAATTATAGAGTTAAAGACATAATATTGGTCGATAATTCAATACTCTGATGCCGAGCTTTGAGTGTAGTATGGTAAATCAATTCCTACTTTATTTAAATAAACATATGAAACGTGGAAAGAAAGAAATAGCAGTGAAAATATATATACACATACTCACTAAATGAAGACGGCTACCTTTTGCAATAATGCAGAAAAAAAGCAGCCGCCTTTCCCGAGGAGGGGAATTTGAATAGTTCTAGGATCTAAATTGTTT
>JBBDIN010000102.1:0-18721 GCA_040880385.1 Thermodesulfobacteriota bacterium | reverse complement strand
ATATCCTCTGTCACAACAGTTGCGTTTGCTATACCTCCAATGTTTTGAGCAATTGAAACTTTGCCCGGCTTTCTAAACAGTAAGTAATCTAGATATGGAACCAGCGGAGCCGCTTCACCTCCAGCTGCTATATCGCGGGTTCTAAAATCTCCAACAGTAGTAATTCCTGTTCTCTCAGCGATTACATCAATCTCGCCTATTTGAAGCGTGGAAGGTGTGCCGTCTTTATATGAAGGGGGGTTATGAAAAACAGTTTGACCGTGAGAGCCTATTAAATCGACATCCGCAGGACTTGCCCCTGCTTGGTCAATAACGCTTAGTGCTGTTTTAGCAAACTCATCGCCTATTAGAAAATTAAGATCAGATACTTCTTTAAGGGTGCATCCCTTGGCTAAATTGTCTAACCTACTGCGTACATCCACCTCAAACTCAACACAAATAAATTTTACTAATTCTATTTGCGTATTTAATCCATTCCCTGCAAGCTTAACCAATGCAGCATCAATGCCGTCTTTTGACGTCCCGGACATTAATCCTATTACAAGTTTATCTTTCTTATCGATTAGAGATTTCAGATCAAATGGCATAGTTTTAATATTTATCTGGCTTATTTAAGGGCCTCGCGTAAAAACCCTTTATGATTCTCCAGCAATTCTTTAGCGTCATCTAAGCTCAAGTGCTTTAACTCCATAACAATTGACGCTTTTACATCCCAGCCGGATCTCTCAAGCAATTCGCCTGCTTTCTCCTCATTAACACTTGCTATATGCATAACAATTCGTTTGGCTCTATCTCTGAGTTTTGCCGACTTTGGCTGAACATCGACCATAAGGTTGCCGTATGTCTTACCCAACTGCACCATAGAGGCGGTAGTTATCATATTTAATACCATTTTTGTTACTGTGCCGGACTTCATCCTTGTTGACCCCACAACTACTTCAGGGCCTACTAGAAGCTCAATTGTAACATTGGCGATTTTTGATTCTACCGTATTACATGTAACTAATACAGTGCCGCTTCCCGTTTGGTTTGCGTATTGCAGACCACCCTCAACAAAAGGTGTAGAAGCGCTTGCCGCTATACCAACAACAACATCTTCTTTACATAAATTTGCATCTTGAAGAAACTCCTGTGCTTCTGTAGTTGAGTCTTCGGCTCCCTCTATTGACTGCCAAATCGCTTCCCTTCCACCTGCTATAAAGCCCTGTATTAATTCAGGATCTGTTCCAAATGTAGGTGGGCACTCAGCTGCTTCTATTGCTCCCAATCGCCCGCTGGTACCTGCGCCTATGAAGAATAATCTGCCTCCGAGCTTTAATTTGGCTGTAACAAGCTCAACAGCCTTTGCTATATTATTCTTCTGTTGATGAATCGCCTCTACAATAGCTCTGTCCTCTTCCAAAATAAGTTCAACTACTTCAAGAGGCGAGCACTTGTCCAGGTGAACAGTGCGGGGGTTTATTTTCTCAGTAAGAAGATGTCCGGTTTTTCTGTTCTCAGTCACAGAGATTATTATATCCTGTAAAGTTGAACTTATTAACTGAGTTTCCGCTTAATTGACTTTTATTGGGGGTTACAATAGATTTCTTTTAGATGCGGGTGTAGCTCAGCTGGCTAGAGCATTAGCTTCCCAAGCTAAGGGTCGCGGGTTCGAATCCCGTCACCCGCTCCATTAACTTATCTTTTTGCTTCAGAGACTTTATTTGGATTTCTCCTTTAATTCTAATATTTCTTTCTTGTATTCAGAGAATATTTGTAGAGCTAATTCGGAAAGTGTCATTGCTAGAAGTTGACATTCTGCAGGCGTAATCTTAATCTCCTCTCTAATTTTCCATTCCCTTGTATATTCCTCCTTATCGAAAGATACTTTTCCACCGCCCTTATGAGGAAATGTTTTGATTTCTTCTCCATTGATCATAGCTTTTAACCGTATCCACTTCACTTTTAGAGATTGATCACTTGTTACTTCAACACGTGGAACTCCCTTTGGCTTTATATCCTCAAGACCTACTTTTCCAAGGCGATGTGAGAGACAATTTCTGACCCTAATCATGCCTTTCAACCACTCCATATTCTTAGTTAGCTTTTCAGAGGGTTTAAGAATTAAGTGCTTAGTAATGATCTCATCTAAGCTATTATTGCCCCGCATTATATTGATAACATTGCATTGAATTTCCCAAAATTTATCAGGCTTAATTACGCCTTGATCAGAATTGAGAAATTCTTCTAAACATTTACGCTGCATCAGGAGAGAATGTGTATGAGTCTCAAATAGTGTTACAATTGAATTCAGAGAAAATCTTGCAAGTAAGATCGGAACATCAAGTTTTACTAGCTTATCTTTCTTTGCGCCTCCGAGTCGTATTCCAGAAGTAAAGTTGGAAATGCTGAAATCTTCATCGGAAATACTGCCTATGGACTCGCCTAATACAGCCAGCGATGTATAATATCTGATTCCTTCAAGAAGAGAATCTATTATTTTTTCAGCTTCTTCAGGGAATTGCAATTTTGATGGATTTTGTGATTTCCCATTCATAATTAATAATTTAGTAGAAATTGCTTTATAAGGAAATAACTTTAGTTTGCGGTTGGATTCCTGGTGCCGTCAGCCTTTTCCTGATCTATAAGGTATCTCACGGCTGCACGCACAAATTTACTCCTGTCAGCCTCACCCAGAATACCCTTTAAATTATCATAGATGCTTGGGTCTATTATGAGAGCGCCAAGGGTACCTTCTCCACCTCTTAGCATCTCAGATATTTCATTGAAATTTGCCATTGTCTCTTTTAACTCAACAGATGTGAGACTTAAATTGGATAAGGTGGTATCAACTTCACCAGTTAGCTTTTCATCGTATAGAAGCGCATGAAGCGGCCCTTTACCTTCATTTATTTGATTTAGTAAAGTGTCTAGTTTTGCTACAGTCTTGTTTAGCTTTACCAGAGTATTCTCATCAATCTTCTCACCAGATGCATCTTTAGGACCATAGATCATTGTATGGAGTATTCCGTTACCTTGTGCAATGGCTTCCATATTTTTCTGAAGTGCCTCAGAGCTTGCTTTAACAGAAGCAATTGTCTGATTTATATTTTCAAGGTTCTTACCCTCTCCAATACCTTTTACAATTTTGTCTAAACTCTCTGAAATGCTGATCACATTGGTAATTAAATCTCCGGATTGACCAATAATACTTGCAAACTCTATCGGGGTCTGACTTTCTATTGTGAGTGTATCGGGGAGTACTGTAAGAGGGGGTTCAAGACCAGGAATTATCTCAACAAACTTATCTCCCAAAAGACCCTCTGTTTTGATAGTAGCCCTAGCGTCCGGATTTAACCTGCCCATCCCGTCTTTATTTATCAGCATAGAAATATTTATCACTTTATCCCCTACAGGGTCCTTAGCAAAACCAAGCTCTGTCACTGCTCCTATACGTACACCTGACAGCCTTACTGCGGCGCCTTTAATAAGACCTGCGGTATTTTTAAATGAAGTTTTTACTGTATAACTCTTTTCAAAGTAGTTTTGCTCACCACTTAGGAAAAAAATAATAGTAGAAAAAATGCCTATGGCTAAAAGCACAAATAAGCCAACTCTAAAATTAACAGATTTTTGATCTTTCATACTAAAAATCCCCCGATTATGAAAATGCTAGTCCTAGATTTTATTCCGAGATAACCTAAAAAAATTACACCCGCCAAAATAATATGTAAGATTATACGTAACTATTGAGGATTTCTCAAAAGTCTTCGAACCAACTATTTTCACAATCTTTATAGTACCTATTGGAATTTCAACTCCGTGCGCTAAAATAATAGTTTTTACTCAGAGTGCGGATATCGGTTTCCCAATAAAAATCATAAGTATTTAAGCATCGATTGTCTTTATAATCACTTCCATTAAGGAGCAGGTAAATGAATAAGATTCATAGGGTAATCATAAGTGTCTCAGACAAAGAGGGCATCAGTAATTTTGCTAAAGCTCTAGAGGATTATGATGTAGAAATATTATCCACAGGCGGGACTGCAAGACAGCTAAGGGACGCAGGTGTTAGAGTAATGGATATTTCAGAATATACAGGATCACCTGAGATTTTAGATGGTCGTGTGAAAACTCTGCACCCTAAAATATATGGCGGTGTCCTAGCGCTAAGAGATAATGATACTCATTTACAGCAGATGGCGGAAAACGGCATGGAGCCGATAGATATGATTATTGTTAATCTCTATCCATTTGAAGAGGTAATTAAAAAAGACAATGTAGATTTGATGGAAGCAATTGAAAACATTGATATCGGCGGACCAACTATGCTCAGAGCTGCTGCAAAAAACTATCAATATGTAACACTTGTTACACACCCTGAGGATTACGAAGATATCCTAAAAGAGCTTAAGAAAAACAATGGTTCAATTTCGGCTGAGACAAATTTTAGGCTCGCAGTAAAAGCATTCTCATATGTTTCTCGTTACGATGCCGCAATCTCCAATTTCCTTGGCGCTATAGATCCTAGTGGTGGAAAAACTAAATTCCCACCAAGCCTGACAATCCATATGGATAAAAAAATGAAACTTAGATATGGCGAAAACCCTCACCAAGAAGGATCTTTTTATGTACAGTCAGGGTTTGAAGAACCTTGTATTTCAAATTCCATTCAGCTGCAAGGAAAAGAGTTATCACTTAATAATATTTATGATACCGATGCTGCTCTTGAAGCTGTTAAAGACTTCCCCGAGACTGCTTGCGTGGTGGTCAAACATAATAACCCCTGTGGTGTAGCTACGGATGAAAGAGTTGTCGAGGCTTTCCTAAAAGCTAAGGCTTGCGATCCTGTAAGTTCATTCGGAGGTATAGTAGCTTTTAATAGAGAAGTCGATGAAGCAACTGCATCTGAGCTTGCTGCCATGTTCCTTGAAGTAGTAATTGCTCCTTCATTTTCAGAAAAGGCTTTAGAAGTGCTCTCCAGTAAAACAAATCTAAGGGTAATGAAAACACCTGAGCTGCCACTTAGCGCAAATGCAGGGCTAGATTTTAAAAAGGTAATCGGTGGAGCACTAATTCAGGACCGTGACACAGGGATCGATAAAGATTTTGACGATATGAAAGTACTTACTAAACGCCAACCTTCGGATGAGGAACTTCGCGCTCTTAAATTTGGATGGAAAGTATGTAAACACGTTAAATCAAATGCCATCGTGTTTGCCCGTGCAGGTCAAACTGTAGGTATCGGGGCCGGTCAGATGAGTAGGGTGGATTCTGTTAAAATAGCAACTATTAAAGCCGAGCTTCCAACACAAGGTGCAACACTAGCTTCAGATGCTTTCTTCCCTTTCCGTGACGGTATTGATGAAGCTGCTAAAGCTGGTATTACTGCTATAGTTCAACCAGGGGGGTCAATAAGAGACCAGGACATTATTGATGCTTGTGATGAGCATGGGATTGCTATGGTATTCACAGGATTTAGGCATTTCAAACATTGATCACTTTTAGTAATTACAAAATTTTATTTCCAGAATAAAATCTTTTCCAATACTTACTAAGATAGTAATGATCTTGAGCTACCTGCTTAAGTTTATTTTTTTCAGCTATATTATATAGTTAAGATGAACGTAACTGTTTACTACGACTATATATGCCCTTTTTGTTACCTAGGAACAAAACGAATACTAGAATTATTTAAGGAATTCGATCTTACGATAGACTGGAGGGGTATAGAGATACATCCTGAATTCTCTCCTGAAGGTAAAAAGCGAGCAAAAACACTAAAATCAAAATCATTCACCGAAACAATTTACTCAATGGCCAAGGAAGATAATGTTGAAATAAAGCTGCCCGGATTTGCTACAAACTCCCGGCTAGCTCTTGAAGCATCTGAGTTCGCCAAAACAAAAGGCATGTTTTTAAAATTTCATCTAGCTATATTTGAGGCCTATTTCTTAGAGGGTCTTAATATAGGTGATCTTAAAATTATCATGAGCATAGGCGAAAAAGCTGGAATGAACAAAAATGAAGTAGAAGAATGCTTAGATCAACGTACTATGTTTAATAAAATAAAGGCAAATAATAAAGAAGCACAAGAGAATCTTATATTAGGAGTACCTACATTCCTATTTGGACAATTCCCAGTCTATGGTAATCAATCAGCTGATACTATGAAACAGATAATCAAACGGTCTATAGAAATCTCAAAAGACTAAATCAAATAAAGAACTTCTAAGCATATAAAAAAACCCCTTCCCTTACTTACGTAAGAGAAGGGGTTGTAAAATTTTAACCAAGAAGAAAAGGTTCGAAAACCCTTTCTACCTGTTTCATTTCTATTTGAAGAATTGGTCTATGAAGATAATCAATCTACCTTGAACAGTCCAAGGTGTTTCATCATAGCTAACTCTGTCAGGATTAACATCATTCTGTGCTAGCACTGATAAAGCCTGTGCTTCAAGCAAGGCATCTAAACTATTACCTGCAAACACAACGCCTCCGATAAGATCGAAGTTAACTCCTGGATGTATATGCCAGGTTATTACCCCTTCAACCTCAGTACCCATGTATGTGTCAATATTGTTAACAATGGCACCGCCAGCGTTTACAGCAACATTCTCGGTCTGCTGGTTAAAGGCAACAAGAACTTGTGGAGTAAAGGAAATAGAATCAACTACTTTCACTGTAGCCCAAAGTCTTGCATAGTAAGCGTTTATAACACTTCCTTCCTGTTGGTAAATATTAGGAATAATATTTTTAAACAGAAGGTTATCTATGTTATAAGCCGGGCTGAAGTATAATGTACTTGCATTACCTTCAAGAGTGTTGTCTAAAGCGTCATCACCCTGTGCCCATCCAAATTCAGCAGCAATGATTTTAAGTGGCCATCCGGGATAAACCTCAGCGCGAGCTGCCCAGATCCAACTTAAGTCAACATCTAAGTCAAAACCATCTCCAACACCAGTACCCTGGACATCGAAGTTACCTTGCCAAGCCTGGAATTCACCAACCAATCTCCAAAGGTCTGTTTTAACATCAAGCAAACCAGAGAATAAGGTTAGTCTTTCTACATCAACACCAGATGCGAATGCTCCTCCTCCGGGAGGTCCGGAACCGCCTGTTGCTCCACTTAAAGGAACGCTGCCGATGTTGGTCTGATGAATGTATGGGAATACATAACCACCAAGTGTGAAGTTGGTGCCCATAACGTTCGGATTGTTGAAGATAAGAGCAAATGCTCCACCATCCCATCCGTCTCCAGTACCTGTCACAATGCTGTTGCCTTGTGTGAATCTATCCGTAACGAATACGAATGTTAAAGATCCGGCTCCAGCTGCGAATGATTTTAGATATAAGAACCTATCTAAAACGAAACCAAGGTCAGAATAAGGATCCCAACCACCATTCGCTAAGATACCCATACCCCAGTCAAAAGGCTGACGTCCAACTCTCAAAAATCCGAGGTTGTTAGGAAGTACTATGTCTGCGTGAAGCATTCTTACATCAAAGAAACCAGGATCATCAATAGCGCCTGGATTGGTTAGCAAAGCACCCCTAAATCTATCGCTGAACGATACACTTGAATTAATAAGGGTTTGACTACCGTTTGCTCCACCAAATGTACTTGATGTTGCTCCGCCCCAAATGTTGTTATCAAACACGTTGATCTGCGCTCTGATTGTTACTGCATCACTGAGCACCAACTGTGGGGTTAAACGCAGAGTGGTATCTGCAAAAAAGATATTGTCATTATTGTCATTAAATCCAAGCTGCTTAGCGTTGTTATTGCTCAACGCAGAAATAAAGGTTGCGTTTGAAATAAAACGCGCTCTTGTGCGCATATAGCTTGGAAATCCGCCTAGGGTGAGCTCTACTGCAAATGTAGGCGCGGCCATTGAAAGAGCCAATAAAAACATAAGAAGCCATTTGGCTTTACTCATCTCTCCTTACCTCCTTTTATTTGGTTTTTAAAGTTCTGAGCTTACTCTATATAAATTAAACTGCTTTGTCAAGAGGTTTTTTTGACGCTTTGAGCTGCCTCTGGACTATATACTTCCACAACATACTTCAATATACTTACACAACTTCTCTATTCACTTTTTTCTTCCTCTTTTACAGATTCTATCATGCTTTCAATAAAATTCCAATGCTATTTTTTAATTTTTGAATAAAAATCATTCATCTCATAATTTCAAGTTCTTGATTAACTGACAATATATAAAAACTGTATATAAAAACCATGCCTAAACGAAACCTTCATATTTGATTAATAATCGGTTCATAATTAGACATTATAGTACAATTAATATGAAAATACTAATACTTTCGGATATTCATGCAAATTGGTACGCTCTTGAGGCGATATTAGACAAAGAAAGCTACGATGCCCTTGTTTTTCTTGGGGATGTAGTAGATTTTGGTCCAAGTCCGGGTAATTGCATAAAATTTCTTATGAAATCCTCAAAAGGCCATTTCTGGGGAGTTAGAGGAGATCACGATCATGCAATGGCTTACGGGATTAATAGCAAATGTCCCGGTGAGCTTAATACTATCTCCGATATTACTAGAGAGTGGGGAGAAGGGTTTCTCTCCAGCGAAGAAGTGGGTTTCCTTAGAAGGTTGCCAATGAAAAACGAATTCTCTATAGATAGTATGAATTTTGAGTTAGTTCATGGTCCAGAACATGGGTCGGATCTAGCACCTGGACAAATCTGTGAATGCCAAGCGGAAAGATTAAATAATGATCAAAGGGAAGAGGAATCAGAGTTAAACTTTATTCTAGCCGGTCATTCCCACAAACCTTTTATTAAATCTGCAGGCAACACAATAATTATTAATCCAGGTTCGGTAGGACAACCGAGGGATTTAAACCCAAGAGCATCTTATGCAGTGATTGATAATGGGAACGCCTATATTAAGAGAGTTTCTTACGACATAGAAAGAACTGTTAATGATTTAGAAAGAAGCGATCTTCCTAGACCACTTACAAATAAATTATCTTCTATGCTTCATAGTGGCAGTATTCTCAATTAATGAAACAACCTAAGTAGTATCCACGCTGTATAATCAAGATCATACCGACGGTAGCCAAACATACATATTATTTATATATAGTCTTCGAAACATAAACTATATAAATAATAGTAAGGATAAATACCCCTCTAATCTAATATATAGTGCGCAAAAAAACCCGATACTTGAGATTAACTCGAGTACCGGGTTTTTAGAGGTTTTTGAGTCAGAACAAAAAGGGAAAATTTATAAAAAGAGAGATGAGTTAGTTATCTTTTTTTTATTTTCCGCATTATCCTAAAGCTTTATTCTTAAAAGTAAGCTTGCAACTGAAGACTAAGTCTGTTGTCATCTTCATCTGAAGCACCTTGTGTGAATTCATTTCTTGTAAATAGATACTCAAGCTGAACTTTCCATCTGTTGTCGTGTGAAATATAGTAGTTAAGAGCTGGGCTAAGTGTCCATGCTGAACTTCTTACACTACCTACATCAGGAGGTAAAACACCCGCAGAATCATCATAATCTATGTATGAGTATCTTCCTGCGAACTCAACTGTCTTGGGCATTAGGAAAACACCGCCCTGAACGTTGAAACCCTGGTCAAATGCTGTGTCCTGTGTAATACCTTGCTCATCTGGGCTGATCCATCTACCGTAGTATGAACCCTGCACGTTAAAGATTGGCATTTTAAAGCTGAGGTCACCGGTAATTGTAGTTAAATCAGCTTGGACAAGACCTAGTTCATCGTATCTATCACACTGGTCACCGTCAGGAGACTTTCTGTCGCAGTTAAGCCCCGGAATCGCACCTATAGCAGCACCGGCTACAAAAGTAGGGGATTTTGCAAAGTTTGGCGTGATACCATATGCCTCACCTGTAGCATATGAAGAATTGGCTTTAAACTTATCGCCCTCACCGCCTACACCAAGCTGAATTCTACCGGCATAAAGCATGTTGGAATCTAGGCTTGTACCGTTTCTTCCATCTCCGTTAAACACACCACCGGAATATGAGAAGTTATACTTTGGTCCCAACCCGCCCATAAGAGCAACACCACGGTCTCTGCCATATCCGAACTCGTCGTTAACAATGGATCTGTTAATAAACTGCAGAGCGGAAGATGAAGTGAGTTCCTGTCTACCAAATGGAACTTTCCACTGTCCCACCCTTGGCATAATGTTGTTATCATATGCTGCGGTAAAATACATGTCTCTTAAGTCTAAATCGTCTGGGATATTAACCTGAACTGTATATAAAAACCAAGGTTTAAACGCATATCCATTCCATTTTAGCCTTAATCTAGCGACGCTGAAGTTGGTTGATGTAAGCCCGCCATCTGGATCATCCACAGTCAGACGGAACTGACCTCTGATTCTAAACTTCATTTTAAACTTATCGCCAGCCTGGAAGGAAAGTCCTTTATCATACTTAGCCTTAAACTTGTTATACCAAGCGTCCTTTTCTTCCTCTTTCATCTGTGTGATAGCTTCCTGATCAGCTTGCCTAGCATTCTCCATAAGCTCAATTTGCTGCTGTAGCTGCTGGATCTGCTGCTGATTCTGCTGCTGAATCGCATTGATTTGCTGCTTCATAGCTTCAATCTGAGCTTTTGTTGATTGCGCTTGTGAGTCAATGCCGAAAAAAGGCATTATGAGCACAGCTATCAAAAGCAATTTAAGTACTGATTTCATCTCTCGAACTCCTCCTTAAAATAGATTTGAACTAGAGGCTATAGAAGTAAAATAAATTTGATGTGAAATTAATGTTAAGATTCGGTTAAGGAGCGATCGGGCTTCTTGCAAGAAAAGAGGTTTCGATTAGTCTATAACGCATGATAGTAAAACTATATGTTCAGGATGCGGCCACATGTCAGATAAATTAATAACCATTGTAGATGACGAAGAAGACATAGTAGAGCTTGTAAGCCATCATTTAAAACGTGAGGGATTCAAGGTGAAAGAATTCTATAACGGTAGGGATTTTTTATCTTACATAGAATCTGTAATACCGGATCTTGCAGTTTTAGACATAATGCTTCCCGGGATAGACGGGCTTGAAATATGCAGGATATTAAAGAATAGAAATGCAACAAGCTCCATACCTATTATCATGTTAACCGCGAAAGCTAGTGAAGCCGATGTAGTGGTAGGGCTTGAACTGGGAGCGGATGATTATATAGTAAAGCCCTTTAGTCCAAGGGAACTGGTAGCCCGCGTAAAAACTGTTCTTAGAAGAACAAGTGCACCAGAAGATGTAGGAAATGTTATTAAGATTGGGCCAATTATAGTTAACACCGAAAAATATGAAGTCATTGTTGATAACAACAAGTTAAATCTTACCACTACAGAATTTAAAATCCTTGAAGTTCTTGCAGAGGGTAAGGGAAGAGTCTTTACCAGAGACCAGCTCTTAAAAAAGAAACGGCTTTGGGGAGACGATAAATTGGTATATGATAGAACCATAGATGTACATATTAAAAATCTAAGAGAAAAGCTTGGCGCTGCCGGAAGCATGATTAAAGCGGTAAGAAGTATAGGATATAAATTAGAAGAGTAGGGATCATTTGAGCATATTTTGGAAACAGTTTATATCTAGCTTTCTGATCATTGTCCTGGTTATATTTATTTTCACCTTCCTTATAATTGGCGAATTAAACAAGTACGATAAATCCCTCACCAAAAAAAGGCTGCTCACCGCAGCTAACTTGACTACAGAAGTTCTCATCCCCGCTTTAGAAAATCCACAAATAGATGATGTCCAATCAGTAGTCTCACGCCTTGGAGAAAAAACTGGGGTTAGAATCACAGTAATAGATGAAAATGGGTTGGTTTTAGGTGAAACCGATAAAAACCCCCGGGAAATGGAAAACCATTCTGAACGGCCTGAAATCAAACAGGCTTTCAATAATGAGATAGGAGATAGTTTGCGTTATAGCACAACTCTGCAAAAAGAGATGTTCTATGTTGCAGTTCCGTATGAAGCAAAGAACGGTACAAGCAAAACAGTAATAAGAACCTCACTGCCTCTAAGTATTATTCAGCAAACCCTATTACCGCTTGAATCAAAAGTTATCTATACGGGCATTGCCTTAACGATATTGGCATTGCTTTTATCACTGGTGGTATCTAAAACAACTACAAAATCACTCGCTGGAATAATTAATATCTCTGAAGAGCTTGCCAAAGGTAACCTGAACGTCGATATACCTATATCCGAAAGCAAAGGTGAGATACCTAAAATTACCATGGCGTTAAATCATATGGCTCAAAAACTAAATGAAGTATTCAAACAACTATCTCACGAAAAAAACCAGATCGAAGCCGTTCTTATTGCTATGAGCGAAGGTGTTATGGTTGTATCAGAGAAAGGAAAGATAATACTTACCAACAATACATTTAAAGAGATGTTTAATCTTACAGATGACCCCTTTCAAAAGTCTTATTGGGAAGTATTAAGAAATAAAGAAGTAATAAAACTAATAGATGGCGTACTTCAAAACTGGAAGCCCGATAATAAGGAAGTTTTCTATTTATACCCTGAGGAAAGATATTATTTGGCAAATGTCATTCCACTTACTTCCCCGGAAAGGGAGATAATTGTTGTTATGTTCAACATCACAGAATTCAAAAAATTAGAAAACATTAAAGCAGATTTTATTGCAAATGTATCTCACGAACTTAGAACCCCGCTAACAGCAATAAAAGGCTATACGGAAACTCTTGAAGAGGGTGCATTTGAAGATCCTCAGGAACAAAAACATTTTATAAACATTATTAAACGACACACTGATAGGCTTCTTAATATAGTATCGGACCTCTTAGTATTATCTGAGGTTGAGGGCAGAGATGTGTTATCTCAGCAAAATGAAAATGGCGACTTAGAGGACGTGAATGTTAACGAAGTCATTAGATCATCTCTTGAAGCTTTAAAATCAAATGCTTTGGAGAAGGAGCTTAAAGTTTCATTCAATCCATCAGATAAAGAACATATTATTACTGCTAGCAGATTTCTTCTTGAGCAAATGTTTATTAATTTGATTGATAATGCGATCAAATACACTCCTGAGCATGGCGAAGTTGGGATCGAAATAATTGACCAGGATCGTGATCTTCTAATAGAAATTTATGATAATGGAATTGGAATCCCCAAAAATAGCCTGCCTAGAATCTTCGAGCGCTTCTATAGGGTTGATAAAACGAGGTCCAGAAAAATGGGCGGTACAGGTCTTGGACTTAGCATAGTAAAGCATATAGTAATAATTCACGGCGGAAAAATAGATGTTAAAAGCGAAGAAGGCAAGGGAAGCATCTTCTGTATAAGCTTACCTAAAAAAGTCTAATAGAATTTTCAAACTTGATAGGGTCAAGCTCCAGCAGGATAAGAACCCAGAACTTTCAGATAAATACAGCTTCTATCTAGTTTCTTAAGTAAGGACTTAATAATTTTATCTTGACAATGTCCCTTGAAATCTACGAAAAATAGATATTCCCATGGTCTTTCCTTAGATGGTCTGGATTCTATTTTTGTAAGATTTACTTTAGCGTCAGCAAAAGGTTGAAAAAAAGATCTTTGAAGGGCTCCCGGTTTATCCTTTAAAGTGAACACAATAGAAGTGCGATCATCCCCTGTTGTTTTATTGGTTTTTTTGCCTATTACAAAAAATCTTGTCGTATTAAGACTACTCTCTTCTATATTATTTTGAATAATGTTTAGTTTATATATAGAAGCCGCATGCTCACTTGCTATTGCTGAGACATTTTTTTTCTTGGAAGCAAGCCTTGCCGCTTCAGCAGTGCTCGCAGTTTCTATTATTTCTTTATCACCCAAATTTTTATTCAGCCACTTTTTACATTGGGCTATCGCCTGCGGATGAGAGGCAACTATATTAATATCTTGGATATTTCCAGTTTTAGACAAAAGAAAATGGTTTATCCTCTCAAATAGTTCAGCAGTTATTGCAAGATGAGTTTTCGATAATAGATCTAGAACCATACCGACAGAACCTTCAATAGAGTTTTCAACCGGCACGACCCCAAAAGTAGCTCTGTCGTTTTCAACTTCCTCAAATATCTCCTCGAAACTACCTAGTGGTAGAAGCTCCGAAGACCCTCCAAACTCGTTATATGCGGCTTGGTGAGAAAAGCTCCCTTCAGGTCCCAGATATGCGACTCTAGTCGGCTGCTGCAGTAAGCGGCTAGCAGAAATTATTTCTCTGAAAATATTTAAAACTGAATCGTCCGAGAATGGACCGGCATTAAGTTGTTTTAATTTGTTTTTGATGAGTTTCTCTCTAACCGGATCATAAACTCCGACAGAATTTTCCATTTTGAGCTTTCTAATCTCAAGCGCAACATCACCGCGCTCGTTTAAAAGCTTAAGTATCTCCTGATCGAGAGAATCTATCTTTTTTCTAAGTTTATCGAAGTTAGTTGAAGAGCCCATTTTTTATCTGCTATTAAGGTTTGAGAGAATGATATCAACAGCCTAATTATAAGTCAAATATTATAAAACAAGCCGGAATTATTACAGTCCGTTATGTAATAAAAATAGATGAGAAGAGATAAACTAAGGGAAATAGAATAAAAAAGGGAGCTTCGGCTCCCTTTCCCTTTTCTGTCATTGTGAACCTAATTTAAGTCAGGTGTGAAATTAACCCGTTCGTCCTGAGTTCAATCGAAGGACAGAGCCTTTAGGATGTCACCCTTCGAGAGCCTCAGGGTAAACGGATATAAGAACATGTACATCAATACCTCTTGTATCCTGCATCCTGCCAAGCCGTCACTTTCCTTCTTCTCATAACCATAAACTCGACTTAAATCTTTCTTGGTAAAAGGGGGGCAGTACACATTGACATCACATAACAAGTTAAATATTCTCGTAACATTAAAATCAATTACTTCTATTGCTATGATTTTATACCTACTAGTAGATTGTAATTAATGATGGCTTCAAAATAAGTATGAAGGAGATAATATGATAAAGAATATTACAATATGTGCTTTATTTATCTTAATAATGTTATCTAATTTTGTCTATGCTTATACTGAGACTGAATATGCAATATATCAAGAAGTAATAAATACTCCAATGTCCGTTTCAGAAAATGAAGCACTCAGACGTGTCGGCAAAAAATATGGAATGTCCGTGGATGAAACTAAAGCTACAGTAAATAAGGTAATGGAAGAGCTATATTCGGGTGGAAGTAAAGCGAAGAATAATAAAAAGCAAAAAGTTGAAGATTCAATAAATCATATCAATAATGTGAAAGTAAAAAGTGTATCTGTTTCAATGGATTATGCAGCTGTAACATATGTTTATTCTGGGGTAGCATGGAATGATAAGGATGTTGTAAAAAAAGTGACTAGTGGCATGCCAGAGATTCTTAAAGCCATATTTAATGTTCAGGGTATTGAGCGTGCAAAAATAAAAGCTTTTTATCCTGCTGACGGTGGTGAAGACAAGAAAGTCGCTGTAGTTGAATGTTACAAATCTGAATTTAATGTTAATAAATCAGTAGATATGTATGAGCTAACAGTTTATCCCTATAATTAACCTACACCCTAGTTTAAAGATATTATAACCTAGGTATTGTACTGTCCCCTTATTGGCAAGTATGGCTTCAGCATTTATTAGTCTTCCTAACACTGGAAAAGAAAGGTCATAAATTTTGGTTTTGTGAGTCGATCGCAAATAAATCAGAGCCCCTGTTTTTTCTTATCCGTCTCCAAGAGAGCGGCTTTGTCCAGAACCGCCTTTTTTACAAAAATTGGGGAATTCATTCTTGACGCCAATGCTATTGCATCGCTTGGGCGGGCGTCAATTTTTGAGACTTTCCCGTCCACGGAAACCTCAACTTGCGCATAGAAAACCTCATCACGCAGATCAACAATTACAATCCTCTCCACCTTGACCCCGATCGTCCTAATAATTGCAGCCATCATATCATAAGTGAGCGGACGGGGAGCTACCTTTTCAGATAAACCAAGCTCTATAGAGCGCGCCTCACAAAGTCCGATCCAAATTGGCAGGATCGAGTTTTGTTCCTTATCTGTTAAGAGGACTACAGGGGTCTGCAAATTCTGGTCAAACCCAATTCCCTTTATCTCCATCTCCTGTATTGATCCTTCATCCTTTTTTGCTTGAGAATTGTAAACAGAAGTAGATAGGAGAATTAAAGTTACTATAAAGATTAAGCTAAAATATTTATGTTTCATGATATCACCCATAAAAAGAATATCATAAACTGAACATGAAAACCCTTATTATTTAGGAACCAAGATGCGGGATTTGCTAGAAGTAATATTAGGAAAGAAAGGTCGTACTACTTTTCACCAATCATATAACGGCAGCCGTTTGAACCTATACTTGCCGAATGTACTTCACCTGAAGGTACATCAAAACGGTCACCTGTTTTATATGTAACAGTTTGCCCCTCTGATGTTACGGTAATTTCACCGTCTAAAACAATATGTGCTGTTATGCCACAGTGGGTGTGCTCAGGGTAGAATGCATTGGGAGAATCTCGGTGTACAAAAATGCCGGAAAAACCCTCACTTATAAGCTGTGCTTCTAATTCTTGTCCATTCAAAACAAATATTCCTTAAAGAGCTATATAGCTAGAACCTCTTTATTGACCCTTTTTCAAATCTGGGGTTCATTACGGTGCCTAATATTTTGCCACCCAGGCTTCCGTCCTTATGCTTAGCTAAATATGGAGACAAGAAGGTCTTGTATTTAGCAAGGTCATTATCAGTTATTTCAACTCGATATCCCAAATCTAAAATACCGCCTTCAGACATCTCCCACAGAAGTGGTGTACTGCCTGTAATCTGTAAATCGATTCCGTTACCCTTAACGCTTAACTCGTCAATATTTGTAAGCTCGTCAACAATTTTACCGTTAAACCTTGATGTAAGATTAGTTAACGAGGGAAGCTTCATGCCTTTTACTTTGAGGTTATCCAACTCAAGCCCTTCTACCACAAAGTTAAATTCACCATTTGGATTTGGAAGAAACTGAACAAACAAGTTGCCATTGAGTCTGCCGTGAATAAGTATTTCTGCCTTCCCTTCTTCTGAAAGAAGGTCAGGAATTTTATCGACTTTCAAATTTTTTATATCCACTTTTATCTCTTCTATTTTATTATTCCCTTTGCTGATTCTAACAGCTCCCTCAATTTCTCCTCCGTGCAGCTTGGCGGTAAAAGGAATGTTAGGTGAATCAGAAAACACTGAGAATATCGAAGGTTTAATAGTTATAGAATCTAGTTCTAAAAATTGATTTTGGGATTTATGTATAGTGACGTTCTTTAGATTTATATTTAGCAAGGGGGAGACATCGGCAGTTTTGATATCAACTTTATATGGTGTGCTGTTTTGTATTTCAGAGATGATTCGCTGTTTAACTATATCGCCTGGGAAAGTGAGAATTAAAAATACAAAAAAAGCTATAACAAAAAAGGAGACGTATGATAAAGGTACTATATGTTTATAATTTCTTATTTTATCCTTCATATTAGCTAACCTGTTTGAACTCGTATGTGGACACGCGAAGTTTCACTTTCATTGAATCAGATTTGTTAGATTTTGTGCTTATATTTAAATTTGAAACTTTAAGTGAGGGTTTATTTTGAAGTTTGTATAAAATATCTACTAAAGAATTTAGCGATAACTTATTCAATTCGACATCTACACTTTTTTCCTCATAAAAGTCTTCATCAGAATTTGATCTGGAATTCACATCTCTAATCGAAAAATTCTTTCTATCTAGTTCCTCATTCAAGAGTATTTTTTCTACTGCGGAAATAAGGTCTTCGTTTTCTTTCTTTATTTTAGTAGATAACTCGACAATCTTCGTTTGCGAATCTTCATACTCGGCTTTTAGGGCTTTTACTTCTTGAAGCTCTTTTTCAAGCTGAACTGATCTTTTCTGCAAACTATCCGCTCCAGAAGAATATGAGTGAAAAACAAGATAGATAACTATAACTATTATCGCTGTGCTGCCCAAAAAAAGAGCTTTTCTGTCTCTCTCAGTTGCAATTAGAGCATCAAATTTCTCACGAGCTTTTTCGATAAGTTCTTGAATTTTCTGTTTTATAGAATCTTTATCCATAATTAAGCCTTTGATTTTAGTACTACCGATATCTCAAATTTTGTTTTACCGTCCTGAGCATTACCAGTTTGGTTTCTGGTAACCGTCTCAAACATACCGGACTTTTCTAGAGCTTCTTCTATCTCTGCAACTTCCTGATATGATCCGCATACGCCCTGTATCTTTATTTTATCTGCGCTTTCAAACTTAATATCATTAACTGTCAACTGAAGGCTTTGTGGCAAACTGCTTGAAATATCCCTCAAAGCGTCAAGCGGCGTTTGACCGCCCTGTACTCCTTCTATCAAATCAAGTTTTTCTCTTGCCTTTCCAACCTCACTTTGCATATATAGTATTGGTTTCGGAATTACTTTTACCTCAGGGAACGTATCTTTAACCACCTGAGCTATTTGAGCTTCCATTTTATCCACGTTGTTCTTAAGCTCGTAGTATGAAGAAGCTGAAGTATATATAAGAAACAGTATTAATATCCCTAACAATATGCCGGGGACCATCAATACCTTTCTTAGCTCATTGTCTACACCTGAGTATTTAAATTCATCCTTTCTGAAATTTAAATATCCGTTTTTAAAAGAACTTCCATATAGTGCTAACGCATAAGACTTTGCATACAATGGAG
>JBBDIN010000101.1:0-18838 GCA_040880385.1 Thermodesulfobacteriota bacterium | reverse complement strand
AGTGCAAAAATAAATACAACTGCAGCTGATCCTGAGGCCGCCTTCTCCTGATAAGACATATTGCTCCACTCATAACCCATACTTGAAGGTAGGGTCTCGTTTGCAACTTCCTCAAGAGCAGTGAGAGCTTGAGTAGATGTATATCCGGGTGCGGGGCCTCCGGTTAACTCTACTGATCTGTATAAATTGAAACGGGTTGTGTAATCAGGACCTGTTATATCATTAATATTTACGAATGCTGCCAGTGGAACGCTGTCTCCGTTTGAGTTCTTTACATAAAATAAATTGATCTGGTCGGAGTTTTGTCTGTATTCAGGTTCGGCCTGTATGTAGGCTCTGTAGAGTCTTCCAAAACGTGTGAAGTCGTTTACGTAAGTACCGCCCAAGAACGCCCCAACTGTGCTGTAAATGTTGTTTAGGGGAATGCCGGCCTTAAGGGCTTTATCTGTGTCAATATCCATAAACCTTTGCGGCACATTCGCGCGGAAGGTCGTAAATACGGAACCGATTTCAGGTCTTTGCATCGCAGCCTGTATGAATTTTGTGCTCTCTTGTGCCAGGTATTCAGGGCTGTTGCCGCCTCGGTCTTGGAGCATCATTGTGAATCCGGATCCGTTACCAAGCCCGGGAATAGCAGGTGGTCCAAAGGCAAAAACTTGAGCTTCATTAATTTTTACATAGAAAACCTTATTCAGTCGATCGACTATTTGATTTACAGTTCCCCTGCGTTCGCTCCAGTCTTTTAATGATACGAATATAAGGGAAGAGTTTGAGGAAAAGCTCCCAGAAAGCAGGCTGTATCCTACTGCAGAAGTAACATCTTCAATCTGGTCAACCTGAGATAATATCGCTTCTACTTTTTTGGTGACCTCATCAGATCTCTGAAGAGAAGCTGCGTCCGGAAGCTGTATATTTACAAAGAGATAGCCCATATCCTCTGCAGGTATAAATCCACCGGGGATCATCCTTCCTAGGACAATTAATCCGATTACCAATATGCCAATGAATATTAATCCACGTTTTATTTGAACAGTGACTACGCGTGTGAGACTCACATATTTATCTGTTAACTTGTCAAAACCAACATTAAATTTATCAAAGAAACGGCCCAGCCAACCTTTAGTCGGTTCTCTTTTTCTAAGTAGAAGTGAACATAATGCAGGACTTAGAGTAAGAGCGTTTATTGAGGAGAAAACTACCGATACCGCAACTGTAATAGCAAACTGTTGATATAAGCTTCCCGTGATACCAGCCATAGCAGCAACCGGGATGAAAACAGCAACAAGAACGAGTGTGGTTGCAATAACCGGTGCTGTAACCTCATTCATGGCTTTCATGGTCGCGTCTTTTGATGACATTCCATTTTCTATGTTCAACTGTACTGCTTCAACTACAACAATGGCGTCATCGACCACTATACCAATAGCCAGCACAAGTCCCAGCAGCGAAAGCACGTTAATCGTAAAGCCTATTATTGGGAATACCATAAACGCAGCAACTAGAGAAACCGGTATTGCGATAGTAGGAATTAGTGCTGCACGCCAGTCCTGAATGAATATGAATACTACAAAAATAACTAGTGCAAGGGCTACAAATAGAGTTATGATTATTTCATTGATACCTGCTGTGACAGCGAGTGTTGTATCTAGAGAGATGTCGTAACGTACACTTTCCGGGAATGATTTTGATATGTCTTCGACTGTAGATCTAATAGTCTGAGCAAGCTGTGTGGCGTTTGACCCGGGAGCCTGATAAAGAGCGATTACGGCACATTCTTTTCCATCAAGCCTAGTAAACGCGTTATATGTCTCTACTCCAAGCTCAACCCGGGCGATATCCTTAATCTTAACCTGGGAGCCTGCCTCGGTTGTTCTTATAACAACCTCTCCAAATTGCTCAGGCGACTGAAGGCGCTCAGGGAGTCTTACTGTATAAGTGAATTCTGTGCCAGGAGGAGCAGGTTCCGCACCAAACTTTCCGCCCGGTACAATAACGCTTTGCTGCTGAATAGCATCTACGATTTCAGGGATGGTTATGCCAAGTTGAGCTAAGCGATCAGGTTTGATCCATACACGCATTGAGTAATCGCTCGCACCCAAAACTGTTACACGTCCAACCCCCCTTATTCGGGCGAGAGTGTCCTGGAGATTAATAATTGCATAATTCCCTAGAAACTGTTGATCATATCTTCCCCCCTCAGAGGTAAGTGAGACCAACATTAGAATATTGGGGAGAGATTTCTCCGTTGTAACACCTAGCCGTTTTACTTCCTCAGGCAGCTTGGCTGTGGCTGCAGCAACTCTGTTTTGTGTAAATACAGTGTTTATATCAGGGTCGGTACCCACTTCAAATGAGACTTGAATCGCCATCGTACCGTCGTTTGAGTTGGTCGATTTCATGTAGATCATATTGTCTACACCATTAATCTGCTGCTCAAGTGGGGTTGCTACTGATTCTTCTACATTTACAGCATTTGCTCCTGTGTATGTAGCCCTGACTTCAACAATTGGGGGAGTGATGTTTGGATATTGCTCAATGGGAAGACCTGACATGAATACAACACCTATTATTACCATTACAATGGCTATCACCATTGCTACTATAGGTCTGTTAACAAAGAAATTGCCCATTGTTTTTTAGATACTCTCTAGGTCAGGAATTTTTACTTCGACGACTTCAGGTACTACCACAATACCCTCTTTTACTTTTTGTAGACCCTCGTAAATGACTTTTTCACCAGGCTTAAGTCCTTCTTTAATAAGCCAAAATTCTTTTACTTTAGGTCCAACCTGTACTTGCCTGTTTTGAACTTTATTACTTTCATCTATAACAAGGACACTAAACGTGCCTTGGAGTTCTACAATACATCTTTGAGGCACTAGTATGCCGTCTTTTATCCGATTTACCTCAGCCCGTACTTTAGCAAATAATCCCGGGCGAAGCAGTTGGTTCGGATTTGGGAAAGATGATTGTATGAGAATTGCTCCGGTCATGGGATCTACATTTCTATCTATGAAATCAAATTTTCCATCATAACCATACACAGAGCCATCAGAGAGAATTAACTGAAGATCATCCGGTTCTTTTTTAGCTTCTCCTACCTGATATTCCTCAGTTTCTGCGATAATTCTTCTTGCGGCTTGTAGGTATTCATTCTCCGTAACAAAGAACTGGACGAGTATGGTGCTTAAACTAGATACTGTATTTAGAATGACTGGGTTTGGACTTGCTCCAACAAAATCACCTACTTTGGCTTGTGTCCCACCTATTATGCCATCTATTGGAGAAAGTATCTTTGTGTAACTTAGCTGTATATTGGCAGCATTGAGATTGGCTTCAGCAGCTTTCACACCCTCTATAGAAGCGTCATACTTGGCTTGAGCAGAATCGAGGTCGATTTGACTGATGGCGTTTTCTGCTGCTAGTGGTTTTATTCTGCTTAGATCACTCTCAGCGTTGACTAGTTCTATGTTTGCAGCCGCTAGCTGGCTTTGTTTTTCTGCAACATTTTCTTGGAAAGGCTGGCTTTCGATTGTGTACAATAGCTGATCTTTTTTTACTTCGGATCCTTCTTCAAAATGTATGCCTTCAAGATAACCTTCTACTCTGGCACGAATATCAATATCTTTAAACCCCTGCGTCTCTCCAATGAACTCCTTATATATCGGCACATTGGTAGTGGTTGTAACATAGACCTGGACAGCGGGGGGTGGAATTTGAACTTGGTCCTCTCCGCCACAGGAAAACAAAAGAGTTGTTATAACAAAAATTGCACTTAGTACTTTATAGGCCATAGTTTTTTTCTCTTTATAAAGATTTGTTTTAAGAACCCTCCGCCACTAGGGAAATCATTATAACAGGTTTTAGAGTTTTAGACCAAGAATACAAAATATTATATTTTTAGGTCTGTATGGCAACTAAATCTATCACAGCTTTCTTCTTTATTGTAAGCTATTGAAACTTTATTATGTTTATTCAGTATAAAGGGTGACATTATGCAAGGCAATTTCTGGCCGGATCAGACAAGAGGCTTAATTGAACAAATTGGGATAACGCATCCCCTAATCCAAGCTCCTATGGCGGGGGGGCCGAGCACTGCAGAACTGGTGGCTTCCGTATCAAATGCCGGGGCCCTAGGATCACTCGGGGTGGGTTATCTTACACCTCAACAGATTGATGCAGATATCCATAAAGTCAGAGAACTTACGGACAGGCCTTTTGGTGTAAATCTCTTTGTTCCCGATTCAAATACAAAAGCTTCCATTAGCCCAAAAGTTTTAAAGAGGCTTGAAGAATATTCTCTAGAGCTTGGAATTGAATCTCCAGACCTGCCAGGCTCACCAAAACATAGCTTCGAAGACCAGCTATCAGTAATTATTGATAATGACGTTCCTGTATTCAGTTTTACTTTCGGCATTCCTGATAAAGCATTAATTAGGGATTTGATTGAACGAGATGTTTTTGTAATAGGAACTGCAACCTGTGTAGAAGAGGGTGTTTTGTTAGAAGAAGCAGGTTGCTCAGCAATAGTTGCTCAAGGCAGTGAGGCAGGTGGGCACAGAGGAACATTCGGATCAACAGAGGGCACTCCGATGATAGGTGGGTTAGCACTAGTGCCGCAGCTTGTCGACAAAGTTGAAATTCCAGTGATTGCGTCAGGAGGTATAATGGATGGGCGAGGAATAGCAGCATCTCTTGTGCTTGGTGCGTCTGCTATACAGATGGGGACAGCTTTTCTTAGTTGCGAAGAAGCTGGTGTGCCGGGACCCTGGCTCGATTCGCTTTTAAGTTCAAAGGATACAAGTACAGTTTTGACTAAAGCATTTTCAGGAAAATACGCCCGAGGGATAAAAAACCGCTTTATTGATGAAATGTCTTTACTTGAGAATGAGATACCAAACTATCCACTTCAAAATAGTCTTACCCGACCAATTCGTAACGCTGCTAAAGAAAAAGGGGACGCTGATTTTATGTCGCTTTGGGCAGGGCAGGGGTCAGCGATGTCTAGAAAACTCACCGCTCAAGAACTGGTTGATTGTTTAATTTCGGAAACCTACGAAGTATTTAAAAGTATAAGCTCAAACCTGTAGCTTTTTCCTGTAATATCCTAAATTTGCAAACGAACATATGTTTTTTTGTGCACAATTACACAATCATTGCGCACAGTTACACATTTTTCTATAAATAATGAAATAGTGCTTTGTTCTGAAAATATTTGGGTTAGTCTCGTAAAAAATTAGAAGGAGGTATGATATGAGATTAATCGCGTTTTCGAGCTTAGTATTAGTAATGCTATATATAACATCTATAAGTCTCTTGGTTGAAAAAGCATTCGGTCACGGTACGATGGAGACTCCTGTCAGCAGGATATATAACTGTTTTTTAGAAAACCCTGAAAACCCCAAGTCAGATGCGTGTAAGGCGGCAGTCCAAGAAGGTGGAACGCAGGCCCTTTATGACTGGAACGGGGTCAATCAGGGGAACGCAAACGATATGCACCGGGATATAATCCCTGACGGTAAACTCTGCAGCGCGGGGAAGGAGCTGTTTAAGGGAATGGACCTTGCTCGGAACGACTGGCATACAACAATGATTGCTCCGGACGGTAACGGTAACTACGAGTTTGTTTTTATCGCGACCGCTCCACATAGTACAGATTATTTCAGATTTTATGTTACCGAGGATGGTTATAACCCGCTTGATCCTCTCAAGTGGGCTGATCTGGAAGACACTCCCTTTTGCACTATCAATGATGTCGTGCTTGAGAACGGTCGATACAGAATGAATTGTCCATTTCCGCAAGCGAAATCGGGGAAGCATGTGATTTATACTATTTGGCAGCGTGACGATAGCCAAGAGGCATTTTACACCTGTACAGACGTTGAGTTTATGGGAGGCGCTCCTGTCGTTTGGAGGTCGCTTGGTCAAGTCCGTGCTCAGCAAGATCTTGCCGTGGGTGACACCGTTACTTTTAGATTATTTGACGCGCAATCAAGCGACGCTGAAACTCACACGATCGAGCTTCAAGACGGTCAGACAGGGGCAGATCAGTGGCCGTTTTATTTGGCAGAGCTTGTAAATATAAGTTCAGCACTTGTTAAGATTGGCGTGCTCGATGCAGACGGCAATATTAATCCTGTTCAAAGCTCACAGAATAATAATGTTTACATATCATCTGAGCAGGAATTCTCATTTCAGGTTGATATAGAGATGTCCACTACTCCACCAGGAGAAGGTCTTATAACAGATGTGAACATAAACGACGATTGGGGCACTGGTTATTGTGCAGAAGTAACGGTTACAAACAATTCACAAAGCGCATCTGACTGGGCTGTCACTTTTCCAATTGAGGGAACAGTAGGGGAGATGTGGAGTGCGACATATACACAAGACGGTAATAAGGTAACTGCGCAAGGTTTATCCTGGAATAACGTTGTAAATCCAGGGCAATCTACAGGATTTGGATTCTGTGCAGAGAGAGGGGCAACCCCAACTCCACCGCCACCTACGCCAACACCGACTAACCCACCTACATTTGCCTGCTCAGACGGAGTCGATAATGACGACGATGGTTTAACTGATTTTCCAAGTGATCCGGGATGCGATAGTGAGAATGATAACGATGAATTTAATGAAACTGGTGAAGACGATATAGAGGCAGATGTATTTATCAACGACGACTGGGGAAGAGGTTATTGCGCTGTAGTTACTGTTACAAACAACACTTCATCTGCTGAAGACTGGGTAGTTACTTTTCCAATAGAGGGCAATGTGAGAAATATGTGGAGTGCTACTTATGTGCAGAATGGAAATACGGTAACTGCGGAAGGAGTTTCCTGGAACAATATTGTTCAGGCAGGATCTGATAGAAGTTTTGGATTCTGCGCAATCAGATAGACCAATTATTCCTAAAGAGAGGTGGATACATCCATCCAGTAACATAATTCACCTCTCTTCTTTTTTATTGTATGAGAATCTGGGGTTTCAATATACAAAATGAAATTAATTTGCTGCAATTTAGATTAACTTTTCTGATGAGAATCAGTTATGTAAGGCTGGCTTATTAGATCGCGCGAGATTTATTATATTTATAGGGAAGAGATTGATAGTTGTTAAATAGCTTTTAGTTTTTGTCTAGCAATGTTGGCTTCCGCCGACTCGGGGTATTTATCGATTAAAGTCTTAAAGAAAAACCCCGCCTCTTTTTTCCTGCCGAGGCTGATAAGAGCATTGCCCTGTTTTAGATAGGCGTTGGGAACTCTCCAGTCTTGTGGATAAGCATCTATTAGTTGCTGAAATTGCAATATAGCGTCTTCATAGTTGCGGTTTTTATAACTAGTATCGGCTTTGGAATATATATCATTTGCAGAAGGTGCTTTTTGGTTTCCTTTACCGTCTTCATTCTTATTGGCAGCATCTTCTAATTTCTTGCCAAGTTTAATATTTTTTTTCTGCATGCTTTCTATCTCTTCAGCAAGCAGCATTTGGTTGTTTTCTATTCTCTCAATGTCGCGGTTAGTGTTTGAGTTGGAAGCCTTTAGCTCTTCCAAGAGCTCGTCCATCTTGGCCTCAAGGGAGTCTTGCCGCTGATTTAATTGTCTAATAGACTCGGGAGTGACGAAACATCCGAGAAGAAACATTGTTGAAAGTGCTAAAGCTAAGCAATATGATTTCATAGAATGTGTAAATTTATTTTAGTTATACCCTTTATTATAAGCTTATTATTCAATCTACCGCATATAATGACTAAAGTAAATCTACCTTAGTGAGTTTGATTTATCTATTGGGAAACTAAAATATTGATATGAGTTGGGAGCATTAACAGGTAGAATTTTTAATATGTATATAACTCGGCTAGGTAAAGAGTAATTGAATCTAAGTAAACAGATAACGCTTGGATATGCTTTGATGTTTCTTCTTATGCTTTTGATTAGCGGATTCTCCGTATACAGCATATACAATCTGGATAAAGCAGCAGAGAATATCAAAGGCCGATATACGACATTGTCGAAGCTCATATCTGATAAAAGAGAAGCAAACGAAGGATTCTTTGCCAATGAGATGCTGCTTGAAGCGGTAAAAATCTCAGATGAGCAGATAAAGTATTCTTATATAACTGTATTTACAGTAATTGGGGTAATACTTGTCTTTGGTATTATTCTCACCTTTTTTATCCCGAGAGTGATAACAAAACCCATATTCAATTTATTTAAAGCTGCGGAATCGGTCGCAGAGGGTGATTACTCTTACAGAGTTGATGGAGTTAAGTCCAGCGGCGAGATAAATACTTTGGTTCAAGCTTTTAACCACATGATAGATAACATCGAGATTAGTAATAGAGAGCTTCAGAAGAAGAATGATGAAATCCTTAAGCTTCTGGAAACTACAAAGAGATTTAATGATGTATTAGAGACTGAGATTGAAGAGGCTACTCGGGAAATTAAAGAAAAGCATAAAGCGCTTATCAAAACTGAGAAACTTGCCACAATTGGAGAACTCGCCACAGGTGTTGCGCACGAGGTGAGAAATCCTCTATCAGGAATAGCCATAGCGCTTGAGCTTATGCAGGCGGAAACCGAAAACGAAGAGCATAAACAAACAATATCTGAAATACTAAATGAAATTGTTAGGTTAGAGAGAATAGTGAAGGGGCTCTTCCAGTTAGGCCATCCCAAGAGTCTTCAGCTAATTGAGTGTGAGCCAAATGATATAGTCGAAAGAGCCCTTAGTCTGGTTAATATGAGAGCCAAGTCTAAAGGAGTCACGATTGAGAAACAATTAGGATGCGGAAATCAATTCAACGTAGATCATGAACAGATTGAACAGGTTCTTTTAAATCTTTTGATTAACGGTATAGATGCTACAGGTAGTTTTGGTACGGTGAAAGTAGAGACCAAGAATTGCAATGGGACAGTTGAAATTGCTGTTTCCGATACTGGGTGCGGTTTTTCTGAGAACGATATTGATAAAATATTACAACCTTTTTATTCAACTAAGGAAAGGGGGACAGGGCTTGGACTTGCTATATCCAATGGGATAGTTGAGGCCCACGGGGGTAAGATGCATATCTCAAGCAAAAAAGGGTCAGGGTCAAGATTTATAGTAGAAATACCCAATAATCTAAATGATGATTCGATTGCTTAAGAAATAGCGTGACAAATTGATTGAGCATTAAATATTCATGTTGGAGATTGGATGAGGATAATTAAATTCTAAGGAAGTGAAAATGAGTTCATTAATATTGATAATTGAAGATGAAAGACTACTTTCAAAACAACTCCAGAAAGCGTTATCACAGGAAGGATATTTTGTCATCACATCCTACGGAGGTGTGGAAGGACTGCAAATTGCGAAGAGGGAAAATCCGGATCTGGTTATTTTAGACCTTAAACTTCCGGACCGTGATGGCCTACAAGTGCTTAAAGATTTGTCAGGATTTGAACGTATGCCTCCAACTATCATGATGACGGCACACGGGAGTGTTGAGGTGGCCGTATCCGCTATAAGAGACGGGGCTTATGACTTTATAGAGAAACCGTTCCCGCTTGATAAATTAAAGGTAATGGTTAGAAATGCTCTAAGAATCAGTGAGCTGAATAATAGCTTAAATGCTGTTGCAAGGAGAGCTCAGGAAAAGTATGGGTTTGATTCAATAATGGGTAACAGTGAGTCTATTAAAGAGATAATGGACTTATTTAAGAAGCTAACAGAAACTGATCCTAAGACTATACTTATTCGCGGGGAAAGTGGGACCGGTAAGGGACTTGCTGCAAAAGTGCTCCACTTTAACGGCTTACGGAAGCAAGGACCATTTATAGAATTAAACTGCGCTGCTATACCAGAGACTCTTTTAGAGAGCGAGTTGTTTGGTCATGAAGCAGGCGCTTTCACTGATGCTAAAAAATTAAAAAAAGGAATCTTAGAGCAAGCAGACGGGGGCACCGTATTTCTTGATGAGATTGGTGATATGAGTCTTTCTCTACAGGCCAAGCTTGTTAAAGCAGTTGAAGAAAGGAGTTTCCGCAGAGTAGGGGGCAATAGGGATATAACAGTGGATATATGTGTTATGGCAGCTACTAATCATGATCTCAAATCGCTTGTTAAAAACGGTGGTTTTAGAGAAGATCTTTATCATCGTTTAAATGTGATAAATTTTGAAATGCCTTCCTTAAGAGAGAGAAAAGAGGATATCCCTCTAATTACCGATTACTTCATTTCCTATTTCAATCTTGATCTAAATAAGAACATTAATATTATCCCTTCAGAAGTAAGAAAGACTTTTTTGCATTACGACTGGCCCGGCAACGTTAGGGAGCTTAGAAGCACCATTGAAAGAGCAGTGCTACTTAGTGAGGATGGTTTTTTAAACCCAAAATACGTGAAGATTGAAGAAGGTGATAGTCTAAAGGTTCAGGACGGGGATGATAAGATGGTTATTGACATTCCTCATGACGACGCATCACTTTACAAAATTGAAAGAAAAGTTATAACTAAAGCACTGGATTTACATAACTGGAACCAGACCAGAACTGCTGAAATGCTCGGGATTACACGTGAAGTGCTTCGCTATCGGATGAAGAAATGGGGTCTTCTGAGCTAAGAGGAGATTACAATTGAATGCCGCGCTTCTGGCTATTATTGTCTTAATTCTATATTTCCTAGCTTATCGTTTTTATTCGAAATTTTTGGCTGATAAGATTTTTCGTCTGTCAGATGATGAAGTAACCCCGGCGCATGAAAAAAATGACGGGATCGACTATGTACCGAGCAATAAGCATGTACTTTTCGGCCATCATTTTGCTTCAATTGCAGGAGCTGCCCCTATTATTGGACCTGCTATTGCAGTCTTTTGGGGGTGGGTGCCGGCTATAATATGGATAGTCTTAGGCACAATTTTTATGGGTGCAGTTCATGATTTCAGCGCATTAGTAATTTCAGTAAGAGAGAAGGGGCGATCTGGCCGGAACTTTAATTAATCACAGAGCTAGAACGCTATTTTTGCTAATAGTCTATTTTCTTATTTTCTTTGTTATCGCTGTTTTTGCCTACGCTATAGCATCTCTATTTGTGGCTTTTCCTGAGAGTGTTTTGCCGGTCAACTTCCAAATTATAGTAGCTGTCATAATAGGATTTTTGTTCTATAAAAAGGGTGTCCCTATACTCTGGCCCTCAATTTTCGCACTAATTACTCTATATGTAATGATCTGGGTAGGGACTTTTGTACCAATGGAGATACCCGCGGTAATGGGAAGCCAGATTGTTACCTGGATTTTGCTACTACTTGTATATTCCTTTATTGCCTCTGTCCTTCCTGTCTGGACATTGCTCCAACCCCGGGACTATATAAATGGTCATCAACTTATTTTAGGTCTAGGGCTTCTTTTCGTAGGTATTTTGGTTGCCCATCCAGAAATGCAGGCGCCTGCCTTTAATCATAATGCCGAGGGAGGCGTGCCTCTATTTCCGTTCATATTTGTGACTATAGCGTGCGGTGCAATTAGTGGGTTTCACGGCCTAGTCGCAAGCGGTACAACCTCTAAACAGCTAAATAAAATGAAAGATTCAAGAATGATCGGTTATGGAGGAATGTTGGGAGAGGGCGTACTTGCAATGATTGCCACACTTGCTGTTGCCGCGGGAATAAGCAGAGGAGACTGGCTTACTCACTATGAAACATGGGACTTAGCTGCCAAAGGCGGGATTACAAACTTTGTACACGGCGCTTCTACATTTTTGCATGCACTCCATATACCAACTGTCTTCAGCAACACATTGATAAGTGTAATTGTTATTAGTTTTGCTGCAACATCTCTTGATACGGCCACAAGAGTACAAAGACTTATTCTGGGAGAGTTAGGAACAGCGTATAAAATTAAGCCACTTAAGAATAGATATGTAGGAGCCCTCTTAGCTGTTGTACCTGCCTTGTTGTTAGCTGTTTTAGTTGAAGCACCTGGTAAAGGTCATGGTTCCGGGGGATTTTTACTCTGGCCGCTGTTTGGCGCAACTAACCAGCTTGTTGCTGGATTAACACTTCTTGTTGCAACCATCTATTTATGGAAAACCAAGCGCCCGATAGTATATACTTTAATTCCGATGGTGTTTCTGGTTCTTATGACAATTGCCGCTATGTTATGGAACTTTAAAGCCTTTGCAAACAACCCCCTTCTCCTAATTCTTTCCGCAATAATACTTGCGCTCTCGGTGTGGTTATTACTTGAAACTTACTTTGTATATAAAACTCAGAAGACAGAGAAAGCTATCGAATCTAAACTCAATGAGTGATTTTAGATTACTCAACTTTTATCTCAATAATAATAAAACCGTTTATTGAGATAAAGCGTATATATCAAAAGAGTATCCAGAATTGCATTTCTGGTAGTTATAAAATGAAAGGGAGATTGTTATGAAACGGAAAATTTTAATAGTCTTAGGGATTTTAATTTTAGCGCAGGGGTATCATCTATTTGCTAATTCATATGATGAAGAAGCAGATATAAAAAAGAGAAATGAAGCACGTCAAAACGAGAACTATGAAAGGGCTGTTTTTGCAGGGGGATGTTTCTGGTGTGTGCAGCCGCCTTTTGATTATTTAGATGGTGTGATTACCACAACTGTTGGATATACAGGAGGACCAGAGAAAGAACCTACATATAAAGAAGTCTCCTATGGTAAGACTGGTCACACAGAAGCGATCGAAGTCATATATGATCCTAAGAAAGTGACTTACGATAAATTGCTATCCGTTTTTTGGATGAGTTTTGATCCTACTGATGCAGGCGGGCAATTTTATGATAGAGGCCAGCAGTACAGACCCGGGATTTTTTACTTGAATAACTCACAAAAAGAAGCTGCCCTGGCTTCTAAAGAAAAACTAGATAAATCAGGGAGGTTCGACAAGCCGATAGTTGTTGAGGTAACGCAAGCTGGTGAATTTTGGGACGCTGAGGAATATCACCAAATGTATTATCTGAAAAAACCTACGCATTATAAGTCCTATCGTATTGGATCGGGCAGAGATAAGTTCATCGATAAATATTGGCGCAACCAGGCTAAGAATTAACTCTTAAATAATTATGCATAGATGACTTCTGATATAAGAGAATTTAGTTGCGAAAAATTAGCTGCGGGGCGTATAATATTATTCGTGAAGAAAATACTGCTCTTAATATTTCCACTTTGCCTTCTCTATGGTTGCGGAACATCAAATGAAATTCAGTATGTACTTGCAAATGATTCTTATCGGTGTGAGGAGTTTGATATTACAAAGGAGAAAATGCTAAGACTTATCAACCGCGCTCGTGAGTCAAGCAGAAACTGTGGTTATAAGATTTTCACACCTGCTGGGCAAGTTACATGGAACCCTACTTTGGCAAGGGCCGCGCTAAGTCATTCTGTTGACATGGCCACTGAGGACTTTGTCAGTCACAAAGGGTCAAGCGGGAAGGAGGTCTCCTATAGAGTTGAGGAGGTTAGCTACAGTTGGATTACCGTAGGTGAGAATATATCTGCCGGACGTGAGGATTCAGAAGAAGTTGTTGCTGCATGGTTACTTAGTCCGCACCACTGTGAAAATATTATGAGGCAAAGTTTCACTGAGATTGGGGCTGCCTGTTTTCATAATAAAGATACGAAATACAAAACCTTTTGGACTGTTGTCTTTGGATCTCCTATGGATGAAGTGAAAGGGGCGACTCCTCAACAATAGCAATTGGTCTAACCCAGCCTGCGCTTGCATTTATGATTTTGATAGGCGGGCAAACTACTTTGAATCCATATGCTGGAAGCAAGTCCAGGTTGGTGAGCTTCTCTATCTGACAGTATTCCTTTTCAATGCCCGCAAAATGGGCGCCCCATATAACGCTCTTATCCCCTGTTTCTTTGAACTCTTCAACCATTGCCCAAAATGGTCTGTCCCAGCCGGCTGAATCTGTGCCCATTACTTTGACACCTTGCTCACATAACCACAGGGTTGACTCTTTAGACAGTCCCGGAAACTGTGACCAGTAATCTTTAGTGCCCCAGAGTTCATCGGCCCCGGTCATGATAAGTACTATATCAAATGGATTTATTTCATATTTAATCTCATGAAGCGCTTTTTTAAGTCCCAGCTGGTTATGATCTCACCAGGCCTTTTATGCCGCATATCTATTACTACCCCGTCGCCGTAAAACCATTCAACCGGAAGCTCATCTATTGTCTTTGCTTTTTCTCCTTCAGATTCGGGGTGATAGTGCCAGGGGGCATCCATATGAGTTCCCACATGAGTGCCTAGTGTGACATATTCATTCGCCCATCCCAAGCCCTTTGGCAAATCTTCCTTGCTGCACTCAAACCGCATCATCATGTACTCTGCGGTGTCCTCATGAGTCTCATATTTTATTTCTAGTTTTTGATGTTCGGGTCCGGGCGCGGGCTCAATAATTATGCTAAGGTCTATAATGCGTGTTTCTGTGGGCATAGTGCTATTATAAGTTAAATAGAATTAATATAAAGGTGAGAATTTAAATATGAAGCCCGATTATCTAAGAAGATTAGGGTCTTCCGATTTGATGGTTTCTGCAGTTGGATCGGGGTGTCTTCAGTTTAGCAGAGGCAGAGGCATATCGGGCGCCATGTGGCCTTCACTAAGTAGGAAAGAAATAAGTGCTATTGTGGAGACTTCACTCAAGGGGGGGATAAACTGGTTTGATACTGCGGAGCTTTACGGTTGGGGTGAGTCTGAAAGGGCTCTTTCTTCTTCGCTAGAGGATCTCAATATTCCAAGAAAGGACATCGTACTTGCGACAAAATGGTGGCCGGTTTTAAGAACCTCAAGATCAATAACTTCATCTATAGATAAGAGGCTTTTAGCATTAAACACCCAGACTATAGACCTCTATCAAATTCATAATTCATTTTCATTCTCTTCCATAAGCTCTCAGATGAAGGAGATGGCAAAGCTCGTTGACCAAGGAAAAGTTAGATATGTTGGGGTAAGCAATTTCTCTGCAAGCTCAATGCGCAAAGCTCATAAAGAGCTTTTGAAATATGGGCTTAAGTTAGCCTCAAATCAGGTTAACTACAGTCTTCTAAAAAGACAGATCGAAAGAAATGGGATACTCGATACGGCAAAGGAGCTTGGCATTTCACTAATAGCTTATTCTCCTTTGGGTAGAGGGCTGTTAACAGGCAAGTTTCATGACAACCCTGATTTAATTAATAAACGGCATATACTAAGGAGATATTACGCCTCACTCAATAAGGGAGAACTTAAGAAAAGCTCACAAGTTGTCCAGGCGCTTAAGAGTATAGCTAAAAAGTATCAGGTAACACCCTCTCAGATTGCACTCAACTGGGTTGTTAATGCTAACGGTAATACAATTTTAGCTATTCCCGGCGCCACAAAAGTTGGACAGGCTAGAGATAATGCCGACTCTATGAAATTTGAGCTGTCGGAGGATGATATTAGTTATTTGAACGAAGTGTCTTCGTCATTTTGAATTAAGAACTTCAACCACGGCAGATATAACTAAATCGTGTAGCTCTCCATTGGTCCCTACGACACCTTTGTTGTTTGATAAGGTTCTTCCTTGAGAGAAATCTAAATCATTGCCTGATACATCTGATACCTGACCGCCTGCTTCCTTTACAATTATGTACCCGGCTGCGTGGTCCCAAATCTTCTCTGTGTAATCTTTACTGGTAGGCAGTCTTAGATATATGGATGCGTCTCCTCTTGCAAGCACCCCATACTTACACTGGCTGTCAATTCTAATGGGCTCAGCTGTAACGCCCAAGATATCTGCTATTTGCTCAGAGTCTGAATGTGAGGAATGCGCTGACTCTACCGATTCGCAGAAAGGGGCATGTGATGGATGGTCTATGTCAGATACTCCTATTTTGTCGCCACTGTCATCGTCAATTAGCTGTACTGATGCACCTTCCCCTTTAATTGCGCTGAATATACATCCTTTGCTGCTTTCGGGATCTTCTAAATCGAGATTGAGATTTGGACAGCCAAGTACTCCTAAAACAACTTCGCCGTCTTCAATTAGCGCCAGAGCTATGGCGTATTGCTGTCCTCTCAAAAACCCTTTTGTGCCGTCTATGGGATCTAGAGTCCAGAATCTACCCTCCGGGCCCCCGTCATAGTCCCCGCTATCAATTGTTGAATGTATGTCCTCTTCTATTAACTCGGGTAGGACCACAGAGGCGTATTCATAAACTTTTTTAGTAAGAGCTTTTCCCTCATCGGTTTGCAAATCTGCTGAATCTTCTTCCGCAACTATTGGATCATTTGGAAACGCTTTCTTTAATTCGTGGCATATAACCGCTTGTACGCCAAAATCAGCAACTGTTACAGGGGATTTATCTTTCTTCATCATTGTCTCATCTGACACAAGCGAAGATTGGACGGTTGTGCACAAACTACAGGCTTTTTTTACTGCTTCTATCGCTATCTTCAGTTCAGAATCATATTTCATTAATTTCTCCAGGATGTCTTCTTGACGATACATTTTACCATCAAAAGGAAATCTCTAAACCCCTAGCTCATAATATCCTGAGCTATACTGTAATTTGTATAGGTAGTTTTGATCAGTTTCTAATCTGAACCTATTTGGGGATGAATTACTTTGAGGGAAGTACCCCGGCTGTTCCTCCACGCCGATTGGCTAATCTTTGAGAGATATAAGTCTTAGCGTCAAGCACCAGACTGAAAATTGAAGGTACTAGTATAAGAGTGAATGCGGTAGATACAGTCAATCCCCCAACTACCACGCTTCCTAAGCCGCGGTAAAATTCAGAGCCGGACCCCGGAAGCAAAATTAAGGGAAGCATTCCACACACACTGGTGGTTGTACTCATGAATATTGGTCTTATTCTTGACCTTACCGATTCAACAATTGCCTCGTTATTCTCCATTCCTTCATCCCGAATGTAATTGAGTGCTTGGTGAACAATAAGAATTGCGTTATTCACAACAATTCCTATCAAGATTATAAACCCCAGCATAGTGAGCACATTGAGCGGCATATAAATAAAGAAGTTCAAAATGAATAGCCCCAAAAATCCTCCAAAGGATGCAAGGGGGACACTGAACATAATGACCAGTGGATAGAGAAAACTTTCAAAAAGAGATGCCATAAGAAGAAAAGCGATTAAAGCGGCAAGTATAAAATTCCACTGTAGAGCCTCTCTTGTTTTCGTTAGATCATCAGCTGAACCGGTAAGTACTGCATCATAGGATCCTGATAGCTCCCCGCTCTCTTTAAGTGGTAATAGAATTTCGCTGTTAATAAGCTCGATTGCTGATTCAAGAGGCATTTCCTCAGGAGGTATTACAGAAATAGCAATTGTTCTTTGACGCTCATAGTGGTTTATCTGCTCTGGTCCAGTTGTTACATTCACGTCGGCGATTGATCCGACTGTGAGCATTTTGCCGCTTTCTGTATTTATCATTAGATCTTCTATTTCGTGGGTACGGCTGGCATATTGATCTTCCCCTCTTAGAGTTAAGTCAATCTCATCTCCATCGATTTGGAATTCACTTATTGTGGCTCCATCTACAAGAGCATTTAACATAAATCCAAGTTCCTGGTTTGTAATTCCAACGTCAGATGCTCTTTCTCTGTTTAAAATTAGCTGTACTTCGGGATTGCCAAGATCAAGACTCGGAATAGGGCGAATTTGAGCACCTGGAATTTTTTGAATAGTAGTGAAAAACACTTTTTGCGCTATGCCTACGAGCTTTTCTAGTTCAGGTCCTGTAATTTGGATATTAATTGAGCGTCCTTCTCCAATACCCCTTTGAAAAATGCTGGATTGGCTAACTATGGAAATCATGCCAGGGATTTTTCTTAAAGTACTCTGCATTGGAGCCATCAAACCCTTTACTTTATCGGCTTCTTTTGCTCTTGCTCCCATAAAGGCTTGGCGACCTGTGGCAACATAGAAGAAGTTGTCCATCGGCGGTCCATCAAGCTCTTTAGCTTCGGAAGACCCTACCTCAGCTTCCCAATAAGGCCGTAGGTCGTCTTCGATTTGCATTCCGATATCCGTAAATTCTCCGATATTGTATCCAGGGGGCGGTATCAAAATTCCGAATAACAAGTTCCTATTTCCTTCAGGGAGATATTCAGTTTTGGGCATCATTGCCCAGCTAAGAAATATTGTTCCAATAGTAAAACCGCATACAACCACTAGCCGTGTTGTGGTGCTGGAGAGTATTCGGCTTACCAGGTTTGAAATGCCGATTGACACTCTCTCGGCTCTATCGGCAAATCCCCAGAGGTTAGAGAAGTTTTTACCAGGTGTTGGCTTAACTACGCTAAGAATCTTAGCCGATATTGTCGGTATAACTGTAATTGAAACTATTAGGCTTAATATTACAGATACGCTAATTGCGATCGCTATATCACGGAAGAGTTGACCAGCCTGGTCTTGCACGAAAATGACGGGCACGAATACGGCCGCAGTAGTAAGAGTGCTGGCAAGAACGGCTCCCCAAACCTCAACGGTTCCATCGTAAGAAGCCTGAACGCGGGATTTGCCCATCTGCATATGCCTATAAATATTCTCAAGCACTACAATTGAGTTATCTATAACCATACCTACGGCAAATGCCATTCCGGCTAAGCTGATGACATTAATAGTCCTTCCCAAAGCCGACATTACAACAAATGTTCCAATTATGCTTATTGGAATTGCAGCGGCTACTATGAGGGTGCTGCTTGCGCTTCTTAAAAAGAGGAGCAGCACTAATATTGCAAGTAAACCACCTATGATAAGATTCTGTTGAACGAGACCGATTGCGCTTATGATATAGCTAGTTTCTTCGTAGACATTAAATAGAGTG
>JBBDIN010000100.1:0-19282 GCA_040880385.1 Thermodesulfobacteriota bacterium | reverse complement strand
TGGATATAAAAGTTCTTCGTATTTTTAATACCTATGCCTATTATCAGGCAATCTAATTTTATAATTCAAATAACCAGGTATTATTTAAAAATATGCTTGACTTTGAGTTGGTAGGTGTATTATCATCCTAAGTGGAGCGGTGATTTATTTAAATTAACCTAAATGGCTGCAATCAAAGCAAAAAATCAAATGAGTAACGAGTTATCCAATCTCCTAACGGGTATAGCGAGTAAGTCAAAAACTGCAGCTGCAGAACTGTCTAGAGCAAGTTCGGGGTCAAAAAACGATGCTCTTAACAAAATGGCTCAGGATATTATTAATAAAGCCGATTACATAATATCTGAAAATCAAAAAGATATTGAAGATGCAATGTCTAAGGGTCTTTCCTCAGCAATGATTGATAGACTCACCCTAACACCGCAAAGATTAGAAAAGGTAGCACAGGGGCTTAGAGAAGTTGCCGCTTTAACTGACCCGGTTGGTGAAGTACTACGTATGTGGACCAGACCTAACGGTCTTAAAGTAGGGCGTATGAGAATCCCGCTTGGGGTTATAGGGATAATCTACGAATCCAGACCCAATGTAACGGCTGATGCTGCGGGGCTTTGTATTAAATCAGGCAACGCAGTGATACTGCGCGGCGGATCTGAAACAATTAGATCAAATATGGCCATCGGACAAATACTAAGGGACGCCTTATCGGAAACTGGGCTCCCTGAAGATGCCGTCCAAATAATTCCGGTTACTGACAGAAACGCTGTACTTGAAATGCTCAAATTAGATGAACTCATAGATTTAATTATTCCAAGAGGCGGGGAAGGGCTGATACGATTTGTTGCTGAGAATTCTAGGATTCCCGTTCTTAAACATTATAAAGGTGTCTGTCATATTTTTGTTGACGAAAGCGCCGATCTTGAAATGGCGCAAGATATCTGCATAAATGCCAAGGTGCAGCGCCCCGGCGTATGTAACTCTATGGAGACAATGCTCGTACACGAGAATATCGCCGAATCTTTTTTGCCAAAAGTTAGCAAAGCTTTTTCTGAAAACAATGTTGAATTAAGAGGTTGTGAAAGAACCAGAGAAATAATTCCTCAAATTGCACAAGCAAATGAAAATGATTGGTATCAAGAGTATCTAGATTTGATATTAAGCGTAAAAGTTGTAAAAGACATGAAAGATGCGATAGATCATATCGAGAAATATGGATCAATGCATACTGAGTCCATTATTACTCAAAGCTATGCGAATTCGCAATATTTTATTAATAGTGTTAATTCTTCCACTGTTATGGTCAATGCATCGACCAGGTTTAGCGATGGTTTCGAATTAGGTTTGGGAGCGGAGATAGGAATAAGCACTTCAAAGCTTCACGCTTTTGGTCCTATGGGTCTGGAAGAACTAACGACAACAAAGTTTATCGTTCTAGGAGACGGTCAGATAAGAAAATAATTCCATCTATTAAAGGAGGATGGTAATGAGACAAGCTAGATTGAAATCTAAGAAGCGCGGTCCATCTACAAAAGTTCAAACCAGAGTTGAACAGAGATCGAAAAACGCAGAAGAAACGGTAAAGAAGCTTTTAAAGAATTCCTTTGAAGACTACTCAAATGAAGACCAGGAATTAAATGAAGACAACTTATTCAAAGAAGAAATTGATGAACAATTAATAAGTGAACTTTCTGAGAATGAAGTTGATATAAAAGAAAACATTTCAAAAGAAGATACATCTGAGAGCGAAACACCTAAATTTACTCCTGATGAAGAGTTTAGACTTCTCCAACTATATTTCAAAGAAATGGGGACAGAGCCTCTTCTCACCCCAAAAGAAGAAGTAGAAGTATCTGCTAAAATTAAAAGATGTGAAAGTAAAGCTGCTGAAGCTAAAAGGTTTATGGAAGCTATATTTGAAAAGACTTTAAGCAAAACTCTCAAAAATACTATTTCTAATGTAGAGAAAGCCACAGGGGCCAGAAATCTTTCTCGATCTAGTGGGAGCAATAAAAATACGGCCCGAAAATCTCAGCTTGAGAAAGATCTAGCTAGAAAAAGTATTAAGAGATCTAATTTACTTTCTAGAGTATATAACTTAAGAGCAAAGCGTTTTAAAGAAAGATTTATTAAAGCTAATCTTAGATTAGTTGTAAGTATAGCAAAAAGATACATGAGCCGTGGGCTGCCGCTTCCGGATCTAATTCAAGAAGGGAATGTAGGTCTTATGAGAGCTGTTGAGAGGTTTGATCATACGAAAGGATATAAGTTTTCCACATATGCTTCATGGTGGATACATCAAGCCATATCAAGATCATTGTTGGATCAGACAAGAACTATTAGGGTGCCGGTTTATGTCTTAGAACAAGCGTCTAAAGTACATAGAATAAGTGCTATAATGAATAAAGAAATAGAAAGAAAGCCTCTACCGGAAGAGATATCTGAGAAAACGGGGATTTCAGTAGAAGGAGTCAAAAGAGTTTTAGAAGCTACAAAAGAAGTAGTACAGCTGGACTCCCCGGTTTTAGATGGGGGAAAAACAACCTTACTGGATTTTATACCTGATGATATATCTCGAACTCCGGATTATGCATTTACAAAAGCAACACTGATCATCAAAATTAAAGACGCTCTATCCATACTTACACCACGAGAAGAGCAGATCTTAAAGATGAGATTCGGAATAGATTTTGAAACGACATTTACCTTAGATGAAATCGGCAAACACTTTGAGCTCACTAGAGAGCGTATAAGACAAATTGAAAAGCGATCGCTAGAAAAGCTTGAAGGGTCTGAAGTTGGAATCATATTAAAAAGCTTTCTTGAGTAGGGCTAGTGCTTTTAGGACTTACCTTAAAAAACTTTACCATTATTGAAGACCTATCTGTGAGCCTCAGTTCCGGTTTGAACATTATTACCGGAGAGACAGGCGCAGGGAAATCTATAATAGTTGACGCTATAAATATTATCTTAGGCGATAAAGCACCTGCGGAAAATATAAAGACCGGAAAACAAGAAGCTCACATCGAGGCCCTTTTTGATATTTCAAAAGATGAAACAATCAAAGAGAGGCTTGTTACGTCAGGCTTTGATATTAAGTCTGGTGAACTTCTGATAAAAAGAATTATTTATAGAAATTCAAGAAGTCGTGTTTTTATTAATGGCAGTCTTTCAACCTTAACTCTTCTATCCACAATCACACAAGGACTTGTGGATATATTCAGCCAGCATGAGCATCAAAGCCTCTTAAGAGAAGAAAACCATTTAAAAATTGTAGATGATTTTGGAAAGACCGGGGATGAAGCGTCACATTTAAAAGAGATCTATCAAAACTATTTATCTATTAAAAAAGAGCTTGATGATCTTGAGCAATCCAAGAAGAACAAGATAGAAAAAGAAGACTATTTGAAATTTCAGTTAAATGAGATTGAGAATGCTGCGCTTACAATTGGAGAGGATGAAAGACTTGGAGAAGAGAAACTAAAACTTGTTAATGCGGAACGACTGGAGGTCTCTGCAAGCAGTGCATATGAAGATCTCTATGAAAAAGAAAACTCTGTTTTAGGAACATTGCAAAAGCTTTCTAATGATTTTAAAGAAATTGCAAAAATTGATCCTAAACTAAATGAAGTCGCAGAATCAATAGAAAAGGGGATGCTGCAATTAGAAGAAGCTGCTTTTTCAATAAGAGATTATACAACAGAGCTTTCATCGGATTCTCAAACGCTTGAAGTCATTGAAGACAGGATTCATTTGATTAATAGTCTTAAAAGAAAATATGGAGATACGATAGAGCAGATAATTCAGAAACGAGATGAAATAGAACAAGAAGTAGGTAATATAGAGAATTTTGATGAACGTGTTAGATTGCTATCCGAAGAATCTGAAAAATTAATAGACGAATTATTGCAGTTAGCAAGAACACTATCTAAAACAAGAAAACAGTCATCAAAAAAGTTATGTGAAATGTTAGAGGCTGAATTAAAAGAAGTAGGTATTAAGGGGGGCAAATTCCATATACAGTTTAATGATAAGGCTATATCCTCAAGCGGCATAGACGCGGTATCTTTTTTGTTTTCAGCAAACCCGGGGGAGGACCCCAAACCACTAAATAAAGTAGCATCAGGTGGGGAGTTGTCACGTATCATGCTTGTACTTAAAGAAGTGATAGCAAGAGTAGAGGGTGGGTCCGTAATTATTTTTGATGAGGCTGACTCCGGTGTTGGAGGAGCAATAGCAGAAGCAGTAGGACAAAAAATTAGAAATCTGTCCCGCTCATATCAGGTTATTTGTATTACGCATCTTCCACAAGTGGCAAAATTTGCAGACTCGCACCTTAGTGTTTCCAAAACCCATGATGATAATAAGACACAAGTTACTATAAAGAATTTAGATGGAAAGGAGAGAGTCGTTGAGCTTGCCAGAATGATAGGCGGTTTTAATATCACTCAGAAAACATTAGATACTGCTCAAGAAATGCTGAAACACTAACATTACTACTTACACTATCAATAAAAACCGTTAGAATTGTCTTTAGAACTATTAAAAAGGATTAGTATATGAAAGGAATTATTGCCGGTGTATAAGAAATGAAAAATCTACTAGTAAGCGGTGGGGCAGGATTTATAGGAGTTAATTTCATACGGTATCTTTTGGAAGAATCAAACTTTGAGGGAAGAGTGATAAATGTAGATAAGCTCACCTACGCGGGTAATCCTGAAAGCTTGTCAGATATAGAAGCGAATTATAGCGATAGATATGTTTTTGTTAAAGCCGATATCGTAGATAAAGATAGTCTTTCTGTTGTTTTTGATAAATACGAGATTGATGGGATATGCCACTTTGCTGCAGAATCCCATGTTGACCGCTCAATCGCAAGTCCTGATGAATTTATAAGAACTAATATCATAGGAACATATAACCTTCTTGAGCTCTCAAGACAAAGGGGAGGGCGAATCAGTTTGTTTCATCATATAAGCACTGATGAAGTCTTCGGCAGTTTGGGTAAAGAAGAGTACTTTACTGAGGAGACTTCATATAAACCCAACAACCCATATTCCGCGTCAAAAGCGTCTTCTGATCACTTGGTAAGATCTTATAATAAGACTTACGATCTTCCCGTAACGATTTCAAACTGTTCTAATAATTACGGCCCGTTTCAGTTCCCGGAAAAACTCATTCCTCTTATGATATTAAATGCCATAGAGGATAAAGCACTGCCTGTTTATGGCGACGGTCTTAATGTGAGGGACTGGCTTTATGTCCGAGATCACTGTACGGCAATTTGGACAATCATGATAAAAGGGGAGATCGGCGAGACGTATAACATTGGCGGCAAGAGTGAAATGGAAAACACTAAAGTTGTCGAAATGATCTGTGATTATCTTGACGTCATTATAGGTAAGAGACCCAATAGAGAGAAGAGAAGAAGTCTTATTTCGTTTGTAACAGATCGCCCCGGTCATGATAGACGCTACGCCATTGACTCAAACAAAATCACATCCAAACTTGGGTGGATGCCTCTTGAATCATTTGAAACCGGACTGCTTAAAACCATTAAATGGTATTTAGCCAACGAGCAGTGGGTCCATAGCGTTCGGAGCGGTGAGTATCTTAATTGGACAAAACAGCATTACAGCTAAAAGCCTTTCTTAAGTTTATAGTAAATACCCTCAGCGGCATGTGGCAAATACCACTGCTGCTACCACTGTAGTCCACAACCCATTCTTATCTCCTACCGCAGTTTGAGTGACATTTATTGTTTTTACGATATGATCACTAATCTTCCAAATATCCTTTTGCTCGTCATAGCTTTTTTCTGGATCAAAAGTAACGCCCAATGTAGTGGCTAACATATATGCAGCAAGGTCTTCCGCATACTCACCGGCCACTGTCTCTTTTTGTCCGAAACTATGATGCTCAGAGATATATCCATGTCTGGAGGAATCCTTGGGAATAGCAACGCCTGCTGTAGCTGCCATAAGACGAAAGGGTTCATTGGTCGCATTCTCGCTCAACACTACATGAAGGATTTGACCAGGGAATAAATTCTTTAGGCCCGTGGACCGCTGCACTAGTTTACAGTCCGGGGGGAAGATGCTTGATACTTTTACCAAATTATATTCTGCTATCTTGGCATCTCTAAGTGCCATTTCAAAGCTGGTTAGCTTTTCTTTATGTCTTCCTACACCTTTAGTTATAAAAGCGGTTTTAGGTATTAACAATTGTATTCCTCCGTTATTAAGCTGAATGATTTTCTACTATATAACCCTGCTTGTCAATGATGTTTTAATTCTTTTGTTCTTAGCTTTTAACAAATTAGGAATTTGCTCAATTACCTATTATTTACAAACAGATATTGTCGGATCAATCACACACTTGAAAAAATACTTTTCATGCATATTTTTAAATTATGAAGCTAATAACAAGTAATACATGGGGTAGCCCAATATGACAATTACAATTGAGCCTTATACGATAAGCTCAAATTTTGAGAATTCAAATATACCTATAACTTATTGGGGAATTTATTTGGACGACAAAGAGATTTCCACCACTTCCACCAAAGAGCAGGCGGAGAAAACAAAACAGTGGATGGAAAACTGGCTTATAAATAGCAACTAAGAACTATTGTACCATACATCCTCCTGACCCCGTTGTTGCATAAGAGTTATACAACAACGGGGTTTTTCTTTATTCCAACTTTAAGAGTATATTAGTTAGAATTGTATAGACTTATGTATAGAATAGGACTAATAAATTATGAAAGCGATTGTTACAGGCGGTACAGGATTCATCGGCGGCAAACTTGTAGAAGCTCTTGTTGACAAGGGCTTTGAGGTAAGGTGTCTTGTCAGAAAGACAAGTAATGTCTCCCGCCTAAAGGAACTTGGAGTGGAGCTACTCTATGGAGATTTAGGTGATCTTGAGGCATTGAGAAATCTTCCAGAAGGAGGAGATGTAGTCTTTCACCTTGCTGCTCTGGTTACGGACTGGGGTGAAGCCGACACCTTCTATAAGTATAATGTTCTCGCAACTAAAGAGCTTCTGGAATCTTCAATAACCCATGGTATAAAAAGATTTGTATATATGAGCTCGTCGACTGTGGTGTGGAAATCTGATTTTTGGAATATTCATAAACTTATAGATATAGATGAAACTTATCCTTATACAGAAGTACACAATGATCATTATAACGCTTCTAAAACACAAGCAGAAAAGCTGGTTCTAAAGTACAATGACAATGAGGGACTTGAGACAACAGTTGTCAGACCCTCTAACGTATGGGGAGCAGGGGACACTGTTATTTTGCCTCGAGTAGCTATGGCGGCTAAAAAGGGGATACTCTATCCCATGGGAAGCGGAGAGAGGTTTGTAACCCCTTGCCATGTGAAGAACCTAGCCAACTCGCTTTTGCTTCTGGCCGAAAATAACAAAGCACCTGGTAATATATATTTCATAAACGACGGAGTTAAAATACAGTATATGGATTTTCTCAAAAAGCAGCTTAATGCCTCAGGGATAGATTGGACTCCCGGGTTTTCAATTCCTTATAAATTCGCATATGCTGTTGCTGCAAGTTTGGAAGTGATATTTAAACTAATTAAATCAAAAAAACCGCCGGTGCTTACAAAAATGGCTGTTGCTGCACTATCAGGAACCAGGAGCTATAGCATTGAAAAGGCGCGCACTGATCTAGGTTATAAGCCCTCGGTAAACATGGACGACGGAATGGATGGACTTAAAAAATGGGTAGCGCAAATCGGCGGGACCGCCGAGCTTTTAAAGTATGTTGTTAAAGTTTAATAGAAACTGTCTCTCTTATGACTAACTCATTAGAAAAAGAAATGTATGATATTAAGGCCGAAGATCTTAAAAAATCTTACGGCAACTTTGACGCTCTCCGCGGTGTAGACCTGCATGTTAAAAGGGGCGAGTTCTTCACTCTTTTCGGCCCTAACGGAGCGGGTAAAACAACGTTAATCAAACTACTTGCAACCCTAACTGATCCAACTTCCGGCGATTTGTCAGTATTTGGCTTTGATGCAAAAAAAGAAGTGAATAAGATTAGATCTGTAATAGGTGTTATCTCACATGACCCTTATCTGTATGAAACTTTAACTGCATTTGAGAATATCAAATTTTTTGGCGAATTATATGGGCTGACAGACGTAGACAATAGAGCGCGTTTCGTAATCAAACAAGTAGGTCTTGAGTCACGCACACATGATTTAGTCAGAACGTTCTCAAGAGGGATGAAACAGCGTCTTACAGTGGCAAGAGCCATAGTTCACGAACCTAAGATACTGCTCTTAGATGAGCCGTATACGGGATTAGACCAGCATGGAGCCCAAATTTTTGGAGAAATGTTGTCAGAATTAAAGAATCAGAACCGCACAATACTTATGACCACCCACAATATAGATGAAGGCCTTGATCTGAGTGACACAGTAGGCATCCTAGCCAAAGGGAAAATTATTTTTGACAGTCCTACAAGTCAAATATACCCTACAAATTTTAAGGATCTCTACATATCCAAAGTTGAAGAAAGTTAATATCCACCTCTAGTTTTATCCTACTCTTATATAAATTTTGAAGTTTTTTGAAACGGATCCGTATTTCCCGCATCTTATATTATAAGAAAATAGGTTAGGAGGCCTAGTATGAGAAAATTATTATTTTTAAGCGTTATTGTCCTAGCTTTGGGGTTTGTTTATGTAGGAAACAGTATAAGTGGTGATGCATCTGAGCAAGCTGCAACATTATGGGGTTCTATGCAGGATGCCAAATATCAGGACAACTGGGCACTGTGGCCTGGTAAGGGCAAATTATACACAGGGACACACCCTCATGGGGCTTTTCTAACGACTTACACTAATGAAACAGCTGCAAATGCCCTTAAAGCAGGTGTTAAAGAGATGCCTAAGGGATCTATAATTATTAAAGAGAACTATATGCCCGACAAAAAACTCGGGGCTATTACGGTAATGGAAAAAACCGGTAACGGTAAAGATGATTACTTCTGGGTTAAATATATGCCGGACGGCACAGTAGCTAAAATGGAAATGGAAATGAACGGCAAAAAAATGAGCGTTACCTTAGCCGGAACCCCTAAAGGGTGCGTCGGTTGTCATGCAGCATCAACTGGTGGTATTTATGACATTATGACGCAGGGTAAATAATGAAATCTAAAGACAACCTATAAAATTTTATTTGTATTCCCTTCTCTTTGGGCGGTAAGTTCGCTACACTTGCCGCCCATTTTTTTTATAACTCATATCATCTCTTACATTAAAGATACATAGTTGCATTCTGATATTATGGAATTATAGATATTATGTTTATATTTGAACCTACGTTGTAACATTCGGCTTCTTATCTGTTATAATATTTGCAAACAATAGATTTCCAGAGAGCAAATGAACAAAGTTTGGGCAATAATAAAAAAGGATATAATTACAGAGCTAAGAACAAAAGAGCTATTCACCTCAATGCTACTTTTTGCGTTGCTAATAATTGTGGTTTTTAATTTTGCGTTTGGATTTTCAGTAGAAATTCTTAACCTAGCCACACCCGCCATGCTGTGGATTGCTTTCACTTTTGCTGGCATTTTAGGACTAAGCCGTTCCTTTGCATTAGAAAAAGAAGGAAATGCGATAATCGGCATGCTCCTCACGCCCACTGATAGAAGCTTAATATATGCCGGCAAAATGATAAGCAATACAATTTTTGTATTTATAGTAGGAATTCTAACCGTGCTGATGTTTATATTGTTTTTTAACTACAGCTTTTTATCTACCTTAATTCCACTTATACCAATAATGTTTTTAGGCTCAATCGGTTTCGTATCTGTAGGGACTCTATTCTCAGCTATGGCCATAAATACTAAGCTTAGAGAAGTACTATTGCCTATCCTCTTATTTCCAATCATAATTCCGGTTATAGTTAGTGCGGTAAAATTGAGTACTCAGGTGTTAGACGGCAATTCTGTCTTTGATGCCAGCTCATCTTTGAAATTACTCGCATCGTTTGATATAATCTTTGTAACTGCTTGCGCGGTTACATTTGAATACGTAATAGATGAATCTTAACAATTTTTCGATAATCTAACTCCTATGATGAGACGAATACTCTTTATTCTAGCTTTTATAGGCATAATAGCCTCTATTTATGCGGCCTTTATATATGCTCCCACTGAACCTCAGATGGGGCATATTCAAAGAATCTTCTATTTCCACATGGGAACCGTGTGGGTTGCAACTGTTGCATTCATTATTGTTTTTATAGCGAGCATTATGTATTTGTGGAAGGGCACACGAAAATGGGATATTTTAGCATATTGCTCAGCGGAGCTCGGAGTATTGTTTTTAACCCTTACCATAATCACGGGAAGCGTGTGGGCTAAGCCAATTTGGGGCACCTGGTGGACTTGGGACCCTCAGCTCACGACTACTTTCATTCTTTGGATACTCTATATTGTCTACCTTGTTTTAAGGTCCTCAGCAGGAAATGACACGAAAAAAGCTAAATATGCAGCAGTTTTTGCCATAATTGCATTTATTGATCTCCCTCTAGTTTACTTATCTGTAAGAGTAATGAGAGGCATATCTCCAGTTGTATTTGGCCCTGGCGGGGGTGGGATAGCTCCTGAGATGATGAATGCTCTTCTCATAAACATGGCAGCCTGCACCCTGTTATTTGTTATCCTTCTCCTAGAAAGAATTGATCTTGAGCGTATGAAAGACACTGTTGCACGACTAAAATTAAGTCAGAACTAGATCAACACAGAACTTTAACTAATTGCAATTAAAACATTAACATTAAGCATGTAACATGCTGATATTATGATATTATTCACATAATCAAGCAAGTCAATAGTTAAAGTAAGAATTCTAGGAGTCTAATTGAACATCACTCCAACCACTCTTAAGCTTTTATCTATTATAGCCGCCCTATTTGGACTTCTAATATGTTTTTTCGGATATAAAATTTTCCGACTAGTCTTAGCCATCTTAGGATTCATCATAGGCGCGTCATTCCTAGCAGGTGTTGGTTTTACCCTAACCGATGGCAACGAGATACTTATTATTTTAATTGCCGGCATAGCTGGCGGATTAGTGGCTGCTGTAATATTGTTATTCCTTTATTCTGCTGGGGTCTTTCTCCTAGGGGCTTTGTTTGGAATTTCAGTATTCTCAGGAATCCTTATGCTGATCAATATTGATACAAGCCCTCTACTATATATAATGCCTGCAATCTTGGGGGGAATAATTGCATTGTTGCTACAAAAATTCATGATTATACTTATTACCTCTTTTGCCGGGGCCTGGATAGCCGTTATAGGAACTCTTTATGTTATAAATAGCGATTTTAACCCTTTTACTCCTGAATTTATAAATAATATCAGTGAGATTGACACATATAGGATATTATTAAGCCTGATGGCACTTGGGGGACTAGGGTTTGTGGTTCAATATATAATCTTCCCTAAGAAGGAAGAGAAAACCTCAACCGTAGAACATTCAAGCGAACAAGATGACTCAAATTAAGAGACAGGGATAAGGGCTCCCAACTAATAGACTTTTCCACCCCGGACACCTTTTTTGTACACGGTGTACCCGATTCAGCGTTTTTATTCATATAAACTACGCTTTTAATGTCGGAAATGGCAGGTATTCTATTTTTGAGATTAGGACATGAAAAGAAAATTTTATTTTACGGTATTACTATTTTTTATTGTCACCATGACTGGCTATCAATCTCTTGCCCAAGAAGAGAAGAAGCTTAGTTTCCCCATATCAAATGTCCAAGAGATAATTACTCAGTCAGGTGTTGTGATAGATACAGAAATCACTACAGATAACAATGGATCGCTTTTAATCAATACTGATAAGACTATTAAGGTTGAACTGTTTGAAATAGACAAAGAAGATTTTAAGAACAAACGCTTAACATATAAAGCTCAAATACGCTCTGAAGATCTTACTGGTACTGAGGATTTAAGAGGCATTTCATATATAGAATTAATTGCTCAATTTCCAGATGGAGAAGAACTTATATCGCGCGGCCCAAGAGTCCCTGTATCTGGCACGACTGATTGGAGACCCGCTGAGAGCGTTCTGTATATTGACAAAGAAATTGCGCCCGAAAAGGTTAAACTAAACCTTATAGTAGAAGGGCAAGGGAAAGTATGGCTAGATTCTGTTAAACTTGAAGCAATACCACTTAGGCTAAATTATCTGTTTTGGGGACATCTAGTTGTATGGGTAGTACTAATAATTTATATTTATGATCTACTAAGAAAAAATAGACAGTTAAAAAAAGAGTTAGAAGCTTTTTCGTAATTGAGGGTCAATAGATGCTTAAGGGGAAATTGAAATTTATTGTAGCGATAGCAGTAATTGCTCTTACTGTGAGTTATCTTGTTTATGGTGGAGTAAGAGACACTATGGTTTATTACCTCACTGTGGAAGAGCTTATGGCACAAGTGCCGGCTGTCTACGATAGCAGAGTAAGGGTTTCAGGAACGGTGGTTCCGGGAACTATAATAAAAGACACAGAGGGCGCGCTTGAATTTAAGATAACCGACGGCTCTCAAATTATAGACGTAGCCTATGATGGTATAGTGCCCGATATATTTGCTGATGACGTTGAAGCGGTGGTAGAAGGCGTATACGCTAAGAATGATGTATTTGAAGCGGACACACTGCTTGCGAAATGCCCTACGAAATATGAATCAACTGACTCACTCTATGAAGAGAAAGAGAGTTCTTACTAAATGGTAGAAACCGGGAATATTTCAATATTCTTAGCTTTAATAATTTCTGTATACGTATTGGTAGCTTCAATTTACGGAGCAAAAACCCGCAAATGGGACTTTGTAAGAAGCGCTGAAAACGGAGCCATTGCGGTACTCGTTCTATTAGTAATCGCAACTATAGCACTCGTACACTCTCTTATTAATCTTGACTTCAGCTTAAAATACGTAGCCCTAAACACCAGCACCGATCTTGCAACTATATACAGGATAACTTCTCTTTGGGCGGGGCAGGCGGGCTCGCTCCTGCTATGGTGCCTTGTGCTTTCAGTTTATACAGCAATAGTTGTTCTCCAGAGTAGAAATAAGGACAGACAGCTCATGCCGTATGTTCTTGCAACCCTTGCCACTGTGTCTATCTTCTTTATCTTTGTAATAGCTTTTATCGAGAGCCCTTTTGAGAAACTCCCCTTTACTCCAAAGGAGGGAAGGGGGCTTAACCCCATACTTCAAAACGCTTATATGATCATACACCCGATCACGCTTTACGTGGGATACGTTGGTGTCACGGTTCCGTTCGCATTTGGAATGGGGGCGCTCCTTTCAGGAAAACTCGGGGACGAGTGGATAAGGTATTCACGCAAGTGGGCTCTAGTTGCATGGACCTTCTTGGCTATCGGTCTTCTTTTGGGAGCCCGCTGGGCTTATCTCGAGCTTGGGTGGGGAGGCTACTGGGCATGGGACCCTGTTGAGAACGCAGCCTTTATGCCGTGGCTGGCGGCTACCGCGTTTATTCACTCAGTCATGATCCAGGAAAAAAGGGGAATGCTTAAAAAGTGGAACATGGCACTGATCATTATTACCTTCTTCCTTGCCATATTCGGTACATTTATCACCAGAAGCGGCATAATATCTTCTGTACATTCTTTTGCACAGTCTGACATAGGACCTCTGTTTTTAGGGTTTATCGCATTTATACTTCTTTTCTCCTTCAGCATGTTTCTCTACAGAATCAAGGACCTTGAAACGGAGAATAGGTTTGATTCTATATTGTCCAGGGAAAGTGCATTTATATTTAACAACCTACTTTTCTTGGGAGCAGCTTTCGCCGTTTTTCTTGGAACGATATTCCCTATATTATCTGAAGCCGTGACCGGGAGTAAAATCTTAGTCGGCTCGCCGTATTTTAACCGGGTCAATGTTCCAATCGCGCTTGTGCTCATATTCCTTATGGGAGTAGGGCCTCTAATCTCCTGGAGAAAAGCCTCTTTTAAGAACCTGACCAAAAACTTTCTCTATCCTATATTGCTCGGAATCTTAACGGTTATAGTCCTCTTAGCTCTGGGAATGAGAGATGTTAAGGCTATAATTGCTTTTGCCCTCTGCGCGTTTGTGACAGGCACTGTATTTACAGAATTTTTTAGAGGCACCAGGGTAAGAATGAAAAGAGGGGAAAATTTCCTTATGGCGTTTATGAGACTGGTCTCGAGAAACAAGAGGCGCTACGGCGGCTATATAGTACATATAGGAGTTGTTCTCGTTGTAATCGGGGTAACAGCTTCTTCGATATTTGTAACTGAAAAGCAGGTAACTCTTAATAAAGGCGAGTCAATGGAGTTAAGGGGCTACAGTCTTAGGTTTGACGGACTCGAACAATATACGACAGATGCTAAAAACGCTACAGTGGCAAACCTTACGCTTTTTGAAGATGGTAAGCAGATAGACACCATAACGCCTGAAAAAAACATTTACAAATATGAAGGTAACCGTGAAATAAACCAGGAAACCGAAGTAGCATTGCGCTCTACTTACAAAGACGACCTCTACATTATATTGAGCAGTTTTAACGCAGACGAAAGCGCTACGATTAGGGCAATGATAAACCCGATGGTCAATTGGATTTGGGCAGGAGGGCTAGTACTCCTTCTGGGAGCAATCATTACAATATGGCCGAGTGGCAGAAAGAGTACGCAAGAAGCTTTTGTAAGGTATACGGTAAGTGAAAAAGATGCTACGGTAAAAGCGTCATAATTCTTTTTCTTCCGGAACATTTCGATAAAAAGGAAACAATTTGGAAATCTTAATAATTTTAATTATTTCAGCAGCTATGGCTATATATATAGCTTTACCATTCTTTCTAAAAAGCGGGGCTCAAGGAAATGAATTTCCCGCTAGATTTGGTGTTGAAAATGCAGACCCTATAAGTGAAAAACTAAAAACTTTGGATAACCAAAAAGAGGCGTTATTTTCCGCTATCACGGATATAGATTTTGACTATGGCCTTGGGAAGCTCTCAAAAGAAGATTACGATGAGCTTAAAAATAAATACAAACTTGAGGCGGCGGGAGTTTTAAAAGAAATGGATGAAACTCAAAAACAAAGCGGGACAAAAAGTCCTGATTACGAGCTTGAGCAGGAAATATTGTCATACAGAGAAACCAGAGCAGATAACCTGATTGATGATAAAAAAATTGAAGAGGAGATTTCTGCATTCAGAAGCACTTCTAACAAAACGAAAAAAGAGAATAAATGTTCTAAGTGCGGGAACGAATACGGACTAGAGGATTTGTTCTGTTCTAAATGCGGAGCCAAATTAAACTAATATGAAAACGATTAAAACAACAACGCTTAATGTGTTATTTCTTGCCTTGCTTACCTTTCTAAGCGGCACTGTTCTAAGTGCACCTGATGCTAAAGCTCAACAACAAGGTACTTCAACCCTCACTCTTTCCGGTGAGGAACTCTTTATACAAAACCGCTGCGTAAGGTGTCATACAATCGGTAGAGGCAGATTCGTTGGCCCGGATTTAGCGGGAGTTGACGAAAGATACCCAAAAGAACAAATTGCTAAGTGGATTGAAAACCCTCAGCAAATTTATCAAGCAAGCGGTAAAATGCCTTTAAATGAAGGCTATCCTCCGATGCCCCCGATGAATGTTCCGCCGGCTCAGGCTCAGGCAATTGCGGAATATCTCGTTTCTTACAACGCTCCCAAAGATGGGGCGGCAAGCGGCGGCATTTCCGGACAAGTACTCAATAAAACGACAGAGGGGCCTGGTCCCGGAGTTACCTTAACTCTAACCTCTTATCTGGGTGACAAGCCCACAGATGAGAAAACCATAAAGAGTGATGAACAGGGAAACTTTTCCTTCAAAGGCCTTAACTGGGACAGAAGCTATGCAATTACCGTGGATTTTAAAGGCGCTCAGTATTCAACAGACAAAATGGTCTTTTATCCGAATGAAGACACGAAGATACTTGATTTGCCGATTTACGAACCAACCGTTGATGAAGATAATATCAAAATTATTGAAGCCCAAATGATAATGCATACCGCTGAAGGCACGTTATCTGTTGCCGACCTTACTCTGTATAACAACACAGGGGATAAAATCTATGTGGGCGGTAAGGATCTTGAAGACGGCAGGAAGGAATCCCTCAGGGTAAGCACTCCAAAGGGAGCTCAAAACGTTAACTATATACATGGCCTCAACCCTGAAGATGTGGTAAATACCGAGTACGGTTTTGCCGACACCGCAAGCGTTCTGCCCGGCCAGAAAAGAGTGGTTTACGCATACAATTTACCTTTGAATTCCGGAACTACGGCTTTTGAAAAAACCATAGATTATCCTACTGAGAATTTTTTGCTTCTAATCTCTGAATCAACTAAGACTGTTGAAGTAAAGGGACTCAGCGGCGGAGAATCCGTACAAATACGTGGAGAGAGCTTTCTAAAGTGGGCAGGGGAGGATTTAAAACCCGGACACAGTATTAAGGTTGAGCTCAATAGCCCTTTGGCTCAAGGTGATTATTTGAAATGGGGGGCGCTTGGATTTTTGCTTTTAATTATCATAACAGGAGTTATTTATTCCACAGTTATAAAAAAGAGCACCGAGCAGGATAACGGCACGGATCAGGATAAAGGGGTAGGGGATTTAGAAGTAAACCACCTTGCACTTATAAAAGAAATAGCGGCGTTAGATGATAGTTTTGAAGCTGGGAATATTGAAGAGCAAAAGTATAAAAATATGAGAGGAAATAAGATAGAAGAGCTTAAAAAGCTTAAACGGAGACTGTGATAGGTTGTAATCACAAATCTCCGTAGTGAAATTGAAGAACTGAAAGAACCGCAATGCTTGCGGTTTCGGTTCTCAATACCCTGGGACCCAGACCCAAGGACATGAAACCCATTTTGTTACCAAGGAGGACTTCATTGTCCGTAAACCCACCTTCCGGACCCACAAATAATACAATACTTTGGGGAGCTTGTAAAGAGTTTTTAATATAACCTTTCGCCGTTACCTCATAATTAGCATGAAGTATTACTGCTAACTCTTTCTTGGAATACAAATTTATTGCACCTTCAAAATCTAAAGTATTTTCTATTATGGCCGGATTTGTTCTCCCGCACTGCTTTGATGCCTCTAAAGCTATCCTGTCCCACCTCTTTTTCCGGTCCCTTTCTCTTATTTGAGCCCTTTGGGTTATCACGGGAACAATTCTGCTAACACCTAACTCAGTAGCTTTTTCAATTATATAGTCCATTTTGTCTCCTTTTGGTAACCCTTGAAGGAGGGTTATCTCAATGGGAGACTCGGTATTTACTTGTTCTGTGCGTTCTATATCAACAACAACGTCTCTTTTGCTAATTTCTCTTATTTTGCAGTAATACTGTCTTGAACTACTATCAAAAAGAGTAATTTTATCACCCGGTTTAAGTCTAAGAACCTTAACTATATGCTTATAGTCAGTTCCTGAGATAAACGCCTCATCATTATTTACTTGATTTTCTGCTATTGGGAATCTAGGCATTAGATTAGTTTCTACCTTAGAAATAGTTTGCTATAACTCTTGATTGCTATATTTATTAAACCTACTTTAAGTTTATTTTAGTAAAATAATCCACTATATCACTTGCAAGATATTCAACTGTATACTGCTTGGGAACAATAGTTGATTTATAACCGGAGTCCTTCACTGTTTTGGCTGTAATTGGCCCAATACTGGCAAATAGAGGCCGATTCTTTCTCTGTTTAAAATCGGGCATTAAATCAAAGAAATTTCTAGCTGTAGATGAGCTGGTAAAGGTTATCATATCAATTTTATCTTCACCAAGAAGCTTAATAATGTTTTTTGTCTTAGCTTTGCCGGGTTGTTTAGTGATATACGCGGTGACAAGATCGACCTTAGCCCCCATTTTAACTAAACTGTCCGGCAAGATATCTCTGGCAACTTTGGCTCTAGGAATAAGGATTTTGCAATCTCTGATTTCTTTCTTCTTAAATATGCGGATGAGGCCCTCAGCCTTAAAATCATTAGGCACTATATCTACCTTGATACCCATGTTCTCAATTTCTTTGGCAGTAACCTCACCTATAGCAGCTATCTTTGCTCGATGGAGCTCTCTTATATCTTTATCTAGCTTCTTTAACCTTTCAAAGAAGGACTTGACCCCATTTACACTGGTAAAAGCTATCCAATCGTATTGCTCTATACTGTTTATCGCTTTATCTAGGGCTTTATAACTACTGGGGGGAGCGATTTCTATAGTTGGAAAGGTAATTACATTTGCACCCTGTTCTTCAAGAAGCTTAGTGAATTCAGGGGCCTGGCTCTTAGGTCTTGTTACGATGACTGTTTTACCAAATAGCGGCTTAGATTCGTACCAATTTATTATCTCTCTTAACTTAACAACTTCCCCAACCACAACTATGCCGGGAGAAGTTATTTCTTTATGTTTTTTTACTAAATCTGAGATATTTTCAATAGTCCCGGTCAATGTTCTTTGCTGGGGGTAGGTACCCCAGGTTATTATAGCAACAGGTGTTTTAGGACTTTTCCCTGCTTTTAATAGCTCTGTCATATTTTCTTTCAGTTTGTTAACGCCCATCAAGAAAACGACTGTACCTATTTGAGAAAGCGCATCCCAGGGAATATTGGGCTTTTCCTTCGAGGGATCCTTATGACCTGTAACAACCGCAAATGACGATGTGAAATCTCTATGTGTCAGGGATATGCCGCCATATGCGGGAACTGCGGATACAGAGCTAACCCCGGGGACTATTTCAAAAGGGATTTGTTTTGCTTGAAGAGCCTCAGCCTCCTCACCACCCCTGCCAAAAGTAAATGGATCACCACCTTTAAGCCTTGCCACAATATTTCCACTTTTCGCTTTTCTGACAAGAAGACTATTAATGCTGCCCTGAGTCATCTCCTTTTGCCCTGCTTTTTTGCCAACATAGAGAATCTCAGCGCTGTCTTTTGCATATTCGAGGAGATCGGCGTTTACAAGATAATCGTAAACAATTACGTGAGCTTTCTGAAGAAGCTCTTTTCCCTTGATAGTGATTAAGCCTCTATCCCCTGGGCCAGCTCCAATTAGATATACGATTCCTGTTTTGCTCATGACTTATTCTAGAAGAAAACCGAAGCCGGCAATAATTGTCAAGCAGAACATCATTTATTGGAGACTTCTTATAACATGGTATTATAATCTCGGTATTATAGTTAAGGCTATTTGGAACTAACAAATGT
>JBBDIN010000099.1:0-19868 GCA_040880385.1 Thermodesulfobacteriota bacterium | reverse complement strand
AGACCTGCTACCGGAGCGGATCTAATTGCAGATACTTCGGTAAGAATATTTAGATTTAAGAAATCGCCTTCGCTTATTTGAGGTGTAATAGAAAGTCTTATGCCTACAGGTTCTCTCTCAATTGTCTGAACAGTAACACCCCCATCACCTACAGTGCTTCCTGTAGGGAAAGGTATTACGTCTGCAACGATGATCTCTGCAGGCTCGTTATCTGTTGTTATGATGCTTGGTGTAGAGAGAACGTTCACATCAGTTAGTGAAGTAAGCGCTTGAAATAGTGCAGTAAAAGATGGGATAGGCGGTATCGGCCCTGACCCGTCTGGGTCGACCTCTTCTCCAACTACTCCTAAAAATAGTCCAGATAAGCTGCCTACAAGATTTGCAGCTGCTTCAGGATTTGCGGCTACTCCAAGCAGGCTTGGGACACCTGGAAGGGCTGTTCCGCCAAATCCGAGAGTGCTGTCGTTTATTGTAAAACCGATACTCAAATTAGTTCCGAATGATCTTATTTTATCAAGGCTAACTTCTAATATAGCTGCTTCTACAAATACTTGTTTTCTTCTTATATCAAGCTCATCAATTACATCTTTAATTTCCTCGTAATCCCTTCTTGATCCTATTATGATTACTGAATTTGTTGCAGGATCCGCTGTTATTCTGAGATCCTCAGTCTCTGCAACCACCGAACCACCTCCGCCCCCTATGTTTTGTCTTGAAATACTTTGCGATTGTCCGAAAGTGGAACCTCCGGTTGACCCTGATCCGATTGTAGACCCGGATCCGCTAAACCCGGAAGTTCTTTGGGCTCTTTGTTGTGCAAATCCACTACCGCCACCACCGCCACCTCCGAACAGAGCTGATAATACACCCACAATCTGCTCAGCATCGGCATTTAAAACACGAATTACAAATATTCCGTCTTGCTGCTCATCAGTTTTAACATCAAGGATTTCTATTACAGCTTTAATTTTGGCCATGTCGCCAGGGTAAGCAATGATTATTAGAGAGTTCGTTCTTTCGTCCGTAATGACTTTGAAACTGACGGGGGATGATTCTTGTGTAGACTGTGCAGTAATTGCCGGAGCATTTTGTGCAGTAGCCCGGTTAGTTCTGCTAGTATTACGCCCCCGCTGCTGAGTTAAAGCGGCGGTTCTTTGAGAAGCTGCTCTACTAGATCCAGAAGATGAGCCGCCTGAGCTGCCAAATATTTCTAAGAGCTTAGTTGCGACTTCGGCTGCGTCACCATTTTCTATCTTTATAAATTCAATCTCAGTTTCAACATCAAAATTTTCAATGATTTTTAGTATTCTGTTTAGATTGTCGACCCTCTCAATAATGATCAGTGTATTTGTAGCAGGATAGACAACGATATCCCCTTCTCTAGAAACCAGCGGTTTGAGAATATTTGCTACCTCACTTGCTTGAACATTTTGTAGCTCGACGAGTCTTGTGATGTACCTATCTGAAGATTCAGCACGGCCAGTCCCAAATTCTGTAGGAATATCCTGAAACTTAATGTCTCTTTTTGGAACAATGATATTAGTTCCGTTCTTTTTCACCACTGAGAAACCGTTAAGACTGAGGATTGTTTCAAACAATCTCATTGCATTTTCACTCTTGAAACCGCCAGGAGCTACGACCGTTATCTTTTTCCCCTTAACTGATTCATCCAGAATGAAGTTTTCTCCGGTAATCTCACTAATAGTTTGAATTAGATCCTGGACATCCATCTCAGACTGGAGGCTGACTATTTCACCATCTGCGATAATAGTTTCAGACTTCTTTTCTTCAGTTTTCTTGCTAGTATCTTTATTCCCATTTGTATTAGCCTGATTCCCCCCATTTGCCCTTTTTTGTAAAGCGTCTTCCCGTTGCTGTATTCTCTTCTGGCGTCTTTTCTCACGTTCTTGTTGTCTTTCCAATCTCTCTTTCTGCTCCGGATCATTCTGAGCTTGAGCGTTGTCTGTTGGAGCGTCGCTTAGATCGAGAGTGCCGTCTGTGGACTCACCAACATCAAAATTGTCCTCTCCGTATGTTTGAGCAAGAGTCTTTGTGTCGTTTAGTTCGTTAAGTGAAGTGTAATCTTTTTTATCTGCCGATTGATTGTTCTCTATAGCGGCAATAACCGGGATGTCTATATAGTCTCCTGCTGCTATTTCGTCTTCTTTTAGGCCGTTTATTTCTTTTATATCTGTAACGCTGACACCGAACTTACTGCCTATGGAATAAAGTGTGTCACCTTCTATTATACGGTAGCTAACATCATCGTTATTGTTCGTAGTCTTATATGTTGCGGATTCCTCTGCTAGCTCCTGGGTTTGAGCGGCGTTCTCTTGAATTAAAGTCCCTTCATTATTTGTGTTTATATATATGTATAGCGTTAGCAAAAATCCGAGTATCAAAATATTGATGAGAAATCCTTTCATTATGTAATCCTCTCTATATTTAATGCAGTGTCCATATTTATTCTATCTCAATTAAGGTCTTATATCACTCCATCTTCGAAGTCAAGATAATCTTGCTTCCTGAAATTAAAACTACGTTTATTTGACTGTGTAATCATAAGTATATTGTTGTCCCGCCCTTGTTAAGTTTATCGTAAAAGAATTTTGAGTTCTAAGATCTTCAAAAACGCTGAGAGCCCTTTCGATATCATTTAATTCTACGTTGTTTATCTTATGTAATGTATCGCCATTTTTAATTCCAATCTTCCAAAAAATGCTATTAGATCTTATACCAAAAAATCTTAGTCCATCGTCCTGTGGGATAACCCTTGCTTGCTGCACTATTTTGGTCGGATTGCTTAAAAGATCTTCGAGAAGATCACGGTTCACTTCATAGCTGTTTTCTCCAGTCTTCTTTATTTGATTGGAGTTTTTGTCTCCCGGTTTTTGATTTCGGTCGAGAGTTGCAGCCTTAGAGTTTTTTGAAAGAAGCCCCTGGTTTCCTCCAGCTGATGCAATGTCACCAAGGTTTTTGCACTTAATAGTCTCCTGCCCCTTTGCTTTGCGTTGAATAACTGCTTTACAGTTTTGTACAGCTACTAGTCTAACCTTTTCAGAATCGATTATATCTATATTCTCACCACTTTTATAACCATTTACCTTGCCATTATCATCGTTTTTGATTATTGCTACCGATTTCTGATCTGGATTCATAATAGTGCCGAGAAGAATAAGATTCAAGCTTGATTCTGGCAATGCCTCTGGGTTAGATGCTAGAGCATCGGAGGACTCGGATTCTTCAGTAACCCCGAAGATGTTCCTTTTTGCAATTATTTGATAATCGGATATTGGCGTGACCTTGTTTTTTTCATTGTTTTTACTTTTTTTAGTCGGGAAGAAATTTTGAGAAGCCTCTGCATTATTTGTAGTTACCTTGCTTTGAACCATGCCATTAACACTCAGCGCTAACAAATAGGCAAGCACGGCCAGCAATATAAGATTTACAACCCATACATATCTTTTTAGAATAGTGGTGAACATTTAAGTAGAATAGTTAAATTTACTTTAAAAAATAAAGCGTTTTACTTTATATGTCAACAAAAAATAATTCGAGTGTAAAAATACAAATTAAACTTGATGGCTGAATTAGTATCAGCTTGCCATTAAATTGTCTAAGTTCAATCACTCAAATAACGAAAATTAATTTACAGTACTTATTCTTACAATGTACTGTTTTTTGATCAAAAAGCAATCATATGTGCAAGATATCATTAACTAATTAGCGACTGAATACTCAAGCTTCTAATTATTGCAGCATTCAACTAACTGAACGAGTAAATCGTTTTGTAACTCTTTAGTCTTCCAGCCGAATCCATTTGATAGTATAGAGAATACAAGTACATCACCTTTTTTTGTAAAGACATAGCCTGAGAGCGCCCTAACATTATTTAAATATCCGGTTTTAGCTCTGACTCTTCCCTGTACTTCAGATTGCGTAAATCGTTTTTTAAGAGTCCCGTCAATTCCCGCTACAGGCAGTGAATCTAGAAAATCAGTAGATATTAACTTATCTTCATATGCATAGCTTAAGATATCAGTTAGCGTTTCAGGCGATACTCTATTAAGTAGCGATAGTCCCGAGCCGTCAACTATTTTAAATCCGTTTTTGATCCCTACTTCATTTAAAAATTCCGATATAACAGCAGAGCCTTTATCCCATGTTCCCGGTATACCTTTGTACTGCGCACCGAGGGTTTTCATAAGGTTCTCACCAATTATATTAACGCTGTTTTTATTGTATTCTGTAATTACCGATGACAACGGGTCTGAATAGTGCGTGTAGATTTTATTTGCCCATCTGGGAACTTTGTCAGCTACAACGGGTCCCGAAACTTTGATACCTGATTCTTCTATAGCATTCTTAATAACATTGCCGGTTAAAAGTGTAGGGTTTAATACCGGAATTTTTAGAGTAACAGTAGCCTTAGGTTTAATCTGACCACTTAGGACTATTGTTTCATCATCCTGCCATGCTGTTTTAAGCACTCCCTTCTTACTACTTGTAACAGCTTTGTTTATTACTTCAATATTTGACCCTCTAGGTTCAATCTGAACTGCTGGCCGGTTGCCTGATTTTGATGCGTACACTTTTAATTCGATTATGTTGTAGTTATATGACAACGCGCTTATGGCAGGACTGTAAAAATCGTCTTTCCACTCTGCTTTCCACCCTTTTGCATACCTCTCTTTTTCAAAAAAAGTATCATCAACGATAACTTTTCCTTTAATTTCTTTTACGCCGCGTTGTTTCAGTTGAAATACTATATAGCCCAGGTGTCCCTGTGATAGTGTAGGATCGCCATAGCCTTTTATATATAGACCGCCATGAAGAATACCGTTTGATATTTCTCCGCCCGATAAGAAATCTGTTTTGAACCGATAGTCTTTACCCAAAAGTGATAGAGCCGACACTGAAGTAATTATCTTTTCGTTAGATGCAGGGATGTACATCTTGTCTGCGTTATGCTCGTATATAGTTTCTCCCGTGGTTAGTGATTTAACAACTATCCCTAACTTGCCGTTTTTACCGGGGTTCTCATTAAGCAGTGTAGCTACGCTGGCCGCGTATTGATCATTAGCTGAGCCGGCAACTTGGTTTGAAGCAAATAAGAAAAATAACAATAAAATGGGGAGTAAAAACCTAGTCATATTAGGAATAATATATTAACACTATGCTCTATTCATTGCAAAGGGAGATTTCCGTATTATAAATATTTTAATGAAGCTATATCGTTATCGACTGGCTTAATATTAGTATTTACAATCTTATAGCCGCCATTTGTATTACTTTAGAGATTTAAAAATGGTTTAAGTACCCATATGTGATATTATTAATAAATTCTTTAGATGGGTGAACTTTTTATAAATTTTAACATTGTTGAGGTTTGATTATTGGAATCTATTAAGGCTATTTTCTTTGACCTTGGTGATACTCTAGCATCCACTGACCCTCCTTATTTGCATAGAATTGCTCAGGCAATGAGAGAGGTGGGGCTTGAGATTTCTAATAAGGATTTTGAGCTTGAATATACAAAGGCAGATTTTAAGCTCTTCTTAAAGCATAAGGAAATGGGCGGCTTAACACCTGGAGAATATCAGCAGTGGTTTCTGCCAATTCTTTATGAATCTTTGATGCCGGGACAAGAGGTAGGTGAGTTTCGTCAAAACGTAAGGTCTGCAATTAGTCAAATAGAATTTAGCAGAGTCGCTCTTCCTGGAGCAGTTGAGCTTCTGGAACATTTAAAAGACAAAGGATATAAGTTGGCAGTCATATCAAATAACGACGGCAATACTGAAGAGAAATGTGATGAAGTCCGTATAAGAGAGTATTTTGATCTAATCTTGGATTCTACAAACGTGGACATGATAAAACCCGACTCTCGTATTTTTGATCATGCGCTAAATGAACTCGGACTAAACTCAAGAGAAGCAATTCATGTGGGGGATATGTATGGGGCTGATGTAATGGGAGGCATGAATGCGGGACTGGATGTTATCTGGCTTAACCATAGAAAAATTGAGGGGCTTAGTCATCCTTTGATTAAGGAAGTTTCCGGGTTAGCTGAGATAAAAGATATTTTTAAATAAATTTTCAGACTTCTTTCAACTTATTTCTTGTAACTTGTTAAAGTCTCTTAACACTCTAAACAAATGGTGTTTGATGTATGAAAGGCGAAATAAAAATAGAAGGCGCTAGGGAAAACAACCTCAAAAACATTAATGTCTCAATACCCTGGCATAAGTTCACAGTTATTACAGGGCTAAGCGGCTCAGGTAAATCTTCACTAGCTTTAGATACACTCTATGCCGAAGGTCTGAGAAGATACATTGAGTGTCTCTCTACTTATGCTAGACAGTTTCTTGAGCGTGTTGAGCGCCCAGATATGGATGATATTTCCGGGCTGCCTCCTGCTGTTGCAATTGAGAGCAGAAACTCTGTAAGAACCTCGCGCTCCACCGTAGGAACTACAACAGAAATTTATGATTTTTTAAGACTCCTATATTCAAAAATTGGTAAAACCTTTTGTCCTAATTGTGACATTGAGGTCAGAAAAAGATCCCCGGAAGATATAGTTCACGAACTACTAGAGCATTATCTGGACAAAAGAGCTGTATTAACATTCCCCCTCGATGATTTAAATCCAACTCCTAAGGGTCTACTTTCTAAGGGCTTTACTAGAATCTGGCTAAACGGAAAAATATCTCAAATAGAGGAACTTGAGACATTGCCCGACGGGGCAGAAGTGGTAATAGACAGGGTCTCAATAAAACAAAGTTCATTTTCAAGATTAGTTGGTTCACTAGAATTGGGGTTCTCCGATAGTAAATATGTAAATGTTCATATTGTGGATGACACATCACTTCGCTATTCAAAAGATCTTGAATGCACTTCGTGTCATACTAAGTTTTCAGAGCCCGAGCCACTCCTGTTTTCATTTAATAGCCCCCGTGGAGCATGCCTAGAGTGCAACGGTTTTGGTAACATCCTGAAATTCGACTCTGACTTGGTAATACCTAATCCTGATAAAACGTTAGCACAGGGTGCTATAGAGCCATTTACCAAACCATCTCATCAACCCCGCATGAGAAGGCTGTTAGAATCAGCAGCGGAATACGGTGTAGATGTTAATAAACCTTTTTCTCAACTTTCAAAAAAGGCGACAGATTTAGTTTATGAAGGTATGGGGTCGTTTAAGGGGATTAATGGATTCTTTGAATATTTGGAAAGAAAGAATTACAAAATGCACGTCCGGGTGTTTTTAAGTAAATACCGCTCGGCTTTTGATTGTGACGTGTGCGGTGGAAGCAGGTTAAAGAAAGAAGCGCTATGGGTTAGGATTCAAGGCAAAAACATAGCAGAGCTTTCAGATTTATCTGTCGATAAGCTGCAGAATTTCTTCGATAAACTCGAGCTATCTGAGTATGAGAACCAGATTGCGGATGAGATATTAAAGCAAATAAATTCCAGAATCGATTTCCTCCTCAAAGTAGGCCTTGAATATCTTACACTTTCACGCCTTGCAAAGACTCTGTCAGGTGGAGAAGCACAGAGGGTAAATCTTGCCTGTCAGCTCGGGTCCACTCTGACTGAGACTCTATACATTATGGACGAGCCTTCAATAGGTCTTCATCAGCGAGATCTGACCCGTTTAATTGAATTAATCAAAGAGCTTCGCGATAGGGATAACACGATTGTAATAGTAGAGCACGATTTTGATATGATTGGTTCTGCTGATCATATAATTGAGCTTGGTCCATTGGCTGGGGAAAGAGGTGGAGAAATTGTATACCAAGGCACGGTTAAGAACTTTCTTAAAAACGGTGCTGATTCTCTTACAAAAAAATATTTGCTCCAGAAAGAGGGCATCCCTATTCCAACTAAGAGAAGAAAGGGCAGCGGAAAGAGCTTAACAGTTGTTGGAGCAAATGAGCATAATTTAAAAAATTTAACTCTAAGCGTTCCATTAAAAACTTTCATTTGTGTAACAGGCGTTTCGGGTTCCGGAAAAAGCTCACTCGTTCACGATGTGCTTTATTCGGCGATGGCTAGGAAATTCCGTAGTGATATCGAAAGAGTCGGCCAGTTTGATGAGATTAAGGGTATCGACTATATCTCAGACGTTATTATGCTTGACCAAAATCCGATCGGTAAAACCCTCAGATCAAACCCGGTGACTTATATAAAAGTCTACGATCAGATAAGAAAGCTAATAGCTGAAACATGGCAGGCACGCTCAAAGGGGCTTACCCCGTCACATTTCTCTTTTAATGTTGCCGGAGGAAGGTGTGAAGTCTGCGAGGGTGAGGGCAGGCAAAAGGTAGAGATGCATTTTTTAGCGGATGTATATGTAATCTGTGAAGAATGCAACGGCAAAAGGTTCAAAAAAGAGGTTTTGGACATTAAATATAAGAATAAGAACATTAACGATATCCTTGCGCTTACAGTGGATGATGCAATTAATTTCTTTTTCGAAACCCCTTCTTTAGGCAGAAAGCTTAAAATTCTCCAGGACGTCGGACTTGGTTATATCAGACTCGGCCAGCCGGCGCCAACGCTTTCAGGTGGGGAAGCTCAGAGAATCAAGATCGCAAGAGAGCTTGGTAAAAGAGGCGGAAATGACATTCTGTATATCTTGGATGAGCCTACCGTAGGGCTTCATGCTGAGGATGTTAAAAAGCTACTAGATGTTATAAACAAGCTCGTTCTATCGGGACATACGGTGCTTGTAGTCGAGCATAATATGGATGTAATTAAATCAGCAGATCACGTTATAGACCTTGGTCCTGAGGGTGGAGACAAAGGCGGTCATATAGTTGTTCAGGGCACGCCTGAAGAAGTTGCCGAATGTAAAAAGTCTCATACCGGGAAATACTTGAAGAAAGCATTGGGCTTATGACTTAACCCAAATCACTTTTGGTATATTGGCAAAATCTCTGATCTCGTATAAAATAAAATTGTTAAAATCCTTGTAATACTCTAAGTAATTTCAACTTATAGGCTTGTAAATCAGCAAATAGGGTATATATATAAGTTTTTAAAGGGGTAATTATCCATTATGGCAGCCGGAAAAAGGGATTATTATGAAGTGCTGGGAGTGTCGAGAGACGTAGACCCGCAGGAGATGAAAAAAGCTTATCGTAAACTTGCGCTTAAGTACCACCCTGATCACAACGAAGGAGCGGAAGCTGAGGAGAAATTCAAGGAATTATCCGAAGCATACGGAGTTCTATCAGACCCCGACAAGCGCGCCCGTTACGACAGAGGCGGCTTTGCTGGATTAGACGGCATGTCCTCAGAAGACATCTTCAGCAACATCAACTTCGGAGATATTTTCGGCGGCGGCGGTTCTGTATTCGATGACATCTTCGGTTTCGGACGCGGCGGTAGACGTAGAGGCCCTGCACCGGGAAGTAGTGTAGAGGTTGAAATCACTGTACCTTTAAAGCGCATTCTCACAGGCGGTGAAGAGGCCGTAACTTATAGAAGGTATGAAGCGTGCCCAACTTGCGACGGTACTAGGGCTAAGCCAGGTACAGAAGCTAGGCTTTGTGCTGAGTGCGGAGGCGGTGGCCAAAAGGTATTCACCATTCAGCAACAGGGTATGACCTTTCAACAAGTTGCCGTATGTCCCGAATGCCAGGGCCAGGGAACCCTTATTGACGAGTATTGCCCGGACTGCGATGGCAGAGGAAGTGTTGAGGGAGAGACAAAAATAGAGATTAATATTCCACCCGGAATAGAGGAAGGAGTTGCACTTAGAGTACCAGGGCATGGTAACCTAAGCCCTGATCCAGGAGCTCCTCCTGGGGATCTGATAGTTGTAATTAATACCGAAAAGGATAAGAGGTTTAAGAGAAGAGGCGAGCACCTGTCCCGCGACATTAAAATTCAGATTCCGGATGCAGTTTTTGGAACAAAAGTGGATGTACCTACACTAGTCGGAGAGCTTGAAGTGAAAATTCCCGCAGGTACACAGCCCGGAACTACAATGCGCATTCCTAACGAAGGCCTTCCTGTTTTTAGATCGGGAAGAAGAGGGGATATATACCTCAATATCTTAGTAGAGATTCCCAAAAAGCCCACGAAAGAAGAAAAGAAGATATTTAAACAGCTACAAGAACTAAACGAAAAGAAACACTAGTGTTTTATCACTTTTATTTTATACCAAGGTCCCATAATGCAATTTCTACAAATGAATAATAAGAAGTTAGCAGTACTTTTACTTCGTTTCGTCACCGGCATCAACTTTTTAATGCACGGCGCTGTAAGAGTTCTGGGTGATTATAGCGGCTTTGCAGATGGTATGGCAAATGATTTCAGTGATACCTTCCTCCCAGCTTTCTCTGTAAGATTGTTAGGTTACGCAATACCAATCATAGAGTTAATTGTAGGTTTGATATTGATAGTTGGCTATAAGCTAAGATTAGGACTAGTTTTGGGGTTCTTACTTATGGCTACCCTGATTTTTGGAATGTCACTCCTTCAGGAGTGGGGCGTAGTAGGCTCACAGATGATCTATTTATTTGCGCTATTCTTCATTCTATATTTTCAAGATGATGATAAATAATATTTTCTAAAAACTATTTCCTAAGAGTTAAGTCAAAGGGAAAACTCAATACATTTTCTTTGGCACTCCCTTGTGCGTTGTATCCGATATCCAGTGTAACCTGACTTGCCTGAGCGATTGTATCTCTGAAGTAAAGGAAACCCGTTATTGTAGCACCCGGATGTACAGGACCTAAGCTAAGCGCCTGAGTTAAGATATCCGAAGTATTGACCGGTTTTGAATAGTAAGCAGGGGGAGGGGAATAATACACCGGAGAATATCCGTATACTCCTACACGTGGTCCATATCCTCCCCTATACCCACGATAACCGTAACCTCGCCTACCGTATCCTCCACAAAATCCAAAACCGACCCCAACCGATAATTGAGGGTAAGAATATCCTCCCTGATATTCAGCGGGAGCTGGGGCATTAAAAATACTGGCTACAGTGTCTGGAGAAAGCGGGGTGTACTGTGTTTTGAACTGATCAAAAAGAACTATATCTTCATAGTCGATAATAATAGTTTTATCTGAGTTGTTTGTTATGTTGACATAATAAGGGGTTACATAGTTACTCAAGTTTTTTGGAGACCAGGGCCAGAAAGATGGAGTTACTGAAATAGTTACACCATCCTCACCCGTTAAAGTAGTTGGTATTGGCGGAACTTGCTGATTACCATATAAGCCAGAAGCGCATCCACTTAAAAATATTACTGAGATTATAAATAGTAAGCTCACTTCTAGCGAGATAATTTTCATATGTGTCTAAGTATAAAAGATGAATGTTGCGGATTCTACAAATATTTATTTGATTCGTTTTGTGATTTGGCTAAGATATCCTTATTTGCTAAACTATGGTTCTAAAATCCAAAGGAGATCTGCAGATCATGCCAAAATATCCACCGGGTCTAGATGTTGCTGTTGATTACAAATTCATGGACGCTCTTTTTGAGAGGAGATCAAGAAGGTTTGGTCTCGGGATGGAAATTGAAAAGGGCCCGCTTCAATTTAAATCCAAACATGATCCGGTTCCACTCACAGAGCTTGAAGAGGCATTAATAGTCTGGAACGGGCTCGGCATCAAAAATATCAACCTCTCAGATTTCCCCCCTCATGTAGGTCTTGATCTCGAGATGCAGTTTACGAGTAAAACTATCCCTGCTCTTGGAGATGTTCACAGGACTGAGCTTTTCTACACAAATGACGAAGCGACTTATATGGTAAAAATGCACGATAAAGAGGCTCATGATTTTAGAGGCCTTGAAGCTCTTAGCCGTCATGACAGGGTCGATAAAATACTAGAGCTCTTTCTGGAGTCTAGAATAAAATTAGAAGATAAACGTGCCGATCTACCTTCAAAGCCGCCAGGGCTAGCGGGGCACAATCTCTGGAATGTAAATAAACCGGGCACAACTCTATTTATGCCTGTAACTGATTTGTCAGCTTGTATCATAAACTTGCTCTTCTTTTATATGAGGCCTGATCACAGGTTTAATTTTGTTGATGAGCTTCATAATTTAAGGCTCCCTAATACAGACAAGTGGCTTGAGAGTGGGTTCCTGGATAAAGGTAAACGCATGCCGCTCGTAGAGGCAGAGCTAAGGTTTGCTAACGGATATATCGCTGAGCAGGCATTTATGGGACAGAACATGGTCCTAACTCTTCAGACACTTGGACTCGGCGGATGGCTATTTAGCGGGTTTGCCAGCATGTTCATGCTCGGCGGCACGCCGTTTAATAAAGGTCTTGGTTTTAGATTTGCCACTCCTGAAATTAAAGGCGATACCGGAAATCCAAACCCTGTTGCTGTGGGTAAAGATGGTCTCTTCCAAGCCTACTGTCCTCCATACTATAAAGATATGGGTGAGGCGGTAGAAGCGTTTAACGATGCTAAGTGGAGTAATTGGGAATCACATACTATGCCGTATCTTAGCCCCGAAGGTGTCTTGGGAGAAGTAGAAAGGCCTAATAAAGATGAGATACAGGTAGTGAAGGATATTTGCAACTACATCTATGACACATACGGAAGGTTTCCTGCTTTCTCAGACCCGATGTTCCTTAGGTTCATGGTGCAAGCCCATCACTCGGACTTAGATTTCTACGACGAGTACTATCCGCCCGGAGCTTATACCGAGAACCATAAGAATCACTTTAAACTCTGGCACCCTGAAATTCCTGATCCTTTTGAAGATAAATGAAGAAGATTTTCATAACCTCTCAATATCCGGGAGAATCAGTAAAACGACTTTCAGAAAAATATGATGTAGAGGTTTATCCTAAATCAACTCTTCCTACACATGAAGAATTGTTAGAGAATGCTAAAGATTCCGTTGCTTTGATAACCACCGTGGCAGATTTGGTTGACAAAGAGTTAATAGACCAATCTCCACAATTAAAGATTGTCTCCAATTCCGGCGTAGGATACGAGAATGTCGATATACCCTATGCGAGCGAAAAGGGTATTTTCGTGACTAATACTCCAAACGTTCTTACGGAGACGACAGCCGATCTTGCCTGGGCACTGATGTTCTCTGTAGCAAGAAGAATAATTGAAGCTGATACATATGTGAGGGAAGGGCAATTTGCATGCTGGCACCCATCACTTCTTTTAGGAATGAATATTCACGAAAAAACTCTGGGCGTTTATGGCATGGGCCGCATCGGAACTGCGGTAGCCAGACGAGCGAAAGGTTTTAATATGCGGGTCATCTATCAAAACAGAAATATTAATCAAAATGCTGAAGACGAAACTGGGGCAGAGTTTGTAGATTTTGAGACCCTGCTTAAAGAATCTGACTTTATAGTAATCACGGCTCCTTTGACTCATGATACGATAGGCAGATTTGGACAGGAAGAATTTCAGAAAATGAAATCTACATCTATTATCGTTAATGTTGGAAGAGGGCCTATCATAAAAGAGGCTGAGCTCACTTCAGCTCTTAAAGATGGCTTGATATGGGGGGCAGGGCTAGATGTGTTTGAAAACGAACCTCAAGTTAACGAGGAGCTAATAAAACTTAATAACACTGTTTTGCTTCCACATATAGGCAGCGCTTCTATTGAGACTCGTGAGAAGATGATAGATATGGCAGTTACTAGTGTGGAGCTTGCGCTAAGAGGGGAGACTCCAAAATATTTGGTGAACCCGGAAGTTATTAAAACCCCGGAAGTTATTAAAACCGTAGAGTATTAACAACATTCTCCTACTTGTCTTCATTTTTTGGAGAAGATCTGAAAAGAGACTTAAAAGGTATTTTAAGCATGTAAAGTATTACTGCAGGTTTTAAAAAGATGGAAGCAAACTTCCATATGTCCTGTGGAGTCATATAAATATGAGAATCCCAGACACCCATCTGCCCTGTTATAACTACAAAATCCCCTTCGACTTTAGCGTCTTTTACAGTAATATCAAAATCACCCGCATCGCTGCTGACTTTCATGATTCCTCCGACCTATAACTTGTTTTTATAGACTAATTATCTCACAAAGCAATACTATTTGCCAATATCTAAAGGCAATATATTAATTCGTTTGATTTAAAAAATTTTCCAAGAGTAGGTAAGACTAGTATCCGAGTGCTTTTTTCATAACTTCAACCGGGGCATTCTCGCCGGTCCAAATCTCAAAGCTCTCCGCTCCTTGGTAGAGAAGCATCGTAAGGCCGCCCGAGGCTTTATGTCCTAGCTCTTTAGCATCCTGCAGAAGTTTGGTGTTGGCAGGTTTGTATACGAGGTCATAAACAACTGCTTTTTTGTTAAGGCTTGTGAGTGGTATATCATGAGCACCCACTCCATCCATTCCGGCAGGGGAAGCGTTTACAAGTATATCGGCTTGGGCAAATTTTTCCGATATAGCACTTTGGTTTTCCATCTCTATTGTTTCTATAACTATATTGGGGAAGTTTGCTTTGAATTGGTCAGCAAGCTCGGTTGCTTTATCTTTGAATATATCAGCAATATAAACTATGGCCCCTCCATTCATGCAAAATGCTGATAGAACGGCACGTGCTGCTCCACCTGCGCCAATCAAGAAAAGGGTTTTTCCCTCAGGTGTGAAATCCAGGTCTTCTCTAATCGCTCTTAAAAAACCCCCAACATCAGTGTTGAATCCTGAAAGTTTTCCATTTTCATTTTTTACTGTGTTTACAGCGCCAGTGAGTTTTGCATCGGGGGAAACTTCATCTAAAAAAGGAATTATAGTCTGTTTGTGGGGAATGGTAATATTAATTCCTTTTATCCCCATCACTCTTATAGCTCTGGTTGCTTCTTCAATATTTTCGGGGTCAATATCAAAAGCTACGTAAACAGAATCTAGCCCCAGTTCATTAAATGCGCTGTTATGCATATCGGGAGACAGGCTGTGTTTAACAGGATGTCCGAATATGCCATAAATACTTGTAGTTGCTTTTACTCCCACGTTCTCATCCTAGTTAGTTTTATAGTAACACGGTATTAATTGCTCGAAAGAATTTCTTTAACTCTTTCAACATCTCTTTTTATTTGCTCAACCAGCGCTTCAGGGCCATTAAACTTCTGCTCATCCCTAACCCTGTCCACAAACTCAACCTTTATTCTTTTCTTATATATATCTTCATTAAAATCGAAGATATGGGTTTCTATCAAAAGCCCGTTATGTCCAAATGTAGGTCTATAACCAATGTTTGTAATACTTTGGTGTTTTGTTCCGTTCACATTTGCCAGTGTAGCGTATACGCCCACTTTTGGCAGAATATCCCAATCCGTATCTAGATTAGCTGTGGGAAATCCAATCTGCCTACCCCTTCTTTCACCTTCTTTTACTTGACCTTCGATATAGAAGTTGTAACCCAGAAAATTTCTTGCTTTTAGAAGATTACCTTCTCTAACGAGATTTCTGATTGAAGTACTACTAACTATTTCGCCCTCATATAAGGCCGTTTCAACAACCTCTGTATCAAACCCATATTCAGCTCCCATCTTATTTAGAAGGGATAAGTTGCCCTCTCTCTTTCTACCAAATGAAAAATCTGGGCCGACTATCAAATGTTTAAGGTTTAGTTTGCCAACAAGAATATCTGTTACAAAATCTTGAGCCGAAATCTTTGCTATGTCTTTAGTAAATGTGTAGCAGGCTACTACATCAATGCCTTGATCTTCCAATAATCTTAATCTTTCTCTTATTGGAACTAAAAGCGGGATATCAATATTTTGAAGAACTTTCTGAGGATGAGGGTGGAAGGTGATTACACACGAACTTAACCCCTGTTGTTTTGCCTCTTGTTTAACGGCGCTTAGAATCTTCTTGTGTCCGATATGAACACCGTCAAAGTTTCCAATTGTCGCAGATGTAGAATTTTGTATCGGTTCTTCTGGATCAAATATTACTTTCATCTTTTTTATGATTGAAAATGATTCCGGACTTCTTATTTGGATTATTAATTACTGTCTTTGACGCTCAGAATATTACCATAACATATCTAAAGTAAAAGGATTTAACAGGCTTAGTTTTATGAGAAATCTATTTTCTCCAGAACATTTAGGTGTGAAGTTTATTGCCCAAGTATCCTCTCAACTTTTCTTACAACCTCCGGGAGAGTGAAAATAATAACTCTATCTCCAAGTGCTGCAATGTAGTTGCCCCTTGGAATTATGACTTCTTCACCACGAAGAACAATTCCAACGATCGATCCCTCGGGGAAATTAACATCTTTAAGCGGCGTTCCTATTATCTTGGTTTCAGGTTTTATATCAAATTCAAGAACCTCAGCCCTTCCCTCTTCAACAAGCGCCACATGTGCAACTCCATGCATATGGAGCAAGCTTAATATTTCATTTGCGACCGAGAGCCTTACGCTTATAGCGCGGTCTACTCCTATTGCTTCAATAACATCAATATAATCAGGCTTGGTATAAAGCACCGCTGTTCTTTTTGCTCCAAGGTTTCGAGCTAGAAGAGCGCTTAGCACGTTATTTTCATCATCACCTGTAAGCGCCATGAAGTAATCAGCGGATTCAATTCCCGCCTCTTTAAGAGTTTCGGTGTCCGTAGCGTCTCCTTTAAAAACTAAAACATGGTCTAGGTCTTCTGCGGCTTTTCTAGCTCTTTCGGGGTTACTCTCTATGAGCTTGGTTGATATGTTGTTCTTAGCAAGCAGTTTTGCTGCTCCTCTTCCAAGTCTGCCTCCTCCTACAACAACAGCAGATTTAATCTCTTCTTCATGAACTCCGAATAGTTCTTTAAGTTTTCCAAGTATATCAGGTACACCAAGAGCGAATACATAATCGCCAGTTTGGAACTTGGTCTCACCTGTTGGTATTGATATTTGCCCATTTCTGGAGACTGCTACAAAAATCCAGGCTTTAGGAGTGCCAAGCTCAGCTAGGGTAATACCGACAATTGGAGTATTGTCTTCAACCTTTAACTTGAACATCTTTATCTTGCCCATAGCCAGAGTCTCAGTCTTCCATGCAAAAGGAGAGCCGATTAAACTGGCGATCTTTTCTGAAATTATTTCCCAGGGGTGAACTACTGAGATATCAACATTCTTGATAAGTTTGGGATATTCTAAAAAGTTCGGGTTTCTAACCCTTACAATGATTTTTGGTACTCCAAGTGTAGCAGAATAGGTGGAAGCCATTATATTGGTTCTGTCATCCCCTGAAACGGCGAGTAGTATAGCAGCTTTTTCTATTTGAGCTTCTTTGAGAACCGATATATCTTCCCCATCGCCCTGCATAACTATGATATCATAGGATTCCCTTAGTCTTTCTGCTGTTTCTTGATCCTTTTCGATGACTATTATGTCATGTTCAATGCAAAGGCCTCGTGCGATAAATGATCCAACCTGACCTGCTCCAATTATTACTATATGCATTAATACTCACCTCATTAGGCTTTGGACTCTTTAGTTTTGTTTTGACCTACTTTATATAACATTACAGCCCCAACTAATACTAGTATTATGGATATTACCTGTGCTTGAGATAACCCGGGTATAAAGCTCGGCGTGGTATCTCTAAGGAACTCCATCAAGAATCTTTGGACACCAAGTACCATAAAAGTAACTGCAGTTATCCAACCGATAGGTAAATCCTTTTTTCGTATTTTCCATAAGATGATAAAAAATATTAGCATTGAAATAGTATCGTATATTTGAGTAGGATGAACTGCTAAAAAAGTCGGAGGCGATCCATTAGGGAAAGAGATGGCCCAAGGAAGACTTGTTGGAGCGCCATAGTCATCTCCAACCAACAAACATCCGATTCTCCCTATAGCATATGCTAAAATAAGTGCCGGGGCAGCAGCGTCAGTTACTGTTAAGTATCTGACCCTCTTCATCTGCGTAACAAACCATATTAGCAGTAGCGAACCGAGAAACCCCCCAAGGAATGTAAAACCGGAAGCAAGGTATCTAACCGGGTCTGAAATGAAATCAGAGAACCCTACATTTTGATATAGGAAGAGTATTTTTGCTCCTCCTAATCCTCCTATTACGCATGCAATTAATAAGAGATCGGCAAGGTTGCTGTTCAGGCCCTTCCTTTTTAGCTCCACTTCTGCTACAAAGTAGGCTACTAGGAATGCTATAAGGACCATAACAGAAAAAGAGGAGACATATATATCTCCAACTGTGAAAAGTGTAGGGTACATTCTCTCTCCATATAATATAATTTAAAAATAAGTCTTACATGGTTTAAACCTCTGTGCAAACGGTATTTAAACCATGTATAAGTTTTCTTTATTTGCAAAATAATATCAGTGAAGTTAACACAGCTCTGATTTCTGAATGTTCTTTATCCGGTTTTAGATTCCTATTTAATATTTGTTAAATTCGGATTTGCATTGAATATTTTGTGGTAACTTATTTATTTATGAATACCAGATTGTTTTTATTGTTTATAGCTGTTTTGATGTTTTCTCCAATAGAGGTGGCTTTATCCGATCCCAATTGTGAAAATGAACTTGTTTCGGCAGAGGAAATAATTTCACATATTCGCTACCTAGCTTCAGATGATCTTAAGGGCAGGATGTCAGGAACCCCCGGAGCTGAGATGGCCGCCAAATATATCTCTTCACAATTCAAAAATGCAGGACTTAAGGCATTAGGAGATAATGACTCATACTATCAAAAATTTTCTTTTACCAAAGGTGTTGAGCTAGGGGTCTATAATAGCTTAGAGATTGTATCCGACAAAACAAAAACAGTATTTAAATCGGGAAAGGACTTTAATACTCTCAGCTTCTCGAGCAGTGGTGAAGTTGATGGGAAATTAGTGTTTGCAGGTTACGGAATTAGTGCCCCGGAGCTTGAGTATGATGATTACCAAGGGCTCGATGTTAAAGATAAGGTTGTTTTAGTTTTGCGCTACACGCCTGAGGGATACGATGCACAGAGCCCGTTTTATAATTTTGCAGCGCTTAGATACAAGGCTTTGAATGCGAGAGAAAAGGGAGCCAAGGCTATAATCTTCATTACTCCCTATTCCCAGGAAGAGGAGCAAGATATAACTTCTATAGGAATTGATTATTCATACTCTAACTCGGGCATTCAATCGTTAATAATTACAAGAGATAAAGCAGAGGAGATTTTATTAAATACTGGGGAAAATTTGAAGAATTTAGAAGAAAATCTAGCAAAGAAGGAAAATGCTTCTTTTATATTTGCAAACACGAAAGCAAAAATTAAATCTGAAGTTTCTGAAGTTATAGAAGAACAAGGTGAAAGCTCTAATGTAATTGGCCTAATCGAAGGGTCTGATCCTATTTTAAAGAATGAGTTCATTATCATTGGAGCACATTATGACCATATCGGCTTAGGAGAGAGGAACTCGAGATCCGATGATCCCAATAACAGCATTCATAACGGCGCTGATGATAATGCCTCAGGGGTGGCCGGGTTAATAGAGCTTGCGGAGTTCTTTTCTTGTAGAAAAGAGTCTTTAAAAAGAAGCTTAGTCTTTATAGCTTTCTCTGGTGAAGAATTAGGATTGATAGGAGCATCCTATTATGTAGATAATCCTAAAGTGCCGCTCGATAAAACAGTTGCAATGTTAAACATGGATATGATCGGCAGGCTGGACGAGGACAAACTTACAATATTTGGAGTAGGTTCTTCTCCTGAGTGGCAAAGTCTAATAAACGATTCAAATTCTGAAAATAATTTTAAAATTAGCTTAAACAACTCAGGATTTGCTCCGAGCGATCAATCCGTATTTTTTGCAAAAAAGATTCCAGTACTACATTTCTTCACAGGTATTCATGATGATTATCATACCCCGGGTGATGATTGGGGAAAGATAAATTCTAAAGGGCAACAAAAAGTGCTTTCTCTTATGG
>JBBDIN010000098.1:0-20220 GCA_040880385.1 Thermodesulfobacteriota bacterium | reverse complement strand
AGAGTTCCAATTAATTCTTCTAAGCAATCCTAATGATCAAAAGGCTAAATACTATCTAGCGCTGTCTTATATTGAGATCGGCAACTATCCACAAGCTCTAAATATTCTGGATTCAATAAGTAGTGATGCAGAATTCTACGGCGAAAGCCGAGTTCAGAAAGCCTTTATATATGAGAAACAAGGCGATATAAACCGCTCCTTAGAAATGATGGAGCAGGTATATAGTAGTGAGCCGAATAATGAAGTAATCGTAAATTATCTAGGCAGTGTTTATAAGAAATTAAATAGAGATCAAGATGCGATCAACTTATATAATACTTTTCTACAAGCCAATTCCAGCAGTAAGGTAATCCTCTATTCACTAGCAGTTATTTACTACCTAAACGACCAAATAGACGAATCTATAGCAGTCATGAGAAGACTTATTCAGATTGACCCAAATAATGCAGATGCTCTTAACTTTGTGGGATATACCTATGCAGAGCAAGGTAAAAACCTGGATGAAGCCGAGATGCTTATTAAAAGAGCTCTTGAACTCTCTCCGAATAAAGGCTACATACTGGACAGCCTGGGCTGGGTTTATTACAAGAGAGGGAAGTACGATGAAGCCATTGAGCTTCTAAATAGAGCATCTGAGCTACAGCCTGATGATCCTTCAATTATGGAGCATTTGGGAGATGTGTACTTTGATAAGGGGGAATTCTCAAAAGCGCTTGAATACTATCAAAGAGGAGTATATTTAGTAGATCAAGATACAGAGAATAACGATCCGAAACTTAAAGAAAGGCTTTATAAAAAGACAAATGATTTAAAAACAAATATTAGTGCTCAAAACTAAAGTGAAGAATACCAACCTATTAACAATTTCAGTTTTAATCTTAATATTTTCTTTAGCCTCGTCCTGTGGAGTTAAAAAAGGGGCAATACAAATTGATGATAGCAGTTTAAATACCATTTTAAAAAAGATTGAATTATTTGAGGGAGCACTCAGATCTCTAAAAGGCCTTGCAAAAGTTAAGATCAAAACACCTGACAGCAAAATTTCTTATACCCAAGTAACAATAGCAGAGAGACCTGATCTTCTAAGATTAGAAGCGTTAAACCCATTTGGAAAAACTGTTGGATTTATCTCTTCAGACGGAACAAATATTTACATTATATCCCCATCAGAAAGAGGGATTTATGACTCCAGCACCAACTTTGATCTGGCTTATGTCTATCCGGGATTAAACTTGAAAATTACGGCGACTAACCTTGTCAACCTTATTCTGGGACGTTTGCCCGACAAGGTATATGATTTAGGCTCCGCCCCTGAGATGAGCGCTGACGGCAGCCAAATAAAATTAAATTTTGCTTCCGATAATTCATCAGAACCAAACACGCTTTGGGTAAACAGTACAAATTACAGAGTTGAGAACGCTGAGTTCAGTGTAGATCAAGAATCAAGAGCAGTAATAACCTATGCATACTTCGATAGCCTAATAGACGGCTTTTACTTTCCTAAAACAATCGATTTTGCCTCTAAAGGACTATCTATAACTATTGTTTATGATCCGGATGTGGAGTTAAATAAAAACGTGGACAAAGCACTCTATAGACCGGCTGTAGAAACTGCAAAATTTGAAAATTAATTACTACAAACTTATAATAAATCTAAGATAGCGTTACTATAAATCACTACCTGATTCATAATAAGATAGACAAAGGATAAAAGGTGAGGTCGAATTAAGTGCCGAATAAAGAACATAGCAAAGTTTTAACCATTAGAAACAAGCTGGGTTTACATGCGCGCGCAGCTGCAGTATTTGTCAGAACCTCTTCAAAATTTACGAGCAATATTAAGCTTATAAAAGATGGTTATGAAGTAAATGGAAAAAGCATCCTCGGCGTGCTTTCTTTGGCTGCAATTAAAGGTAGTGAGCTTCAAATCGTAACAAGCGGGAGTGACGGACAGAAAGCGCTTAAGGGCATTCAAGAACTAATAGAAAGCGGTTTTGGAGAAGGGGTTGAAGAATAACTCACATTAAAATTTTATTTCATACACATAGTCGCTTTAACTTATCGATCTAATGTATGACAATCCTAACAATATCAATATTTATAGACTTCCAACCAAAATAGAAATAGGATTATGTTAATGGACGTATCAATATTCTTTAAAGGATTTTTAGTCGGCATAATAATATCGGCTCCCATTGGGCCGGTAGGGGCTTTATGTATTCAGCGCACTATGACCAAGGGAAAGCTCTCGGGAATTTTATCAGGATTCGGTGCAGCGACAGGGGATTCTGTTTTTGCTATTATTGCAGTTTTCGGCCTCACTTTTATTTCAGGTGTTTTAAATGAGCAAGAGGCTTGGTTCAGAATTATCGGTGGAATCATCTTACTATACTTCGGTCTGAGAGTTTATCTTTCCAAACCAGGGGATTGTTCAGATCAAGAAAATGAAGTAAATCATTTTGGCACTTTCGGTTCAGCATTTCTACTCACAATTTCAAACCCGCTTGTTATTCTATCAATACTTGCCGTATTCGCTGTGCTTGGCATTGTTAATCCCACAGTTAATTACCCCTCTACAGCTTTACTTATACTAGGAGTTTTTTCAGGAGCAACATTCCTCTGGATTATCACATGCAATATATTAGCCAATTATAGAACCAGAATGGGGCACAGGGGCCTTATGTTAGTAAATAGAATCACAGGATTTTTCATACTTGCCTGCTCTGGTTACGCGTTCCTAAGCCTGCTTACAATATAATCCTCACTTATCCATCACTTCTGGCTTTTGTCCTCTGAATATTACAAGAAATATTACACCCGTAATAATCAAGGCTCCGCCTATGAGTTTTATTACCGAGGGGATTTCCTTAAAGATAAAGTAAGAAAGCAGAACTACAAATATTGACTCCATTGGTAACACTGCCGTGGTCCTTGAGACGTCTATAAGTTTAATTGCCTGAAACTGGCACGCCTTGGCAATATAGGCCCCTGTGATTCCTCCAAGCGCCATAAAGACTATATCTATTAGCCTGTGAGGCATTTCAAATGTTCCAGTAACAATAAGATAAATAATGAGAGTTATTGAGACTCCCAGGGCACGCAGGTTTGCGACAGTCAGCATGTTTAAATTACTTCCCATTTTCTTTACGATAAATGAGATACAGGAATAAAAGAACGCCGCGCCAATAGCAGTAAAAGTTCCAATTAATAGACCAACATCACTTTGATAAGCTACTATAACTCCACCAATTATTGTAATCACTATTCCAACACTTTCCCCTTTGTTGAGCCGTTCACCAAGAAATATCATTCCAAGAAGCAGTGCAAATAAGGTCTGTGCTTTCATTAGAAATGACGTAAGAGGAATGCCTATAGTTCTGATTGATATTATCCAAAGCGCAGCCCCAATTGCTGTAATAACTGAGGTATAAATAAATATTTTGGTATAGCTTCTTAATCTTTTAATTTCTGCTCTTTGAGACGGCACAGCTAGAACTACAAAAATAGAAAACACAAAAGCTCCGAAGAACCAAAAGAACATAGCGCTCTCCGGGTCCAGATTTTTATCTAAAGCCCTGCCAAAAGCATAAGAAAGTGCGGTAAAAAGGGCTGTACCAATAAGAAACAAATAACCCACAATTGGGAATCTATTCTTATTAACTGCGGTCTTTTTTAAATCACTCATAAGTTGTCTTCGTTAGAACTCCTTCTCCACCACCATGCCAGCGCTGAGCCTGATATATTCATCCAGACACTAAATATAGCGCCGGGTAGGGTGGCAAGTGCGCCAAAGTATGTGTTCGCAAGCGCAACAGCGAGTCCTGAATTCTGCATACCTATTTCGATCGATACTGCTCTTGCTCTATTAACATTCATTCCGAAAAATCTTGCAACTCGGTAGCCAATCAAGAACCCAAAAGTGTTATGAATAATTGCAATCACTGCAACTAATAATCCAACACTCGCAATCGACGCTGAGTTTGCAGCTACTATAACCGCGACAATAAAAATTATCGCAGCTGCGGAAACAGACGGCAGGACCGGAAGCACATATTTTATCTTATCTTTTATTAGTATTCTCAGTAATACACCTAACCCAACTGGGAGCAAGATTATTTGCACAGTTGATATGAAGAGTTTTAAAACCGGCACATTGATCCACTCGCCCGCATATGTATACATTAAAAATGGGAGCATGATCGGAGAGAGAATTGTTGAAATAGAAGTCATAGTAACAGAAAACGCAACATCCCCTCTAGCTAGATATGTCATAACATTTGACGAAGTCCCTCCCGGACATGAACCAACTAAAACTACTCCCACTGCAAGCAAAGGGTCGAGCCCAAATATCTTGGCTAAAACAAATCCAATAAACGGCATTACCGTATATTGTGTGACAACTCCAACACCCACATCTTTTGGTCTTAGAAAAACTCTTTTGAAATCATCAGTTGTTAATGTGACTCCCATGCCAAACATTATTATTCCAAGCGTAGGGACTATTAATGTTCTGAGATCGGCAAAGTAAACAGGATAGAAATATGCGACAGCAGAAAAAATTATTATCCAGAAAGTAAAGTAGTTTGTAATTATAGAGTTTAAGTGTGATAAGTATTTCAAGGGGTTTCTTTAAAAGACGAAATTTAACTGATTGGGAAAGCTACATAAGATTCAATTTTGTGTCAAACGGGCAACGTGCGTGTTTAACTATCTAGATTGACTGAATTAATCTAGGAACTCGCTAGTTATCCTTACCGTCCAAAGACCCTTTGGCCTGGTCTACTGCAATAGCTAATTTGGAAAATCCCTCTGTCTTCACAATGTCCATAATCTCAACAACCTGACCATGGGGGACACTGTTATCAGCCCGGATGATAATGAGAGAATCCTTATCTTCTATATCTTGAAGCTTAGAAGGCAGATCGTCAATATTAATTTCTTTGTCGTTGTAATATACTTGCCCTGCTTGTGTGAGGTTTATCGTAAGCTGTTCTGATTTTACAGGCTCAGCCGAGCTTGCAGAAGGGAGCTTTACATTAATACCCCCTGAAGTTGCAGCAAAGTTCAAAGAGAGCGCAAAGAATATGAGAAGATTAAACACTACATCCACAATCGGTGTTAGATCGAGTGTTGACCCTACGCCTGTTTTCTCATTTTTTCGTTTTCTAAATTTCATCCTAAAATGTCTCTCGAATCCGTTGGGGATGTAGTTTCATTTTCTTTGGCAACAATGACATATTCCATTATTTTCCTTCCCTCTTCTTCCATAAGGGATATTAATTCATCAGCACGACCCACTACGTATTTATAGGCAATAAATGCAGGTATCGCCACAAGGAGTCCAAAAGCCGTTGTATAGAGAGCCTCAGAGATACCTCCTGCAAGCTCTGGGGGGTTTACAATTGGTTTATCGGCAATTACACGGAAGATCTTGATCATACCGGAGATAGTCCCCAAGAGTCCAAGCAATGTTGAGACGTTACTAATTGTGCCCAAACCTTCGGCATATCTCATTAGCTCAAGAGTTTCTTTACGCCCTGCTTCCTCTATCTCCTCTCTAAGCTCTTCTTTGGGTTTATATGAATTCTCAAGCGCTGCCAAGGCTACTCTCGAAATCGAAGAATTGTTAGCGCGAGCATATACCTCGGCTTCCCCTAATTTGCCCTGTGATAAGAAGCGGTATAGCTGTTCTAGAAATACCTCTGGGATTATGTTCTTTGACTGTAGCACCCACATCTTCTGCAAAAAGATCGCCAGCCCCACTATAGAGCACAGAATTATAGGGTATACAAAGAATCCGCCTTTTTGTATTAGTTCGAAAACACCCGTTCCAAAATCCATTTATCCCTCCGAATTAGAATCAAATACCTTATTAGATGAGAATGAATACAGTCTGATTCAGCGGTTATTTTAGTTAAATAGGATAACTCGGTGTTCTGTGAGGTCAACAAATTATTCTCTGCTGAATTATTTACAGTTTCACTCAATCTGTAATAATATTGCTTTTAAGTCTGAAGTCGGTAATTTATAGCGCTTAGGATAGGAAAATGAGATACTCAAATTACTTTATTCCAACATTAAAGGACGACCCGTCGGATGCAGAAGTAGTAAGCCATAAGCTTATGATTCGTGGCGGCATGATAAGAAAACTTGCCGCTGGTATCTATAACTATCTGCCACTTGGTCTACGTTTAATCGGTAAAGTTGAAGCTATAGTTCGTGAGGAAATGAACAAGGCAGGTGCTATAGAGCTCCTCATGCCGGCTGTTTTACCAGGAGAACTCTGGGAAGAAAGCGGTAGATGGAACTATTACGGTAAAGAGCTTCTTCGCTTTAAAGACCGTGCGGACCGGGAATTTTGTATTGGACCTACTCATGAAGAGATAATTACCGACATTGTAAGGCGTGATATTAGCTCATATAAACAGCTTCCAGTAAACCTTTATCAGATACAGACAAAGTTTAGAGACGAAATTCGCCCCCGGTTTGGCGTCATGCGTGCTCGTGAGTTCATAATGAAAGACGCTTACAGCTTCGATGCGACAGTAGAAGGGGCTGAAAAGTCTTATTGGTCTATGTACGAGGCGTATACTCGCATATTTGAGCGCTGTGGGCTTGAATTTAGAGCTGTGCTGGCAGATACGGGCAATATAGGCGGCAACTTTTCACATGAGTTCATGGTATTAGCCCCAACTGGGGAAGATATTATTATGAGCTGTGATAAATGCGATTATGCTGCTAATTTAGAGCTTGCTGAGATTGGCGGTCAGGAAGTCGCTGAATACATATCAGAAGAGAGCTCAGATTCAATAAAAGAGGTGCATACACCCAACTTGAAGTCAGTTGAAAAAGTAGCTCAACAATTAAACGTAACACCCTCTAACTTAATAAAAACTATGATAGTTGAAGTAGACGGAAACTTAATAGCGGTTTTGGTTAGAGGAGATTGCGAGCTTAGTCTTACAAAACTTAGAAAGTCCTTAGGTGCGGAGATAGTTGAGCTTGCTACACCCGAGCAAATCCTTGAAGCCACTGGCGGCCCAATGGGTTTTAGCGGTCCAGTTGGTCTGAATATTAGAACAGTCGCAGATCTCTCAGTTAAAACTATGGGGACATCAGTTACGGGAGCTAATAAAGCAGATTGTCACGTTATTAATGTAACCCTTGGAAAAGACTTTGAAATAAAGGAGTTTTACGACATTAGAGTCGCATCAGATGGAGACAAATGCTCTAAGTGTGACGGGGGAAGTCTAGTTTCCACCAGAGGAATCGAAGTGGGGCATGTCTTTATGCTGGGAACTAAGTATAGTGAGGCAATGAGCGCTACTTTTGTAGACTCAGATGGAAAAGAGAAGCCATTTATCATGGGTTGCTATGGTATCGGGATAGGGCGCACAGTGGCCGCTGCAATTGAGCAGAATCACGACGAAAGCGGCATGATATTTCCAAAAGCGTTAGCACCATTCCAGGTAACGGTTCTACCACTAAAGATTAAAGATGAACGGATATTGGCAGAAGCTGAGCGAATTTATTCGGAGCTCATAGAAGCCGGATATGAGGCGATCATAGATGATCGAGATGTAGGGCCTGGGTTTAAATTCAAAGATGCTGAATTAATTGGCATTCCAATTATTGTAGCGGTAGGGCCAAGAACAATTAAAGACGATGAGGCCGAAGTTAAGGTCAGAAAAACAGGTGATTCACGCAATATAAAACTTAAAGCAGTAGTTAAAGAAGTATCAGAATTATTGGCATCTATATAGCTAATATTAAACAATATTTTGACTTAAACTAGAACATTAAGTTATGCAAAGACCTAAACTAAAACCTGAAGAAAGAATAATACTAGCTCTCGACTTCCCGGAGCATGAAATTGCTATAGATTGGGTCGAAAAATTAAAGAGTAGAATTAAGACTTTTAAGGTTGGGCCAATACTTTTCTTAAATTCAGGCTCAGAAGGACTTAAAGAATTCTCAAACTTGGGCGTAGATGTCTTTTTAGACCTTAAATTCCACGATATTCCCTCTACAGTTGAAAAAACAGCCCGTCAAAGTGTACGGTTTGGAGCAAATATGTTCACAATTCACACCTTAGGCGGCTATGAGATGATGAAAGCCGTTTCCGATGCTGTAAAAGAGGAAGCAGAGAAGCTTTCCTACCCAAAACCGCTAGTTCTAGGAGTAACAGTTCTAACTAGCCATGACAAAGAGAGCTTAGAGCAGATAGGCATCTCTACATCTACTCAAGACACCGTGATGAACCTGGCAACTTTAGCGGAAAAAGCGAATGTTGACGGCTTAGTATGCTCAGGAGTTGAAGTAGAAGCTTTAAGAAGGGAATTTAGCGATCGATTCACTTTAGTCGTCCCTGGGATACGTCCCGGAACAGCAAATCACGATCAAAAGAGGGTGACTACCCCAGCCGAGGCAGTTTCCAAAGGTGCAGACTACCTAGTTATCGGCCGCGCCATTACAGAAGCCGACAATCCCGAAGAAGTAGTGGATGAGATTGTTGAGTCTATTAGTTCAATAGATTGAATATGCCTTATTAATGTCTTCTGAACCTTGTGCTGAACTAGTTTCAGTATTATTTCATAATCTAATCCTCTAATTCGTCATTCTGAACTTGTTTCAGAATCTAATCTGTTATATTTTATACTATAGCTATGCCTAACTCCTATATCTATATAATGAGTAATGCGGGTCTAACCACCCTTTATATAGGTGTAACAAACAATCTTGAAAGGAGAGTGTTAGAACATAAGCTTGAAATCGGGTCAGATTTTACGAAAAAGTACAAACTAAAGAGATTGCTTTATTTTGAGGAAGGTGTTTTGATTGAAGACACGATCGCTAGGGAAAAGCAGCTTAAGAGATGGCATCAGGACTGGAAATGGAACTTAATAAAATCGATGAATCCCAATTTAGATGATTTATCAGAAGGTTGGTACGATGAGGAAATGCTTAAAGGATTAGACCCTGAAACAAGTTCAGGGTGACGAATCTTGGAAAGGTCATCACAGAGGCCGACAATCCTGAAGAAGTTGTGGATGAAATCGTTCAATCTATAACAAACTAAGTAGAATTAAACTTCTAACACCTATACATAATATTTATTCAATGAAAAGGAATAATTCCGTTCAATATCTCAAATAGTTTATTAGAAAATAATTTGTAGCAAGTTAAAGTTGATAGATAAGATGAAATTATACACCTAACTATAAAGTACTAAAGAAAAAAAGGCGCTGTTTATCTCTAAACAAGCGCCTTTTCGGTGATTATTCTTTTGATGCTTTCTTCTTGGATTTTACATCTTTAGTTAAAACTAATTTATTATCTTTATCAGTGTCCACAACTACATGATCCCCGTCTTTGAAATCGCCTTTAAGTATCTCTGTAGCAAGAGGGTCTTGAATCAGTTTTTGAATCGTCCTCTTTAGAGGTCTGGCGCCATAAAGTGGGTCATATCCGCTCTCTGCAACCAATTCCTTAGCAGAATCGGTCAAATCAAGAGTGATTTTTCTCTCTTCAAGCCTGTGAGCAAGGTGATCGATCTGAATATTTACAATTTTCTTGATCTCATCAAGCCCTAGAGGCTTAAAGATGATCGTTTCATCGATTCTATTTAAGAACTCAGGCCTAAACGTGCCTCTTACGACCTCCATAACCCTCTCAGCCATAGTTTCAGGCCTGTCTATATACTCCTGAATGTACTCGCTTCCGAGATTTGAGGTCATAATGATAATCGCGTTCTTAAAATCTATGGTTCGACCCTGACCATCAGTCAATCGACCGTCGTCTAAAATTTGAAGAAGCACATTAAACACGTCAGAATGGGCTTTCTCTATCTCGTCAAAAAGTACGACAGAGTAGGGCCGGCGTCTTACTGCCTCTGATAGCTGACCGCCTTCCTCGTATCCGATGTATCCCGGAGGCGCGCCGACTAATCTAGAAACTGTGTGCTTTTCCATATACTCACTCATATCGATCCGCACCATTGCGTGCTCGTCATCAAACATAAACTCAGCCAACGCTCTTGCAAGCTCAGTCTTACCTACACCCGTAGGGCCTAGGAACAGAAAAGAGCCGATCGGGCGGTTTGGATCGGACAGCCCGGCGCGTGAACGCCTAAGCGCATTAGACACCGATGTAATGGGATCGTCCTGACCGATTACACGATCATGGAGCCTGTCTTCCATGTGAATTAGTTTTTCAACCTCTCCTTCAAGAAGCCTGGACACCGGAACGCCGGTCCAATTGGCCACAATCACTGCTATGTCGTCGGCATCGACTTCTTCTTTCAGCATCTTTTTATCTTTTTGTATCTCGGCAAGCTCTTTACTTAACTCTTCGACCTTATCGTTTAGGTCAGGGAGCCTTCCGTATAAGAGCTCAGATGCTGTGGAGAGATTCCCCTCACGCTGAGCCTTCTCGGCATCAGAGCGGAGTTGGTCTATTTCCTCTTTGGCATTTCTGATTTTAGTAATATGTTCCTTTTCACGCTTCCAATGAGTCTTAAGTGTGTCCGACTCTTCTTTGAGGTTAGCGATGTTGCGATCTATAACGTTTAATTTTTCTTTTGATGCATCGTCTTTTTCTTTTTTAAGAGCCTCTCGCTCAATCTCAAGCTGCATAATGCGCCTTTCGATTTCATCAATCTCAGTAGGCATGGAGTCAATCTCCATCTTTAGCCTTGCCGCAGCCTCATCGATTAGATCAACCGCTTTATCAGGCAAGAACCTGCCGGTGATGTATCTATTTGAGAGAACACCGGCTGCTATAAGGGCCTCATCTTTTATCTTCACACCGTGATGGACTTCGTACTTTTCTTTAAGTCCGCGGAGGATCGAAATTGTTTCCTCAACCGAAGGCTCGTCTACAAAGACCTGCTGGAAGCGCCTTTCGAGTGCGGCGTCTTTTTCAATGTACTTCCTGAACTCATCAAGCGTAGTTGCACCAATACAGTGAAGCTCACCGCGAGCAAGCGCTGGCTTTAGCATATTGGACGCATCCATAGCGCCCTCAGTAGCACCCGCTCCAACAACCGTGTGAATCTCATCTATAAAGAGAATTATCTGACCGTCAGAATCGGTTACTTCCTTAAGAACCGCCTTTAGACGCTCTTCAAACTGCCCTCTGTATTTAGCACCGGCTACAAGAGCCCCTATATCAAGGGAAATAAGCTTCTTATTTTTAATACCGTCCGGGACGTCTCCGTTTACGATTCTCTGCGCAAGCCCTTCAGCGATCGCGGTCTTACCAACCCCCGGCTCTCCAATGAGAACGGGATTGTTCTTGGTTCGTCTTGAAAGAACCTGTATGACGCGGCGAATCTCATCATCTCGCCCTATTACGGGGTCGATTTTCCCCTGGCGCGCAAGCTCGGTGAAGTCCTTACCGTATTTACTAAGGGACTGCATCGTATCCTCAGGAGACTGAGATGTTACATTCTGATTCCCCCGAACGTCATTTAACACTTTAATGATGCTGTCTCTGGTGATACCCAGTCGCTTGAGCTCGTTCTTTAAGTTGCCGGTGGAATCCTGCACCACGCCCAATAGCAAATGTTCAGTGCTTAGATATTCGTCACCTAACGACTTAGCTTCTTTCTCTGCAGTCTTAAAGGCCTTACTGAGCTCACGGCTGAGATATACCTCGTCCGTGTCACCCTTGACCTTGGGTAGTTTATTTACTTCATCCTGAGCCAAACCCCGGACTACATTTAAGTTAGTCCCGAGCTTTGCGATTACTTGCCCCGGAATACCGTCTTCCGCTAGTAGCGCAATCAGAGCGTGTGGTATATCTACAACCTGATTGTTGCTCTCCTTTGCTAAGGACTGCGCTTCGGCTAATGCTTCTTGTGCTTTTATTGTCAATTTATCAAATTTCATTGTCATATACCTCCTGAATACTTAATATGTTTAGAATAGTAATTATCCGGTAGAATTCAACCCCTAAATATTGAATAATTTATAGCTTTTGGGTAAATTGAGAGTAATTATTTAGGACATCTTCCTAGTAGAACATTTCTTCAATTTTATGACTAATACAAGAACTTGCTAAAAACATGAAAAATAATCCTGGGATAATAGTTTTATTAACGAGACATCATATAGGTTCATTAGTATTCATTAATAACCTCATAAAACAGGACATTAACATCAGGGCGATTGTACAGTCTGACACAATCTTCTCGAGAAATAACAATCTGCATAATTTCATCAAACGTCTTAGAATAATGGGGATTAGTTTGTTTATTCAAATAACACTTATCTTCATCTATATGCAGATCGGATTAAACATATCGAATTTTCTCTCTTTTTTTGGAATCAATCAGAAATTTCTTACATTAAAACAAATTTGCAAAAGATATGAAATACCCCTGATCAGAACTACAGATATTAACTCGGATAAAACTTATAATGAGATAAAATCAATTGAACCGGACATAATAGTATCCTGCTATTTCAATCAAATACTTAAGAATAGAATATTCAATATACCCAAAGTAAGCACTGTTAATGTGCATTCGTCTTTGACGCAAAAGTACAGGGGACTTAACAATTATTTTTGGGTCCTTGTAAATAACGAAAGAGAATCCGGTGTAACAATCCACGAGATTGATGAAGGTATAGATACGGGGAAAATAATCGCTCAAAGAACTGTTAAGATAAACAATACTGACACTGCAATGGCCATTTTCGTCCGTCTTTCTCAAGAATGCGCCGAGCTTTTTCTCCATTCAATGGAGAAAATCATCAATAAACAATCTACAATTAACGATACTTCTCAATCAAAATACTATTCTTTACCTACCAAAGAGGCTTATTGGAAATTTCTTGAAACAGGAAGAAAGCTATATCACATTAGCGACTTCAGCACTTTGTTCTAGTTCCCAACTGTTTTAATTGCAATTTCAATATGTTTGGGGTTTCAAAAAAGATAGTTCAAACGGCAAATTTTTCTTTTTATTCTTAGAACTCAAAGAGCACTAATTTCCCATAGGGTTCTTACTTTCACTGAAATCTCTATTTATTACAGAAATCACTTGACTTTTTTCTCTTAAAACAATATCATCCTTGATTGTCTGGTTAGAAAAAAAATCATTGAAATAGGAGGCCAAAATGAGTGACTTAATTACAGACGGTCTTCCACAGGCTAGCGAAGTTAATGTGCTTGACACCTTTAACTCGATAGGTTTGAGGAGATCAATAAGATGGTATGAGCCAAACAAGCCCGTAGAGAGATGGAAAATTCAGGCTATGTTAGAAGCTGCAAGAATTGCACCTTCAGCCGGTAACTTTAATGGGCAAAGAGCAATTGTTGTTTACAGAGATGAGGACCCAGAGATTTGGGAGTTTATTTCTGACTGGAGTCAGATTACAACACAGATGGCTCCAATTCTTATTTTTTGGTGCTATGAACTAGCAGCATATGACGTGCAGGGACAGCAGTTACACGATCTTATGAGAACCGGCGCTTTAGATAAAGCTCACGGTTGGGAATACGAGCGTGTAAACAGACTTTTCCCACTACCTGCAATTTTGCCTGATTTCATTCTTCACAGACTTGCCTGCATAGATTTGGGCAACTCAATTCAAAACGCAATCCTTACCGCAACTTCCTTAGGACTCGGATGCTGCCTAAACGGCGCAAGCGGTGGAGCAAGAAGAAATGTTAAGGAAAAATTCAATCTTGGACCTTCATACGTTTTCTGCTGGCTGATGACCGTTGGTTATCCTTCAGAGAACCTTGATGGAGGCGGAACAAGAGGAAGACCTCCTTTTGAAACCATGTTCTTCAAAGGCAAAGTTGGACAGCCTTTTGAAAGAGACGCAGCTACAGTTGAGCTCTTAAAAGAACTAAAAATGATTCAAGAGCCGGGGCCAACACCTGGAAGACTTGAAGAGATCAACAAACTCACAAAGAGATTTGGTCTTGGAGATGATGCGCTTACCGACTGGAAACTTGGACCATCACAGCTAGATGATCCGGTAAATGCTGTTGATACCAAACCTGCTTCACTTTCCGCAGAAGAAGTTGCAGCATCTGCTGCAGGCGCGCCTGCAAGCGACTTCACACTTGTACCTACCGTGAAAAGAGAAGTTCTCGATAAGTACAGGGAAGAGAAAGGTATTGGCGACGCTGACTAAAAAGTTAAATTAAGGAGGTTCTAAAAATGGCAGAAGTTACAATTAACATTCCAGATCCAATTTTAGCTATTATTCAAAAAAGAGCGGATATTACCAAGACAACACCGGAACAACTTATAGCTACAACAGCTATAATTTGTTATGCGTCTGCTCATTATGATTCATCCAAGTGGCTCAAGTTTAGAAACGCGGAATCAGATGACATGACTGCTCCTTGGACATAATGTCTAATATTTTGGATCTTTAAAATTTAAAAATAAGCAAAAAAATACGGGGTTGCATCGTAAGATGCTTCCCCGTTTTTTTTATTCGTTTGATTAAGTTCAAAGATTATTTTTAGCTTGGTTTAAACTATATTCCTAATTCACGAGCTATAACTACATGCTGAATTTCTGAAGTTCCTTCGGTAATAGATGCAAGCTTCGCATCTCTGTAATATCTTTCTACCGGAAATTCTACCCCGTATCCGTATCCGCCAAGTATCTGAACAGCCTCAGTGCATACGTCCTGGACAACCTCAGCCGCATAAAGCTTGGCCATAGAAGCTTCTTTAAGGGCATTTTTATCGCTACTGTAAAGCCATGCAGCTTTGTAGACCATAAGTCTCGCCGTCTCTATTTGTACTGCCATTCGCGCGAGTTTAAAGCTGATAGCCTGAAACTTGGAAATGGGGCGTCCAAAGGCCTCACGCTCTTTTGAATATTGAAGAGCAAATTCAAAAGCTGCCTGCGCAAGTCCTACTGATTTCGCAGCGTGCGTAATGCGCGCTCCTAAAAGGGTAGCCATGGCTCCCGTAAAACCGCCTTCACCCACAAGCAGGTTTTCTTCCGGAATTTCGCAATTTACAAAAACAAGCTCAGCCGTATCAGCAGAACGGTGACCTAACTTATGAATTTTATTTTTTTCGGTAAAACCCGGAGCATCAGCATCAATAACAAACAGGCTGATACCCGTGCCTTTTTTTGATTTATCGGTATATGCGGCAACGATTACATAATCACACATTGTGCCGTTTGTAATCCATGTCTTTGTGCCGTTAATGATGTACTTATCGCCCTTCTTAACCGCAGTGGCTCGAATACTTCTAGCGTCAGAACCCGCATCAGGCTCGGTAAGCCCCAAAGCGCCTATGATCTTTCCTTCAATTCCAGGAAGCAAGTACTTTTCTTTTTGAGCGTCATTTCCGAATTTTAAAATTGGAACCATTGAAAGACTCGTATGCGCATTAACACACATTGCGATCCCGGCATTAATACGTCCCATCTCTTCAGCAAAAATACACTCGGTAACTTTATCTAAATCGACCCCTCCATATTCTTCGGGGAAGGCAATCCCTAAAAAGCCCATCTCTCCGAGTTTAGGGAAGATTTCAATTGGGAACTTTTCGTTATTTTCAGCATCCTCAACGAGAGGCGCGATCTCATTCTCTCCGAAGTCCCTAATGGTATCTTTGAACATTTGCTGTTCATCTGTTAGTTCGAAATCTATTGGCATTGGGTTCCTCCTAGCAATTCATATTGCATCTTTTTTTTTGAATTAATTTTTATTCGGACATTGATTATATCATGTTTGAGGATTTTGTGTAATCAAATCCAATATTTCTGAACATTATTACCTTGACTTTGCTTATAGGTTATTATTATATTTATAATAAAGCGACAAAATCTACTCATGGAGGTAAGTAAAATGGCTGTAGCAAGAATAACGGAAATTATAGGTTCATCAGAGAAATCATGGGACGACGCAGTGCAAAATGCCCTAGATAGAGCAAACCAGACCCTCCGCGGTCTCACGGGAATTGAAGTCACAAAAATGAACGCCTCCATTGGAGAAGATGGACAAGTGGCTGAGTATAGAACTCACCTTAGAATTACCTTTATTTTGGAAGGGTAGTAACTTTACAAAACAAGAATAAAACAATGGGGGAGTGTAACTCACTACACTCCCTCTTTATGATTAAAATACTCCACTACAAATTTCTATTTACTATCTCTATTATTATTCTTACCCAAACTAGATTTATCGAACTAATAAAATGCGAATAATCCTACAACGAGTAAAAGAAGCGAGAGCAGAAGTTGACGGCGAAGTAACAGGCCGGATAGGCGAGGGGATTCTTGTACTTCTTGGAGTAGGCAAAGAAGACGAAGAATACGACGTTGATTATCTTGTCGACAAGGTAGTGAATCTCAGAATTTTTGAGAATGAAGAAGGAAAGATGAATGACTCAGTAATCGACACCGGAGGAGAAATTCTAGTAGTTTCTCAATTCACTTTATACGGCGATTGTAGAAAGGGTAGGCGCCCGTCTTATGATAGTGCTGCTCCGCCTGAGCTAGCTGAAAAGTTATATGAACTATTTGTCCAGAAAATAAGACAGCGCGGAATTAAAGTAGAGACCGGAAAGTTCAGAGCAATGATGGATGTTAGCTTAACAAACTGGGGGCCTGTAACACTTAACTTGGATAGCAAGAAGTTGTTTTAGTCTTTTAGAAAATTGTAATTTCGGTTTTCCCAGGGCGCAATAGCAATACCCACATCAGGAGAAACGAACTCGACCTTTTGGTAGATAAATCTAATCTGTTTTAAAGAAAGCTCCTTACTCGTATTCCAATCTATTGTTTGTATCTTCATTATTACCCGCTCAGGACTACCCATAGCGTCAATGGCCTTATCCGTATTCTCTTTAATCAAATCCCCAGCCTCATCTAAGCTAACACCAAGCTCTTTCATCATCTGGTCCTGATATGCCATTACGGCTACATAGTTGAATTTCTTAGCCAAAATTTTATCATGAGCAAACCAGGCAAGGGCGTTCTTAGGCTTATGAAAAAGCTCATAGCTCACATTGAGCGCAACCTCAAGACGAGGGTTAGCTTCTTTAAGTGTCTTAATCAACTCATCGGCAACAAGTATTAGCTGAGCATTCTTCCAACCCTGAAACTGCCAGAACTCATCTGAATATACGATTCTCTTTACTCTGCCATTATCTTTTAGCTCAAGCTCTGTGTACATGTTCTTAGCATCGAGCAATTTATTATATTGACTCAGATATTGGACCCTTGCCTCAGTTCCAAACCCCTCCATGTGCCGCATAACAAAATCGTCTTGAATGAGTACGCCGTCAATCGGATACTTTGCAAGGTCGGCATAAAGTTGCTCAAGCTGCCAAACAGCCTGGTCATTAAAGAGATCAAGTTTCGGTAAAGTTTTATAATCCATCTGTGAGAGAGAATATTCGCTATCCCAAACATCTTCCTCTCCGTCGTAAATCGCATGCCTTGTAGTCATCCAGGCAAATACTTTAATCCCATGCTTATGGGCAATCTTTGTCACTTTCCTTAGAACGTCGTCTATAACCGGGGAATGAGTGGTTTTAAAATACACACCAATATTAGAGTTAGGATTTGCAAACTTATATATACGGTCTCCTTTGTTACCAAACACTCTGAATATCATAATATTTACACCCAGATGCTTCATACGAATTACTTCTCTTTCAAACTCCGCATAATTATTGGCATTTGAATGAAAAACCTGTGCCGCTCGGATTGGCTGATTATTCTCTTGGGCATGTGAAATGCCGGAGACAAGTAGGAAAAGTAAGATTAAGATCACACGAGACATCTTATTCAAATTGCACTGTTTTAAATATATGTCAAGTTGATTTAATCAAGTGAATTATTATATTATCGGCATGGAGAAATTAATTTGTACTCACCCAAGAGCTAAAAGGGATTACACTATCGATGAAACATTTGAGGCCGGCATTGTTCTTAAGGGGTCTGAGGTAAAATCGCTCCGCGCCAATCAGGCGAGTATTAAGGAGAGCTTCGCAATGTTGCGCAACGAAGAAGTTTTTCTTGTCAACAGTTATGTGGCTCCTTATGAGGCGGCAAATATATTCAATCACGATCCCAGGCGGGAAAGAAAGCTCTTACTCAACAAAAGGGAGATCAGCCGTCTTATCGGAAAAACACAGATTAGAGGATTCACGCTGATTCCTACGAGAATGTATTTTAAAAACAGCCGGGCAAAAGTTGAGATTGCGCTTGCCAAAGGTAAGAAGTTTCAAGACAAGCGTGATGATATTAAGAAAAGAGAAGCTGACAGAGAAATGGAAAAAGCCCTGAAAAGGCGCTATTAGTAGTGTAGTATTAACTAATGGATGCAAAAGTTAGCAAATCTATATACTGCATCTTTTAGAAATATTGTTCTTTGACATGGGGGCGTACTGGCTTCGACGGGGAATGGGATAGCTTGTGCTGCATGCCGAGCTTCTGCTAACTCGTTAAACTGGCGGAGCACACACAAGTGCCGAAAATGACTATGCACTCGCAGCCTAAATAGAGCGGCGACGGCTCCTTAAATCCTGCCCGTGGATTTAAATGAGGCGACAACTATACGGGCTGGTCTGAAGGTGGTGCCTAAAGCGCCCGATGACGAGACTTCACTTTGGGCTGGCAGCGAAAACCCTGTCTATTGGTAACCTCGCTGCGAGACACAATAATAGACTAAGCATGTAGAGGCCTTGTGAGTCTCTTTCTCGGACCCGGGTTCGATTCCCGGCGCCTCCACCAGTCATGATTTTATAACCATAAACCTAAAATTGCCCGCCCTATTTTTAACAATACTTTAAAACCACCCGGCACGGCAAACCTCAAAACTTTACTATATTAAATGCGCAAGTAATATTGCAAATGCATCCCACTGAGTGGCAGACAGAAATAAGCGATGAAACGGTTAAACACAAATAACGATAAGGCATTTGCAATATTCGAATCGCCATACAGGCCCTTTTTTATACTGGCGGCAATATCCTCGCTGTTTTATATGACAATCTGGACACTCTTCTACACCTTTAAGCTCCCGCTCAATTTTGAAAACATCTCCCCTACAATGTGGCACGCGCACGAGATGCTGTTCGGCTATACGATGGCTGTTATAGCGGGCTTTTTGTTAACAGTAGAGAAGTACTGGTTAGGCAAAAATATAGAAAAGAGATCAATACTCCTCACATTAGTAATCCTCTGGATCGCCGCACGAGTCTCAATCTTTCTTAGATTAATCACCAATATCCCCTATGAAATCGGGGCAATCTTTGATTGTTTATTCATGATTGTTCTCACCATAAGAGTGGCGTATCCGATAATAAGCGCCAGGGCGTGGGACAAGATGGGACTGGTCGCGCATATAGCTATTGTAGCGGCAGCTAATGTTGTTTTTTATCTCGGCCTCTCCGGGATCATATCAAACGGCCAATACCTCGGAGTGTACTCGGCCTTGTACCTGATCATATCGATAATTCTCTTAATGGGGCGGCGAATGATACCCATTTTTATCAGGAACGGGTTAGAGTTTAAATTTGAGCCTAAGAATTGGCGCGTAATCGATATCCTAAGCCTGGTGTTTTTCGTACTGTTTTTCATATACGATTTATTTTTTACAAGCCCTATAACCGTATCAATAATTTCGGGCATACTCGCCATAATTTATTCGATCAGACTATTCGGGTGGTATTCAAATAAGATATGGAGCAAGCCGCTTCTCTGGGTCCTTTTTGTCGCCTATTCGTGGATTGCCGTCGGGTTCACTCTAAAGTTTCTCTCCCTGTATTTTAATATCTTTGGGTTCCTCTCCCTTCACAGCTTTACTTACGGGGGAATAGGCATTATAACAATCGGCTTCATGTCCCGTGTGATTCTGGGGCATACCGGAAGAAACGTATTTGAGCCGCCGAAGATACTATTTTGGATATTCAGCATCTTATTTGCGGGAGCTATTGTGAGAGTGTTCTTTCCGCTAATTGATATCACCCGTTATCAGATTTGGATCGGGGCCTCGCAGCTGCTGTGGATTTTATCCTTCCTTATATTCGCAGTTGTTTATCTCCCCATGCTATTTAGACCCTCAATAGAGAAAAAGCTCTGATTACCAAAGGCATCACGGTAAGCGGAATCCGATTGCTCTTTTTTAAAAGCAACGGCATTAATTCGTCGAATAATCCTCAAGTTTTTTATCGGCTCACATTAGAGTATATTTAAATCATGGGTAATAAAGTTGATTT
>JBBDIN010000097.1:7452-20327 GCA_040880385.1 Thermodesulfobacteriota bacterium | reverse complement strand
TTATAAAATCTAACCTCCACATATAACTATCCCTTTCCGTAGCTGAAAGAATGCTTTCAGGAAAACCCCCGCGAACCCAAAGCTTGTTAATGTCTTTCTGCTCATTTCCAAATTCAAATATGTTAATGGCATATAATTCAACATAGGTAATGCGCCCAGCTAGACTTTCACTTGATTGTTGTAAAAGATCCAAAGAGGCGGATCCTAGAAAAAGAAATAGCCCAGTTTTATGTTTTTTACGTCGTTCTTTATCAATAATTACCCTGATGGGTGCAAAAATTTCAGGAACGCGTTGCACTTCATCAAGAATAATCAACTTGTCACGGTTTTCTGAGTAGAACGCGACAATATCTTTTGCTTTTTCAAGATCGAGACGGTCTTCTAGATCAAGACGCACAGAATTTGTTGTTTCTGATACATCAAAAGCTAAAGTGGTTTTGCCAATTTGACGAGGTCCAATTAGTGCAACTGAAGGGCTTCTGGCTAATGAGTCTAATACATTTTGCAAAGCCATTCTTTTAATCATGCATGAAAATATAACATGAAATGTTAGAATTTCATAGTTAAATTTGGAAAATTGAGTATGGTATGGTGGAAAATTATCTTATAACAGAGGTGTTACCATATTATGACGCAACATTCTCAAGTAGTTACAAAGAAAATTGAAAGGCCTGAATCGTAGCCCGGGACAAGGTTTAGCAAATGGTTCAGAATAACAGCCAGAAACTCTATAGAAGTAAAATGCTTTCACCTTGACACAGTAGGGTAATAATGATACTAAAGTGGGGGAACACGGTTTAGTAGGGAATAATCTAAAAAATTAGCCAGTCTATAGCGGATACTACGCAAAATTGAGGGCAATAATATGAGGGCAATAATACATTGAATAACAGTATAAGATTATATGCTTCAGAGTTTCTTGGGACATTCTTTTTGGTATTCGCCGCAACCGGAGTTGTGATAGTTAATGATCTTTCGGGCGGCGCAATAACGCACACTGGAATTGCGATCACAACGGGTCTTGTGGTGATGGCAATTGTATATACAGTGGGGGATGTTTCGGGCTCCCATATAAATCTCGCGGTTACAGTGGGTTTCTGGCTTTCGGACAGGTTCCCGGGGTACCGGGTGATTCAATATATTATAAGCCAGTGTTTGGGCGCTATAGCGGCAAGCTTGCTCTTGGCTTTCCTTTTCCCTGATCTCATCTCGCTTACAGTAACTCACCCCTCCGGACCCCTTATGCAGTCCTTCATTCTTGAAATAGTAATCACACTATTCCTCATGTTTATAATCCTGAGTGTCTCCACAGGTAGTATGGAGAAAGGGATAATGGCGGGAAGCGCAATCGGTGGAGTCGTGGGGCTATCCGTGCTCTGGGCGGGGCCCATAACAGGGGCATCGATGAACCCTGCGCGCTCACTTGCGCCTGCGCTGGTATCACTTGATTTTGCCAGCCTGTGGATATACATCGCAGGGCCTATAATCGGAGCAGCACTCTCGGTTATCGCCTTTCGTATTATTCACAAACCCCTGACCACAGGGCGTGAGGGAAAGGATTATTAATTTCCTTGTCATTATAGAGATATATTCTTCTTTTCCCAGATGAAAAATAAAAGAAAGATTTCTCCCCGGAACACATTGTGTTCGCTCGAAATGACGGGGAGGTTTGTTTCAAAGAGGAATGAAGAAATAGTAATACAGCAGGTCCTACCTGCTAATCATCGAGCTTCTTTTTCGTGATATTAAACTCTTGATCAAGATGAAATTCATATTTTATGCCGTCATCACAGATTACGTCTTCAGCTTCAAAATACTTACCGTCAAGCTCAACCTCTCCAACACTAGGGCAGCCCACTTGAGTAAGGGCCTCTACAACCTTAGCCCTTTCCTCGGGAGTTGCGTCTCTGTCGGCTAATGAGTTATAGGCATATGAAGCAGACGCGATTATTACTGCCAAGGTTAAAATTGTGAACCTTTTCATTGTTCTTCACCTCTAATGAACTATGTATGCCTATTAGTAATTTATCAAGGACATTTACGTATTCTTTTGCCAACTATTGGTGTAGAATATCAAAAGCCAAGATTGATTGGATTTAAAATTGTATTACAGGTTAATTTGTGATTGATGTTCTCCTTTTGTTCATCAAGGCCCTAAGTATTTATGAATAATTCCAAAACTGAATTAAGAAGTTCACCGCTTACGTGGGTAATCATCATAGGGCTAGTCTATCTACTAATAGGGCTAGTCTATCTACTAATGGTAGGCGTGGGAGTTGTTGGAGCCGGGTTCAAGTGGTTCTCCGGCGGCACAGAAGGGGCGGAGATGATTTTCAGCTTTGCCACCAACCCCTTTGTTGGAGTTGTTCTGGGCACGCTTGCAACAGCTCTAGTGCAGTCCTCAAGCACGGTTACTTCTGTAATTGTTGCGCTTGTGGCCGGAGGTATGCCGGTTGAGATTGCAATCCCTATGGTAATGGGCGCCAATATGGGCACTACTATTACCAATACGATTGTGAGCCTCGGAAATATTGGGGAAACAAAGGCTTTTCACCGTTCATTCAGCGCAGCAACTGTGCATGATTTCTTTAACCTCTATGCTATTTTAATATTTCTACCTCTCGAGATCTTTTTTCATCCGCTACAGAAAATTGCAGGTGTGATGGCTCACTGGTTTTTAGACGGCCGCTCTGTTTCTATTAGTGATATAAACGTGCTCTCTGTGATTATTAAACCCGTAGTTGTCTTTTTGCAGGGCTTGTTTCAATCCATGCCCGGTACGGTGGACGCTATAGTTTTTACTGTGTTTGGCGTAGCTCTAGTATTCTTTTCAGTCCTTTATATGAGTAAGGTTTTAAGATCCGTAATGACGACCAGCACCAAAGCGCTTTTGGATAAATCGCTCGGCAAGGGTGTATTCATAGGAATCCTAGCGGGCACCGTCATAACGATGATTGTGCAGTCCTCATCAACTACAACTAGTCTGTTAATTCCGCTTGCAGGGGCGGGTGTGCTTAGCCTCAGACAGATATTCCCCTTTACTCTCGGCGCTAATATCGGAACCACGATAACAGCGCTTCTTGCAGCAACAGCGATAATAAGCGGCAATAAAGTATTTGCATTACAGATAGCGTTTGTACATTTTCTTTTTAATTTCCTGGGAGTGCTGCTTTTCGTCTCCGTGCCGTGGCTTTATCAGCTTCCCATTCGCTCAGCTGAGTGGCTAGGAGAGCTTACCGAAAGAAACAAGGGATATGCATTTGGCTACATATTCGGCGTGTTCTTTCTGATCCCGGGCTCGATATTCGGAGGGCAGTCAATACTGAATGATCATAATTCCAAAGTAGTGAAAGCAGAGCAAAATACGAAGCAAATACATACTGTTGAAAAAGAGCTTGATGAATAGTTGAAATTGTCCGGGTTGCTCAGAGCTTGCGGATTGCAATTCTTTTCCTAAAAAGAATTTTACGTTGTCGTCTAAGAACTCTTCAAAAGTGTGCGGCTGTCTTTCGGTGAGTTTGTAAATATTGTCTGTGACTTGATCGTAAAGGCCCTCTCTTACAAGTTTGTATAACTCAGAATAAGCCTCAGCGACGGGTTCTTTGACGCCGGCGTCCATCATATCTTTTTTGAACTCTTTTAGCTTAATGTCTACATAGTTTATTTTTTTGCCCATCACCTCTGCGAATAATTCAGCTACTTCAAGGCAGCTTAGTGACTCAGGGCCTGTGAGTGTATATGTTTTGTTCTTGGCAGTGTTTGAAGTTAGTACTTTCTTTATAACCCGGGCGGTATCTCTGACATCTACATATCCGCATTTGGCGTTTCTTAGAGGAAGCTTGAGCTGTTTTTTCTTTCTTATATCCTGACCGTAAAATTCAACAAAATCTTGCATAAAAATATTAGGCCTGATTATTGTATATCTGAGGCCCGATTTCTTGAGGTAGTTTTCACTTTCCCCGTGGGTCCTCAGGATTGCACAAGGAATCCGGGTCAGCCCCGATTGCAGAATATTTCACCACGTGTTTGACCCCTGCTTTTTTAGCGGCGTCAATGAAGTTCTTCTCTAATTTGAATTGGCCCTCTGTAATGGGGGAGATTAAAAGCGCGCTCTCAATCCCTTCCATCGCTTTTTTGATAGCATCGGGCTTACTCAGATTACCTTTTATAAGAGTAACTTTCTTGGATTTTAGATCTAGGTCTTTCTGCTCATCATTTATTAAAACTGTAAAGTCATGCCCCGACTTAAGGAGCCTTCTGGCTACTCTATGGCCGGTAGCTTCAGATAACCCTGTCAACAATATCATTTATTGCTCCTTGGCTTGGAGGGTGAAGACCGCTAGAAGTTTAGCAGGTATTGTTGGTTTGAGAAAGTGCCGGCTTGAATGTACCCCTAGCCAGGCACTATTGGTCTAAATGTTGGAAATAAAAGGCAAAGACAAAACAAAAAGATAGATTTCTCGCTACGCTCGAAATGACAGGTAGTTATTAATATGAATGCATAAAAAATACCGTCATCTCGACCTCAGGGAGAGATCTAAGTTTTTAAACAAATGAGAGATTGCTTAGTTTCTCGACATGCCAGGAAATGATGATGAATATTTAAAGATTATGTGCTAACTTATAATTAAATTCAAAATCTAGGAGGGCGGTAAAATGAGGATTTTAATTCTATCGATGGTTTTAGTTTTATCGGCAGTCTTTGTAGACAGTTCTTTTGCAGAAGTTGAAGAGGGTGCCACGAGTTTTCTGTTTGTTCAGAGCGCTGAAGGGGTGAGTTTCGATAAAGAGAAGGGGACTATGACGCTAAAGGGCGTTGCGCCTTCTATGACCTTTTTTGCTGACCGCCCTGAGAGGGCAGCCGGGCACGTTCCTACGAGCCATTTTGTGAAAATGTGGAGTGAAGGGCAAGACAGCTTCAAAGCTGATCCGCCTAACGCCAACTTATCCATTCTTGGCGACAAAGAGGGGGCTACAAATATAGTGGTTGAGATTATGAACCCTCAGTTTAAAGACGGCAACATCACATATGATGTAAAAGTGCTGGACGGAGAACCGCCCGCAGAGGGAGGATTGTCTGCACTATTTATAGATTATTGGATCGGACCGCGCGGCGCAGTATGCCACAGAAACTACTACACCGGTGCCAGATGGTGTCACTTCCCGGGACCTTATTACAGACCTTACCCAAGACCTTATTAGTTTGAAGACGACATTAGTTTGAAGACGACAATATAATAGATATGGATTCCCGATTAATATATTCGGGAATGACAATGTTTGGGAATGACAAGTTTAAGGAATGCCGCCCGTGCCTAATTATTCCGAGCCCGGGCGGTTTGTTTTATCAGGATTGCAGCATTCTTTTTCTTCTTATCGCTATAAATCCGGCGATTCCGATTATAACTACAAGCGAAATTAGCCCCCATTTTGAGAGTGTAGGCACCTGAGGTGCAAAACATGGCTCGGAGGGGGTTATAAAGGTGCCGGATGAAGAGGGTGAATCGACTACTTTTATTGTTTGAATAACTCTATTGTCAGTAGTTCTTATCACACTCACAGTCCCGCTAACAGAATCGGTGGTATATAGAAATAATCCATCTGAAGTAATGTCTATACTTATAGGTCCTATACCCACCGTTATTGTGTCAACTACTGCTCTGACCGCAGTTCTAATTACCGAGACGCTGTTGTATGTGAAGTTCGTATACTGTCCTCACCGATCATCACTATCGCGCTGGGGTTTGACTCTACTATAAGCTCAAACCGCTCCTGTGCCTGCTTGAGCTCTGTGATGTCTTCTGAAATTCCTAACAGATACTTAGGGTTCCCTTCTTTATCATGAATACTGATCTTTTTGGTATGGAGAGTTCTTGTTCCTTTAGCCTTGGTGTGTATTTGCTCTTCGGGGATATTAATGGACTCGTCAGTTTTTAAGGCTGCCTTATCTTTGGCCGTAAAGAAATCGGCTTCTTTTTTCGGGAAGAAATCATAATCATTCTTTCCAAGCAGCTTTTTTCTCGAATAACCGAGCAGCTCCTCGCCCGCCTTATTAATACGGACAAAACGGAGTTCCTCGGCATCTTTTAAGAAAATCATATCGGGAATGTTCTCTATTATGGAATCAAGAAACAGGTTTGTCTCATAGAGTTTAGTTTCTATATTTTTTCGCTCTGTAATGTCGTGCAATACGCACTGCATCAATTTTGTATCGTCTATCTCCAGAATACTGGTATAAACATAGGCGGGAAACGCATCCTGATTTTTCTTTTTTATTGTAACTTCATGGCTTGCCGAGCCCTGGTTCAGAGTGTCGTCAATTACTTTTCGGCATATTTTTTGGCTTTCTTTGGGAAGCAAATCTTTTACTGTGAGTGAGGAAATATCAGAGTCGGAATAGCCAAGAGTGTTTAGAAATTTCTTGTTTACTTTGAGTATTTTGCCTTTAAGATCATGTATGATTACTAAAGCATTTAAGTTTAGAAAAATGCTTGAATAATCCTCTAAATCACTAATAAAGCTGTCGTCTGTACGGACAGACATTTAGTTTCCCCCCCTCTATACATATAAATATAGCACGATTTAGCACACAATGGCTAAATGAACACTCAAAACACCTGCTTAACTCGCAATAATTTTGTCTAAGACTCCATCATGCTTAATAGTTTTATTATAGAATGATTAGAGTGATTTGTAAATCACTCTTACGCGGAGGGCACTCTAACGCACAGGGCGTACTAATTTTAATAGGCTTCGGAGTTTTGGTGGAATAGCGTAAAAGTGGGCACTGTCCACCCTACTTTTACTGGATGAAAAGAAGCAAAAATCGCCCGACTGCATAGCCTTTAGCTAAAAATTGATTACTCTGTCTAAATCTTATAATTCCCCCCTATTTTGACTAGGAAATTATTATGCATAACTAGTGTCTATTTAAATTTTAGGATACAGCGACCGATTCCTCACTTGATCAGAATCGTCCCAGTATAAGATTTTTAACGACATCGTAATCAATTTTCTTAACGCACATGCTGTAATGTCGGGTTTTAAAGGCAACAACAAAAGCAAATGCAAAGCAAAAGATAGATTCTGAATAGATCCCGGATCGTAGTCCGGGACATGGTTCAGAATGACAGAAAAGATAGATTTCTCCTGTTGGTCGAAATGACAGTCTATTTTGTTAATTGAATTACAAATAACCACCGTCATCTCGAACGACAAATCCCCCTGAATTTGGTTTTAGGGGATTATGTGCTGGCTAAGAACTTTTGCTCTATTAACGAGAGCGCCCAGTTGCGCGCACGCTTGCAACTGTTCCCCTTTTTCAAAGGGGGAAGGAACGGCAAGAATTAGATTCTGAAACGATACTGAAACAAGTTCAGCACATGGTTCAGGGTGACTACAACAACAAAAGATAAAGCATATGAAAAGACTAAATCTCTTTTAAAAACCACAAGACAAATTTCTCCCTTAGGATAAGGGAGATTAAGAGGGATTAGGTTTTATATAGAAATCCTCCTTTTTCTAAGGAGGGGACTAAGGGAATGGATTCCCGATTACTGCGGTCGGGAATGACAGATAAGGGGAGAGATGCTTATAAAAAACCACCGCAACTCTTAATAAGCTACGGTGGCTTTCGTCTGTTACTTCACTTAACTTTTTAGAATTGTTTAAAGGGAGACGAGTGTCCTAGCTTTGGCTCTTAACGGTCGGCCAGTTGGCGTCAGCCTGTTTCATCAACTTAGCTTCGTCGGCGTTCCAAGGGACAAGCGCGTTTACAATTTCTCCCTCGTACGGGCCGTTGAAAAACAAATAGAGCTTTCCGTCGGTTACCTTAAATGTTTGTGGATCGGTGTCGATCAACTACTTGAGCTTACGGCTGGGGACGCGGTTGTATTTCCGCACGGAGGGGTGCACTGGCTGGCCGATGAACCGGATCGTAAAAAGATTTCAGGCATGAAAGTTGTTCAATCTATAAAAGAGAACGAGCCGATATTTCAGAACGGAGATGATGTTTGCACTACATTAGTTTGTGGGCATTTTGAGTTTGAGCGGGATATTGAGCATCCGTTTATAGAGGCGCTTCCTAATTATATTCTCGTATCCGACACAGAGCAGCGGCAGTTTAGCTGGCTTGAGAACGCGACCAAAATTATTTTGCAGGAAACTGATTCGGGCAACCCGGGGGCTGAAGTTGTGGCCGAGAGATTGGCAGAGGTGCTTTTTATACAGCTTATTCGTTCTTATATAATGAGCCGGGGGGATCAAGAAGGCTTTCTCGCAGCATTAAACGACCGGGATATTAGTAACGCTTTGAAGCTTATGCACTCTATGCCACAGGAGCCGTGGACGCTTGGGAATATCTCTAAGAAAATAGGGATGTCGCGCTCATCATTTGCAGAGCGGTTTAAGAAATTTGTTGGCACAACGCCGATGGATTATCTTACTAAATGGCGCATGCAAAGGGCTAGGGATCTTCTCTCTAACTCCGATCTATCACTTGGATCTATATCTAGAAAAATAGGCTACACATCAGAGCCTGCATTTAACCGGGCATTTAAGAAGCAGTTTAACAAAACCCCTGGAGCGCTTAGACGGTCTTAGGATTTTTGCTGGAAGTCTTTTTAGAACGGATTGTAGCCGTCATTCCTAAAGTGGAATCTTGGATAGAATATAGCGCTTAAAGGTTGCTTGTCAGTGGGTAGTACTACCTTTGAGAAAACTACTGTTTTTTGAGCGCCTTGTCCTTTTCTGAGTACCGTAGAACAGTCCAAATAAAAGCGGAATGACTCCAGGTAAGAGGAGAAACGCAAAGAGGTGAGCCGTTTATAGGATGTACTTGCTCGGCCAGCACGCCTGATGGAAGAGAATTTGTTACGCACCACTCAAGATAGGGAAGGGCCACTTGAAGCTCCTCTTTGTTCTCCGCGAGATCGATATAGTATTCTGCGAGCCAAAGGGTTGAAATAAACCATGGGTTTCCGGGAACATCTTTTGGGCTATCTTCCGCACGCTGATAGTCATCACCCTGGTATCTGGCGCAACCTTCAACAGAAGTTTTAAGCCACAGCTGCTCGCGTACAGCTTGGGCTGTTTCAATCATTCGCGGATGCTTGGGATCTAAAACTCCAAGGGTCGCTAGGCTTAACAAACTAATATCAATTACTTCATCAAGTTTGTAGCCTCCCTCTATTCTGGAGCCCGAACGTGCAAATCGCTTAAGGCCTTTATGGTACAGGTGCTTGCCAATTTCCACCGTCATTTCATCGGCCACGGAGCCATACTTCTCAGCCAGGGAGGTGTCCTGAAAGAGTTTTGCAAAATTCGCAGCAGCTCTAAGACCGGCGATCACAGATGCAACCGTATAGGTGTGCAGTGCGTAACGCTCTTCCCAAAGATCATAGGAAGGTAAAGGCAAATGAGTTTGAGGGTCACGGTAACTTACTAAAAAGTCGGCTGCTTTTTTTATCAGCTTGCTGTATAGAGGTCTTATAAATTCCACGTCCTTCATGCTTTGGTAATAAATCCATAGTGCCCAAAGTGTTAAAGCGGTTGAATCTTCCTGGATGGGAAGGACTTCTTTACCTTCGACTAACCAAGAATGCCAATTGCTCGCAAGGGACCCATCAGGATTATAATGTTGCAATAAATACCCTTCGTCAGATAAAATACGGGCGCAAAAATCAAAATATTTCATACACGGATGCGAGTAACCGGCCTTTGATAAAGCGGCGGCGATAAAAGCGCCATCGCGCCCCCACATATAGGAATAAGTATCTTTTCCAAAACGGATAATATCGGAATCAGTGGCGGCAATAATGGCTCCGTGGTTGTCAATTTGTGTTCTTAGTATAAGCAGGTTCCGGTTGTAAATGTCGGTGACGGATTTAGGCAAGCCCTGGAGCTGCAACGAATCTTTATGTATCCATGTTTGCCAGTATTTCGACGAGCGCTTAAGGAGTTTCTCCGGCGTTATGTTGTGGACTTCTAAATTGAGCTTTGCGACTTCAGGATAGTTCAAGCCCGCCACCATCCAATAATAAGCATTTGTTGTACCCTTGGGCGGTAATTCCAACCAAATGCCAATTCTGGAATGAGGCGAGCCCCATGCGGAGGCCACCCCGCTAAGCTCACCGTTCTCTGTATCTTTAACGGTCTTCAAGTTTTCCGAAATCTCTCTTTTCCCGCAGGCAAAATGTTTCACGCCCCATTCGTCATGCGCCCAGCAGCTGATCAGAAAATACCGGTTGAATTTGTAATGGATGATCGAACAAGTCCGGGGATCAAAATAAGCCGTGCCTCCGATGTCATTGCCATAAAGACAAAAATCATGACTGAAAAAGAGCCTGACTGGACGAGCTGCGTTTTTAAGGTTGGTCACCTCGATTTTTTTGATGTAGATGTTCAAATCCAAATCCACCACATCCGAGCATCGTAGCTCCAAACCCAAGGGTTCATTTTTTAGAAAGACATCAGTCACAAGACTATTTTCTTGATATCTTAATGTTTTTTCCCATTGTGGTCCCATCCACGAATACCGCCCATCCGCCCATACCCCGAATTGGAAGGGATGTCCGCTTGAATGGTTTTCCTGCCCGATGAAAGGGAAATAAATATCTCGTATCTGATAATCCGAATCGAAGTTCAAGAGAAACGATCCATTGCTTACTGGGATGTCTTTAGGCATTAAGTATTTTCCTCCAAAATCTGCTGATAGAGCTCGGAATATTTTGTGGCCATACTGGCGATTGAGAAATTATCTTTAATATGCGTACGGCAGTCACTGGGATCGATAAGGTTTATTGATTTCACGGCCTCTACCATTTCATCGATTGTGTCTACGATAAAACCTGTTTTTCCATGAATTACTATTTCGGGAACCGAGCCTTTATTTAAGGCAAGCACCGGTGTGCCGCAGGCCATAGATTCAATCAGGACAAGTCCGAAGGGCTCTCCCCATTGAATAGGAAAGAGTGTTGCCTGAGCGTGCCGGTACCACAGTCTTTTCTGGGCGCTATCAACTTCTCCGATATAGATTATCTGGTTGTCTGAATCCAAAATGGGTTTCATGACCTTTTCATAATACTCGCTATCGGCGAAGGGTTTGCCTGCGTCGGTAATAAGGTCGAATGATTTTTCTAATGTCTTGAAAAATGCCCGGTCTTTTTCCTTGTTTTGGACATTGCCGGCGAGGATAAGCCGGGAGCCGGCTTTTTTCGCAATCTCGATGGCTTTATCCTGTCCTTTATCCTGCGTGATTCTTCCGATCGTGAACAAATAGTCTTGCTCTCCAGGGTTGGTTTTGAACGGATAATCTTCCACGTCAACGCCGTGATGAATGACCTTCTGCATATTGACTAATCCATGATGCTGAAGTCTCTGGTATTCACTGATAGGGACAAAATATACTTTGGAAGTGGAAATGAACGAGTCCTTCCATCGGTCAAATGCTTCTTTTTCCGCGGCAGGCACATGGAGAGTCATCACAATGGGAACAGGACTTTTAAAAACTCCCTTAAAAATATATTCAACCATAATCGCGTCATGCATGTGGATGATGTCGATGTCACCCCTTTTTGCTCTTTCAAGTGATTGGGAGAGATGTATTCGCATACTTTCACGCTGAACGTTTGTATCACTGCTCCAGTACTCACTGAAACTTTTTCCAATAGTTGTGTACTGTTCTCCGACAACATCGGAATCCCCTGAACAGGCGACAATGGAACGGTGACCTAATTTATGTAATCCTTTATCTATATTGTAAATAACCGTTTCAATAGGTCCGTAACCCAAATCATGTCTGATTGGCCGGTTTAGGGTAGCTATTTGGAGTACACTTATCTTTTTTCTCATTGTGATATCTTTTTCAGGCAAAATTCTCTCTTTGATCGTCGCAACTTCCTGAGTGGTTAGGAAAGGAGCTTTCGGCGGTTTGGAAAATTTAATGCTTTTCTAAACTGTAAAATTAAAGACGGCTGTCAACTCTCTCACCATCAAGACGGATGTTTTGTCCCTTACGGGCATTTCTTTGCCAATGACAGTTGGAATGAGGAGGCGCCGAAATACTTTCTTCTTTGTCTCACCTAATAACTCAATTATCGGAAATTCCGAGTTGCTGGAGGGAAATATTACCCTTCAAAACTCCCTATGAATACTATGCTAAAACCGTGTTTTGTCAAAGTTAGGTTGGCACATGTTTTAGTACCACGGCGACGGAGGGATTTCTCGTTGATTTTTGGAAATTCCTCTTGATTTTTCAATAAATATCTATCCCCTCCCAAATAGATGTGGAAAGTACGGGGTTTTGATATAATCGGAATACCCTAAATTTTGCGGAGGAGGTATGGGTTATGCGAATTCTGATATTTTGGTAAGCCCCCAGTGGCTTGATGCTAATAAAGATAAAGAGGATATTGTGATTGTGGACTGTCCCTGGGAGTACTATTCTTATGCGAGAGCGCATATACCGGGAGCCCTATGCAGGCCGGGACATTCTTATATAAAGGCTCTGGATCAAGAGGGGGAGGAGACGGTCTTAGTAGCTTCGGAATCTGAATTGCAGAAGCTGCTCGGCGATCTCGGCATAGGGGCCAATTCAACTGTAGTGGCTTATGACGAATGGGGATCTATATTTGCAACGAGGCTCTGGTGGGTGCTCAAATACTACGGGTTTAATAACGTAAAGGTGCTCGACGGGGGGTGGCAGAACTGGGTCTCTTCGGGATTTCCGGTAAGTTTCACTTCATCAAAACCTAAGGAGATAACCAAGCGCGTTGAGCTCAAGGTACACCCGGAAGTGCTTGTTACAATTGATGAGCTGCTTCAAAAATATGACGATCCCGCATGGCAGGTGCTGGATGTAAGATCGGGAGATGAAT
>JBBDIN010000097.1:0-7442 GCA_040880385.1 Thermodesulfobacteriota bacterium | reverse complement strand
GCGGCCACGCCGCCCACGGGAATAAGAGAATAGGACATGTGCCGGGCGCTTTGCATCTGGAGTGGGAAAAAATGCTAGAGAACTCAGAGGACATAGAAGGGGTGAGGAAGTTTAAGCCCACCCGGGAAATTAAGGCGTTACTCGAGGGAGTGTGGCTTGACGAGAGCAAGAATATCGTAACCCATTGTCAGGCGGCGGTAAGGGCGACATTAGCTGCTTTTGCGCTTGAATTAGTAGGGTATAACTCTGTAAAAGTCTACGACGGTTCTATGGCTGAGTGGGCAAACCGCGATGATACACCGCTTGAGTAATTTAAAGTATATTCTAGAAGCGTATTTTGTTTATGAACTTACTATATGAACATAGCTAAAGCGAGTCTTAACTTGTATAAATTATGCATAAAAGATGATGCGTAACTAGCCGTGTTTATTAAATAACATAGTGAAAGCAAATTGTAAGAGAATGCGCATTAAGTAATTTTGATTTACTTTAAGTCAGGCTCTCTAGACAATAAGAAATAACTTTAAGTTCAAAGATCGTGAACTTCAATACTTAAGGCAGCGCTTTAGTGTTCACACCTGCGAGGGCGTTCCCGTCCACCTTTTCTGGATGAAAAGTAGCAAAAGACAAATCCCCCTCAATCCCCCTTTACGAAAGGGGGATTGAACTACAACAGCAAAAGATAAAGCATATGAAAAGACTAAATCTCTTTTAAGAGCCTAGGGGAAATTACTTCCCACCTTTTCTAAAGGAGGGGACTAAAGGAATGTGAAAGAACTTATCTTTAAGTTTGAATGAATAGATTTCTCGCTGGAACACATTGTGTGCCGTTCGAAATGCCTGAATTTATTATATTCAAAGAGTTTAGTAGAAATAGTTTGGTAGTGGACAGTGCCCAATGCTATCTTTTTTCTTTTCAACGATGAAAAGAAACAAAAATCGCCCGACTAAACACAAATTACGCTAAAAATAATTTTCCTCACGAAATGATTTAATTCCTCCCCAACCCGTAAATCATTTTTAACGCTCTGAAATTTATTTTCTTTACGCTATTTGTGAATGTCGGAGGGATTAAAAGCAAATGCAAAAAACCAAAGAGAGAGATCTTATTTTTATAATGCATGAGCTGGTAGTATCCACAAAAGCTGTAATACGACACATTTTAAAAAACTGCTTGAGTCGGGCAAAAAAATAACGTTATCATTATATATGCGGTATGGAAACTTAAAGGGAGAGCGTTCATGAAAAACTATCTATCTATTAAAAAATACGGACTGGAACATTTAGTTCTGTTTAGCTTCTTTGTCTTCTTAACTTTTGCGATTATTAGCTGTGACAGCGGGAGCAATAATGATGACAACAGCGGCGGTAATCCTACGCCTACTCCGACTGCAAGTCCGACTCCTACACCTACTGTGGGACCGACACCTAGTCCGACAGCTTCTCCAACGCCATCACCTGCTCCGGGTGGAAGCATAATAGAACCCGGAGGGACATTGTCTATGGTCGCACAAACATTTGACTACGTCGGAAACGGTAACGAAAGACAGATGCTGGATTACTATGCGATTTCAGGACTCCTTTCACAGACGGTGTCTGACTTTTCTACAAGCGGAGTATTGGCTGCAAGACCTGCGCTTGTGTTCTTCCATGGCGGGGCATGGGTTTTAGGTGACAGGGGGGAAGTTGATCCGCTTATCTTTGATGCCGCTGAGATTGCCGGATTTCACGTAGTTTCTGTTGGTTATCGTCTGGCAACAGAGGACGCATGGCCGGCGCAGATACATGACGCTAATTCTGCAATCCGCTGGATAAAGCAAAATGCAGGCGAGTTAGGCATAAATCCCGATAAGCTAATAATAGTCGGCGGTTCTGCAGGCGCTCATATTGGGGGGGCCGTAGCTGCGGCATCAGATGTAGATGAATTGCAGGGCACTCATAATCTGGAGCCTCCCACGAGTACAGAGGTAGCTATGGCTGTTCTGATTTTCGGCGCTTACAACATGAATATGATTGTAGATGACGGTCTTGATCTGGTAATGGATGGCACTTGCGGTGTTGAAGATTTAGGGCCGGGACTGGCTGCTGTATTGCTTCTCCTTGATTGTCCTCCGTCATTCAACCTTCTAGATCCTCTGGATAACTGCTCTCAGAATGATCTGGATTCTTCAAGTCCGGAACTTTTTGCAGATAGTACGGATCCCCCGATGTATCTTGCTCACGGGCGGGATGACTGTACAGTTCCATATCAGCAAACGTTAGGCATGGCCGATGCTCTTGAGGCGGCGGGGGGTAGTGTTTCAGAGTACAATTATTGAGGGTGGCGTGCATGATGTTGATAGTCTCAATCTGTCGGTTGATGATATAATTTCTTTTATTGATGAGAATGTAGGGCCGTAGGAGTTATGAGTTGTGCGCTTCTACGCAGAGGGCATTCTAGTTCTAACGAGCTTTCCCACTTCGTAGAAACTTTATGCCGGCGGGGGCATCCCCGTCTACTTTTCCTGGATGAAAAGTAGCTAAAAATTGATTACTCTGTCTAAATCTTATAATTCCCCCCTATTTTGACTAGGAAATTATTATGCATAACTAGTGTCTATTTAAATTTTAGGATACAGCGACCGATTCCTCACTTGATCAGAATCGTCCCAGTATAAGATTTTTAACGACATCGTAATCAATTTTCTTAACGCACATGCTGTAATGTCGGGTCTTAAAGGCAACAACAAAAGCAAATGCAAAGGCAAAAGATAAAAGCAAAAGATAGATTCTGAATAGATCCCGGATCGTAGTCCGGGACATGGTTTAGAATGACAGAAAAGAAAGATTTCTCCCGTTGGTCGAAATGACTGTCTCCTGAGCCTACTGTCTAAAGAATAGAAGATCTGATTTTAAATTTTGTGATTTGTCTCATGCAATGCAAATTCGGGGTATATTATAGAGGCAGATTAAATAAAGTTGGATTAATAAATTTTTAATATGAAGTAATATGAAAAGCAGAATTTTTAATAGAGTAATTACCGGCATTTCTTTGCTTGCCGTAATGATGTTTATTTCCTCCTGCGACCTGATGGAAGGCTCTAAGAAGAGCTTTGAATCTGTCGCGGTTGAGGATGTAATAGCGAAATCTCACCTAACTAACCCGGTTGAATACGATTATGTAACTAATGGGCATGAACGGCAAAAGCTCGATTTTTATAAGTATGACGGCGAGCCTGAAGTCATAAGACCCACTCTAGTATGGATTCACGGCGGCGCCTGGATCGCTGGGGATAAAAGGGCTATTGACCCGTTTGCTTATCAAGTTGCGGGACTGGGCAAATACAATCTTGTCTCTATCAATTACAGGCTTGCTAATGATGAATCAGCCCCGTGGCCCCAGATTATCTATGATGTAAACGCTGCAATTAGATGGATAAAAATAAATTCTGACAAGCTGGGTATTGATCCGGATAAATTAGTTGTTGTGGGGGAATCAGCAGGGGCGCACCTTGCGGCCATGGCTGCTTTTGGGTCTGACGCTGAAGAACTTATAGGCGATAAGAACCCCGGAGCATCAACTGATGTTAGAGCTGTTGTTTTATTTTACGGCCCTTACAATATGAGCAGCCTGGTTGTTCAAAAAAACAGCGCCATAAGATCGGGCATGTGTGAGGAGCCTCAGTACTCAAGCCCAATTCTGGAGCTTCTTGACTGTTCCGAGACCACCAATGAAAAATACAACATAGACACTTGCGATCTCAAGAAAGTGAGGACAGCGGATCCACTAGCTTATTTAGATAAGTCTGACCCGCCCGCCTATATAGCTCACGGGCAGCATGACTGTATAGTGCCCTGGGGACAGAGCAGAGCGCTTCATGATGAGCTTGAAGATGTTGGAGTTCGCAATGTGTTTATCTCCGTTGTGGATGGTGAGCACAGTATCTCTACTCTTGGAATAAAGCCTGAGGATGTAGTGGCGTTTATTCGGCAGAGTTTGGTGGATGAGAAAGAGAGTGTTTCTGATGCAGATGGGGTGTCGGTTCCTACTAAGCAGTAACGCCTACGCGGCGGGTGGTGTTCACGCCAATAAATATTATCTACCTACTTTTGAGTGACCAAAATGATTTGCTTCCTACTTTTCCTGGATGAAAAGTAGCAAAAATCACAGACATAACACTAATTACGCTAAAAATAAATTTCCTCACTAAATGATTTAATTCCTCCCACAGCCCGCAAATCATTTTTAACGCTCGTAAATTTATTTTTTTAACGCTATTCGTGAAATGTCTGAATTGAAAGGCAAAAGCTAAAAACAAAAACTACTACTAAAGCAAAAAAACTAATAAATTCTATAGATAATTTTGTGAAAAATCCTGTAAAATAATTATATAAGCATGGTGGACTATAAAACTACAATAAGGACTTGAATCATGGAAGTGAGAATTAGGCATATATCAGGGCTTGGGTTTGCGCCGGGCAGTTATGTGACAATTAAGCGAAGCGGCGAGCAGCTAGTTCTAGCTGGAGTTGAGGAGAAGGAAACTGCTGTCGGGTTTAAGGGCGTAAATGAGGAGAAGAAGGAACGTAAGGATATAGAAAAGCGGATTCACATTGCCGACTTAGTCAGCGTCAAGCTAAATCCCAACGTGGAATCTTCGAGCGATTACGGCACGGTTGTGAAAACGTTCATTATCATGACCATAAGAAATGACGCAGGTTTTACTTACGAGGCGCACTTGGCGGGGGATGAGTTTAAACGCATCACGCCGGCTTATAACGATCTTATAGCTATGCTGACTGATGGGTAGAAAGTTAGAGGCATTATTATCTACTTTTCCTGGATGAAAAGTAGCAAAAATCACCCGACCGACAGCCTTTAGCTAAAAATTGATTACCCAGGCTAAATCTTATAATTCGACCCTATTTTGACTAGGAAATTATTATGCATAACTAGTATATACTTAAATTTTAGGATACAGCGACCGATTCCTCACTTGATCAGAATCGTCCCCGTATAAGATTCTTAACGCCATGATAATCAATTTTCTTAACACAAATTCTGTAATGTCGGGAAGGTAAAGAGGAAAGGCAAAAGATTAGACCCTGAATATTTTGGTTTTAGGAACTAACTAGCCTAATTAGAAGCATTTGTAGATTTAGTTAAAGGCGTCCGATTCTTCACTTGATCAGAGTCGTAGTCCAGGGTCACGGCGTTAAGAAAGGAGGGGGAATTTGGTAAAGAATGTTCTCGCACTTTTTTATGTAGCGCTTGCGTGGGGATCGGCGTTTGTGCTGATTAAGTTCAACGAGGAGACGATGGGCCCACTTGTTATACAAGCCGGGCGCTGCACCATTGGATTTTTGGCTCTTTTAATAATTTCAATCGTTCTCAAGCGCGACCTAAAAGGCCACGCGAAGTATTGGTTTGCCTGGCTCGTCTTCGCCGTTCTGGGCATTTCGTTCCTCTGGGTAATGGTTGGGTTCGGTCAGGAATACATATCAGCCGGGCTTGCCACAGTGTTGGTTACGGTATCCCCGCTTGTCACGTTCATAATCACCGTATTCATACTAAGGACTGAGAAGTTCAGCGTGCTCGGCGTGATCGGCCTCATCTTAGGAGTTGTGGGCCTCGTACTCGTACTCGTAGTCGGAATTCATAACATTCTGGGCGGAAGCTCAATACTCATCGGCGCTCTCTTAATTATCTCTGGTTTCAGTGTGTTTGCAATTAACGGAGTCATAGCGCCCAGGCTTGTGAGTAAGGCCGATCCCCTCGCATCAAGCGTATATTACACCGGCTTTGCGACTGTAATTCTCTGGGTGATTGCGTTTATTGTAGAGGACCCGTTTAAGACTAAGTTAACAGAGACCAATGTTGCCGTTGAGATAATAATGGGTGTGTTCAGCTTTACGAGCGGGTTTGTGGTTTATTACTGGCTTCTTAACAGAGCAGGCGCATTTTTCTCTTCGATGACGTTTTATTTGATGCCGATCGTAGGCATAGTGGGTGGGTATATTGTGTTTAAAGAGAAGATCACCCTTTCACAAGTCGGCGGTATACTGATTGTCTTCGTAGGCGTTTATCTCATTAACAGAGAGAAGTTTAAGAAGGGGTAGAGGGGCCAGACTTTTATATGGCTTTACATCTTACATCCTAATGAATTAGAATAAGTAAATGGCTAAACCAAGAGTATTTGTAAGTTCCACATATTATGATTTGCAACATATTCGTGCATCATTGGATAGTTTTATTCAATCTTTAGGTTTTGAATCTGTTCAGTCGGAGAAAGGAAATATTCCTTACCTGCCAGATGGTCAACTTGATGAATCATGTTATCGTGAAGTAGCTAATGTTGATATCTTTGTTTTAATTATTGGTGGCCGTTATGGATCTGCTGCTAGCCAACAGGGTGATAAGGAAGAAATTTCCTCAAATGAAAAATATGATTCTGTGACCAAAAAAGAATATGAACGTGCATTGCAAAGTGATATACCTATTTATATTCTAGTGGAAAACAATGTTTATTCGGAATACCAGACTTACAAAAAAAATAAGTCGATTAAAGATATAAAATATGCTCATGTAGATTCACATAATGTTTATGAAATGCTTGATTTTATTTATGCACAAAACAAGATTAATCCAGTATATCAATTTAAAAAATATTATGATATTGAAATTTGGTTAAGAGAACAATGGTCTGGTCTGTTTAAAGAAATGCTGTCAAATAGAAGTGAACAAAGACAATTGACATCTTTAGCTGGTCAAGTTAAAGAACTCTCGGAAATAAATACAACACTTAAAAAATACTTGCAGGATATCTTAAAAAAAGTTTCTAAAGAGGGAGCCGATAAAATAATTCAGTCAGAAGAAAAGAGACTAGATGAAGCGATAACTTTACAGAAATTTAGCGGGAATACCATAGTTCGAGAACTCAACTCTATGTATGGAATAACTTTAGAGAAAATCAAAGAAGTATTCACAGAAACAGAATCGTTTGAACATTTGGCGAGATTAATCTCAGAAAATTCAAAAAATGCCAATTATAATAGTCTGATTAAGAGATGGAAAACTAATGATCCCTCAAGATATGTGATAAATGATGCAAGAAACATTCTAAGTTTGTATAACTTAGAATTTGAAAATGATGACGAATAACTAGACTCAATACTACATTGATCACTTTAGAATTTTATAACTTAATGACTATTCCAAAAAACCCCCTTGTCAGAAGTGCCCTGAGTATGTAGTTTATATTTCTACGGGATATACTGTATAAAATAGCTAGCTAGAATATGTCTATAAGATATATGCTGGTGGGTTATAGAGAGTGGGAGGGAAAGAAAGATTTCTCGCTGCGCTCGAAATGACAGATTGATCACCCCCACCTTAATCCTCCCCCCTCAAGGGGGAGGAGAGAACATGTTGAGGAGGGGAGAATATTCCGCCGAGATATATC
>JBBDIN010000096.1:0-20935 GCA_040880385.1 Thermodesulfobacteriota bacterium | reverse complement strand
GTCCAAATATGGCAGAGCAGGCTTTACCATCACAATGTCGGCTCCCTCCTCAATATCAAGCTCTATCTCCCTCATAGCTTCTCTAACATTTGGAGGGTCCATCTGATAACTGCGCCTGTCACCAAACTGAGGTGGCGACTCAGCCGCTTCTCTAAATGGGCCATAGAATGCAGATGCGTACTTTGCTGAATACGCTATGATAGCTATATTTTGATAGCCATTTCCATCAAGCTCATCTCTTATAACGCCTACGCGCCCATCCATCATATCAGAAGGCGCTACCATATCAGCCCCGGCCTCAACGTGAGAGAGCGACATTTTGGCTAAATATTGAAGTGTCTCATCGTTGTCTACATCACCGTCTTTTATAATCCCACAGTGGCCATGACTGGTGTACTCACACATACATACATCAGTAATAACGATAATATCCTTTACTTTCTTTTTTATTTCTCTTAGAGCTTTTTGAATAATACCGTGTTCATGATACCCCTGTGTGCCCATCTCATCTTTTTGCTCGGGAATCCCAAAAAGGAGTATCGCTTTGATACCGAGTTTCTTAGCTTCTCTGATTTCTTTAATAAGGTTGTCTATGGATTGCTTGTAAATACCGGGCATCGAAGTTACCGGGACTTTCTTATTCTTTCCAGGCATTACAAACATTGGATAGATCAGATCATCCACACTAAGCCTTGTCTCAGCAACAAGCTCTCTTAAATTGGAGTTCCTTCTCAGCCTTCTTGGGCGATATACAGGGAAATACATAGTCTCTAAGTTTAATTGCTTATATCGTACTAAGCAATATTGTTCTCTATATTTTTGAGCTTATTTGCGTTGATGTTTGCTGGCAATAGTATAATATTAACTTCCTCTAATTTGGGAGATAAGTATGGAACAGGAAGCTCAAAAAAAGAATCTCGATTTTATAAGAACTGTCGTCGCAGAGGATGTTGCGAACAACAAAAACGAGGGCAGGGTTGCGACCAGATTCCCCCCTGAGCCAAATGGATACCTACATATTGGTCATGCCAAATCTATCTGTCTCAATTTTGGCGTGGCTGATGAATTTGGCGGCACTTGCAATCTAAGGTTTGATGATACAAATCCTACCAAAGAAAATACAGAGTACGTAGAATCCATAATGGAAGATGTTAAGTGGCTAGGGTTTAGCTGGAACGATCGGTTGTATTACGCATCTGATTATTTCCCCAACTTATATGACTTCGCAATCAAGCTCATCAAAGACACAAAAGCATATGTAGACAGCTCAACCTCAGAAGAGATAAGACAGTATCGGGGAACCCTGAGCGAGCCTGGAAAACAAAGCCCGTTTAGGAACAGAGCCGTTGAGGAGAGCCTAGATCTTTTTGAACGGATGAAAGACGGCGAATTTGAAGAAGGAGCGCATGTGCTTCGCGCTAAAGTCGATATGGCGTCAGGCAACCTAAACATGCGTGACCCTATCATGTACCGCATACTTAAACAGTCCCACCATAGAACAGGTGACGCTTGGTCAATCTACCCGATGTACGACTTCGCTCACGGACAGTCCGACTCACTTGAGAAAATTACTCATTCTCTTTGCACACTTGAATTTGAAGCCCATAGGCCGCTCTACGATTGGTTTATCGAACAGCTAGACATATATCCTCCCAGGCAGATCGAATTTGCCAGATTAAATCTGACTTACACTGTGCTAAGCAAAAGAAAACTAATGCAGCTCGTCCGTGACAACCATGTATCGGGATGGGACGACCCTAGGATGCCAACGATATCAGGACTTAGAAGACGCGGTTATACAGCTGCCGCAATTAAAAGCTTCTGTGAGAAAATCGGCGTAACAAAGCATGACAGCATAACAGATGTAGCGCTACTTGAGCACAGTTTAAGAAATGATCTAAATAAATCAGCCCTAAGGGTGATGGGAGTTTTAAACCCGCTTAAGATCATAATAACAAACTATCCTGAGAATTCATCTGAAGAGCTCGATGCTGTAAATAACCCTGAGGATGAGAGCGTAGGTTCAAGAAAAGTTCCATTCTCAAAAGAGCTATATATAGAGCGCGACGATTTCATGGAAGACCCTCCAAAGAAATTCTACCGTCTCTCAGCGGGCAGAGAGGTCAGGTTTAGATATGCGTATTTTATTACTTGCAACGAAGTTATAAAGAATGATGAGGGTGAAGTTGTTGAGCTTCATTGTACTTATGACCCTGAGACCAAGGGGGGAAACGCGCCTGACGGGAGAAAGGTTAAAGCAACCATTCACTGGGTTTCAGCTAAACATTCAATAAAAAGAGAAATTAGACTATACGACAGACTGTTTACAGTTCCCGAGCCTGAATCAAATAAAGAGGAAAAAGAGTTTACTGAGTTTTTAAACCCTGAATCGTTAACAGTACTAAAAGACTGTTATCTCGAGCCGAGCCTGGCTGAGGCTAAACCCGGAGTTAATTATCAGTTTGAAAGATTAGGGTATTTCATAGTCGATCCTGTTAATTCTTCAGACGGAAATCCAGTCTTTAACAGAACTTTAACTCTTAGAGATACCTGGGCGAAAGTAAAAGGGAAATAATGCTGAATCAACCTCCGAATTGAAGTCCCGCTTTCTCTAATTTAACCCCCTCCAAATATAAATTGTCTTCCCCATCCACACCCAAACATCCTTTTGCAATCAAATTATGAACCGCATACGGCAATATGATCCATTCCCCCTCTTCTCTGATTTTTTCATTAACTAGACCTCTATCATCTTCCGTAAAGCCCTGAAGCGAAATTGGAGCAGATTGTAAAAGGGCAGGGCCGAAGCGCTCGTTCTCTTTTTGCAAGAAGACAGTGCACTGAATAAAAGCCTCTCCGGCGTTTATCGCTTGAATAGCAGCGTCCACTCCTTTAACCAGATAATCTTTAGTTGTGTCACCAGGGTAGAGATTAATAACTCTATTTTTGTATCTATTCAAAAAAAGCCCTCCGAGTCGCCTCCTATAACCAGCAAGAACTATTACATCCGGAGTGCAAACTTGCTCGATTGCGCAAATTACAGCTGCATCGTAGTAGTCTCTGGCTATCTCATCATTTGGGTCTTTATTGAGAATATCAAAAAATTTCTTAGAACTAAGATTGGCAACAGGAATTCCGTATTCTTCTGCTAATTGAGCTCCCATACAGTTGGGAACGTTCGTGAACACGAGATCGATTCTTCCGTAATTTTTTTCACCTTTCTTTTGAAGCCTTTTTTGCTCTTCATGAATAGCAATAAAATTAGTCCCGGATCCTGATAGAAACACAGCAACACTCATTGGCCCATCGCCTGCATTATGAATCGGCTCTATTTTGTTTTTGTTCATAATCTGTCTATCTCTCAGAACTCATTTGCAATATTAAGCAGTTCAGGGAAATTATATCTACATTAATACTATGAGCAACCCACTACAAAGACTGCTGACAGCTATTATAGCTGTCCCTATATTATATGTGATATTCCTACTTGGAGGAGTAATATATCTCGTTTTCTTCCTAATCGTAATCCTGCTAGGTCAGATAGAATATCAAAAACTGCTAGAATCAAAAAATCTGCCGAATGAAAAAATACTTGGCATAATATCGTCACTTTTAATGGGAATTTCAGCTTACCTTGGTTATTACTATTTCACTTTCTGCTTCACGGCGCTCGTATTAATAATACTTATTTTAGACCTAAGGAAAGGGGATTTCAGTCAAACAGTAATAAATATTGGCGCAACGCTTTTTGGGGTTATATACCTGGGTTGGCTTCTTAGTCATGCAATACTTTTAAGAAATATTGATAAGTATGAGAGTATCAGAATATATTCTGAAAATAATCAAGGTATATCAGATCTGGGGTTTTTCCTTGTAGTCTTTGCGGTTGCATGCACATTCTTAAATGACACCGGAGCATATTACACCGGAACGTTGATTGGAAGACATAAACTCGCGCCAAAAATCAGCCCAGGGAAAACTATTGAAGGTACAATCGGCGGGATCGCAGTTTGCATTATAACTGGGCTCATCGTTAATTATCTCTTTGGGAATCCACTTAGCTCAGACTGGACTATAGCTTTTGCACTGCTAGTGGCGATTGCTGCTATCCTGGGGGACCTCGTAGAATCCTCAATCAAAAGAGGGGCGGGGCTCAAAGACTCTGGCGACATTGTACCAGGGCATGGTGGTGTTTTAGACAGGTTTGATAGTCTAATTTTCGTATTCCCGGTCTCATATTATTTCATAATAGTTTATTACAGCCTGCACGGAGCGATTTAAGCTGAAGTAGGTTTACTTAGCTCACCCTGTATCATCAACCGGAGTGCTATCAATATTAAGATATTTACAGCAAGTCCTGCCAAAGCAGCAAACTGTTCTTTGTAGAAGATAAAAACATAAGTAAGAAGTATTGAGACTAGAACAGAGCGCTCAAACATCTGATATGAAACAAGCCTGGACTTCCTAAGAAAATATACTCCTAGGAAAACAAAGACTCCCGAAAGCAAAGAAGAAAATATTTGAGCCTTATCTATAAAACTCAGATTAATAGTTTTTTCCGCTATCCTGTCCAAAATTTTAATATCTAAGATACTCTCCCAACCAAGCCCTATGAAAAAGGTAAATACGGTTATATAAGTTAAGGTGAGAAGCAATTGCCCAACAAAGAAGATCACAATTGCAGATCGAAAGTATTTGTAACTTACAATCTTTGCATAGAAATCTCTAAAACTAATTTTGACCTTCGTATACCAACCGGGCTCCGACATGGGCACCAGTTTTGAACTTCTCACTAAATCCCTGACTGATTTAGCTAGAGGATTCTCGGGATCGCTCTTATCCAAGTATTTTATAACCCTGTCTTTTTCGTCCTGATCAAGATCCGCAAGAGCTACTTCTTCAAGCCCTTTTAAAGCATTTACTAGGTATTCTTTCCGGGTAAATGACCAGCCTGTTCTTATCATATGAATTGAAAGAATAATTAGAACAAAAATGATATACATTATTGAAATAGAGGGTTCAAAGAAGTAATCATTGTCACTCGTTACAAACTTGCCTACTTCATCAATAAACGTTCCAAATCCTATACCTCCTAAAATTGCTGCCCAAAGCTCAATACGCTTCCCTATAAAAGAAAAGAGCATAATTATAGAAATCAGCATAAGCAGACCGCCCCATAACATATGAGCGATATGAAGAGTGCCGTTTCCTATTTGCGGATAGCCGCTCAAATGAAGAAAGAGTCTTATTATAAGCACCGATGCAACAGCACAGACTATAAATATCTCAAGATAGAAAAGTGCGTCTAAGTTTCTGACAAGGGTTGTATTTCTTTTCATAATTGACTCTGTTTAATATTCTATGTTAACCTCACAATTAAATCCACAAAGAGGGCAAACATTTCTCATAGAATTAAGTAGCTTAGAATACTTATAATGAATAAAGCTGATAAAACTTCCTCACTTCCCTCACTCCAAGCACTTACAGAGGACAATAATACACTCAGGCTAAAGATCAAAGGCTCTCTGAACGCTTATACAACAGCAAAAGTATGGAATGATTCTCTTCTTGCATTAAAAACTTCAAAGCCCAGCCAACTTATTTTAGATGGATCTGAAATAGATTACTGCGACACCGCTGGAATTGCCTTTTTTACAAACCTCCAGATTCGCCAAGAACAATCCGGCGGCACTTATAAAGTAGAAGGGCTATCAGATGAAATAAATAAATTATATAAGCTCTTTGACCCTGAGGAATTAAAACAAACAGGGGAGTCAGATTCAACTCATACCGAGAGCAAGATAGAAGCCGCAGGAAGATGGGGGTACCAGGCTTGGGAAGAGCTTCAGATAAATATTATCTTTACCGGGCGTGTTACTGTAGCTCTGTTTAAGGCTATGCTACGTCCTGATAAAATAAGATGGCGTGATGTATTCATTACTTCTGAAAAATTTGGGGCAAACGCTCTATTTATTATTGCCCTGGTAAATTTCCTGGTGGGACTTGTAATTGCATTTCAATCTGCAGTACCGATGAAACAGTATGGTGCTCAGATATTCGTGGCAGATCTTCTGGTAATCGCATATTTTAAGGAGCTAGGGCCTTTGATGACTGCTTTTGTAGTAAACGGCAGAAGCGGGTCTGCATTTGCAGCAGAGCTCGGTACAATGAAAGTAAATGAAGAGCTAGACGCGCTTGATACAATGGGGCTTGATCCTGTACCTTTTCTGGTTGTTCCCAAGGTAATAGCTTCTGTAATCATGCTGCCAATCTTAACGGTGTTTGGAAACCTATTTGGGTTGATCGGGGGATTAGTCGTTATGTTCTCCCTGGGATTTACCTTTGAGACATATCTGAACCAGCTTACTATCGCGGCTACATATGGAATGCTGCTGTCAGGGCTCTTCAAAACACTCTTTTTCGCAGTTATTATTGCAGGTGTTGGCTGTTTAGCTGGGATGAGGGCTGCAAAAGGTCCATCAGCTGTAGGAGATGCGGCAACAAAGGCGGTAGTTGTAGGAATAGTTCTGATGATAGTAGTGGACGGTATTTTCGGAGTCATATACTACATTTTAGGAGTATAGTGTGAGTGAGACAATAATTAACGTAAAGGATTTCACAGCAGCGTATGGCGACAACGTGATAATCGACAATATTACATTTGACGTATACAAAGGGGAGAGATTTGTAATACTCGGAGGATCGGGCTGCGGAAAAACTACTCTCTTAAAACATATGATAGGTCTATATCGCCCAGCTAATGGAAGCATACTGATTGAAGGTGATAACATAGCAAAAGCAGAGGGCCAAGAAAGAATCGGAATACTAAAAAGCATAGGTGTAGCATATCAATCAGGGGCATTATTCGGATCTATGACCGTACTAGAAAATGTCATGTTACCACTAGAAGAATATACAGATCTAAACAAAGATTCGATAGACCTAATCGCCAGGATGAAACTCAACCTAGTTGGTCTCACCGGGTCTGAAGAGAAAAGCCCCTCAGAGCTTAGCGGGGGAATGATCAAACGCGCCGCTCTGGCAAGAGCTATGGCGCTTGACCCCGATATTTTATTTCTTGACGAACCCTCAGCGGGCCTTGACCCTATTACATCTGCAGAGCTTGATCAGCTAATAATCCAGCTTTCTAAAAGTCTAGGAGTTACTTTTGTAATTGTTACCCACGAACTAAATAGTATTTACAATATCGCTGATAGGGTTATTATGCTAGATAAAGATACTAAAGGAATAATTGCAAGCGGAGATCCTAAATACCTAAGGGATAATTCAGAAATCCCAATAGTGCAGAAGTTTTTTAAGAGACAGACTGATGAACAGCTCGACAGTTAATAATAATTAGATAGATAAAATTATGAATAATAAACCCAACTTCTTCAAAATTGGCCTTTTCGTTATACTGGGAACTTTGATCCTTGCAGTAGCAATAATATTCTTTGGTGCTGGCAAGTTTTTTGAGAAGAAATATGTAGTTGAAACCTACTTCGATCAATCCGTTCAAGGCCTCAGTGTAGGCGCTGCGCTTACATTTCAGGGAGTACAGGTTGGAAATATAAGTGAAATAGGGTTCGTCTTTCAAGACTACAATACTGACTTTCAATATGTTTTAGTCCGAGCGGAAATCTATCCGAACAAAGGTCGTAACAAAGGAAAGCCAAAGCTCTTCATAGATGATGATGACAGGGAACGGGGCTTAAAAAAGATGATTGAAAAGGGGTTGAGATTACAGCTTGCATCCCAGGGAGTCACAGGAATTGCTTTTCTAAATGCTGTTTATCTTGAGCCTGAAAGCTACCCCGCTCTAAAAATCGACTGGAAGCCCGAATACCCCTATATACCTTCAGCTCAGGGAACTATAGCCCAGATTACTCAAATGATTGAAAAACTTACAAAGACTATCGAAAGCATAGATTTTAAAGAAATCTCTGACGACGTAGAACAGCTTGTAGTTACTATAAACATGGCTGTACAACAAGCCGACATCCCTCAAGTCAGTAAGGATCTTCAGAAGCTACTAGTTAGCCTTGATAAAACCGTTACCAATACGGACAAATTGCTTAACAGTAAGGATATCAAACAAACATTAACAAATATTGCGGAAACTACCGAAGAGCTAAAAAGAACGCTTAAGCGAACTGATCGGCTTATACAAAGTAGAGAACACAACATAGAAATTACTCTCAATAATGTACAGAGGATTTCAGAGGATATGGGTGAGTTCATGGAAACCTTAAAGAAATATCCGTCTTGGGTACTCTTCGGAGAGCCACCACCGCATTTTGGAAAAGATATCAAAGTTGAGGACCCAAGCCAATGACAATAAAAAGCAAACTATATTTCTCCTCACTTCTTATATTTACCGCGCTTATAATAGGGTGCGGTGGAATAGCAAAAAGCTATCCGGAAAGAGCTTATTTCCTATTTGAAGTAGCACCACCTACCAGTCCTTTAACTCCAGTACAAGGCGCAACTGTAAAAGTAAGAAGATTTAGTATTTCGCCTGGAAGCGAAGGCAAACAATTTATATATAGAACAACCGATATCCAATATTTATCTGATTTTTACAACCAGTTCTTCAGACCACCTAGTATTATATTAACGGAAGCAGTTACACAGTGGCTTGATCAAGCTCAAGTATTTGAAGACGTATTAAACCCGCTCAGCCAGGCATTTCCCGGATATTTTATAGAAGGCAACATAGTAGAACTCTACGGTGACTACAGAAATCAATCTGCTGCCCAAGCAGTGATGAAGATACAATTTTATTTACTTCAAACCTCTGACGATGGCGATCAGCCGGCAATCATTTTTGGCAAAACATATGAATCCACTAAGCCTATAGGAACTGCTACACCACAAAATTTGATGAATGGCTGGAATCTTGCACTTGAAAATATTTTAGGTGAATTCCTTACCGACGTAAGCTATCATCTAAAGAGCGCTCAGCAATCGTCAAATAATCAATCTACTAACAATAACTAACACAAGTTATTTGTTTATAACTAAAGAGAGAAGCAAAATGAGAGCAATATTAATAATTATCTTTATCTTACTGATAGCTATATTAGTTCCACCTTATTGGTTTGGAATGAAGGCCGAAGACGAATACAACAATCTAATTCAAACAGTATCGGAATTTGAGAACCTGGAAATTGTTAGTAAAAGCTATAAGAGAGGATGGTTGTCCTCATCGTCAGAAACTACATATTCCCTAAAGGATGAAGATATAGAATCTTTGCAAATTATTGAAAAAGACACTATTTATCATGGGCCTATTCCAGTTGGGTTATTATCTAAAGGAAAGTTTATGTTAAAACCGGTAATGGCAATCATTGAAACCAAAGCTCAAATTAAAACCGAAGCAAAAGAAGAATATTCTGAGTTCATAAATACATTGCCCACTATAGACTTACAAACAACTCTTTCGTTAAACGGCTACGGCACTAGTGAAGTTTCAATACCAAGTGTAGAACTAAAATTAAATGATGAGAAAGAGCTGAAATGGTCGGGATTAGATGGGCTGATTAATTTCACACCTGAGCTTTATACAGTTTACTCAGTGATTAATTCAGGAAACTTAGAAATCGAAGATGACACATTTCGAGTCAAGATAGCCGGAATCGATATTGAATCTAATCTTGATTATCCTATTTTAAATTATAAGAACCCATTGGGGGATTTAGACGTTAAGATTGCAGAATTTAGCTCAGAGGGTAAAGACGGGGATGAGCTTAACAAAGTAACGCTAACCAATCTTGAATTTACAGCTTCTACAGACCAGAAGAGAAATCTGCTAAATCATACTCAGGGTTTAGGCTTTGAAACGCTCACCGTAGGGGAAAATAGTTACGGTCCGGGCATATATGAGCTTCAAATAAGAAACATAGATAAAGCAGCATTTGAGGAAATACAATTAGCAATAAATCAAAGTCAAAATCAGGAAGTATCTTCTGCAACTGATTTGATAACCGCCGAGATGATGAAAGTATTACCAACCCTCTTTAAAAATGCGCCTGAAATTGAGCTTACAAAACTATCTATAAAAACAGGGGAAGGTGAAATTAACGGTCATGCTACAATCTCGGTAAGCGGAGATAGTATTGATAATCCAGAACTAGCAGCCAATCCCATATTCCTCCTAGCAGCGCTATCGGCAGAGATAAAACTATCTGTCTCAAAACCACTCATGGATAATTTATTAAAAGACTATAAGATCGAAGAAATCACTGATGAAAAGAAGGCTAACAACGAAGTACTCCCCACGGATAAAGAACTCCAGGTTTTGGCTAACATCAGGGCACAATCAGAAATACAGGAAATGCTGGATCAAGGCATATTTGTGATCAAGAACGGCAGCTATGAAATAGAGGCTGTCTATGGACTGGGTCAAATAAAAGTAAACGGCAAGACTATTAATATAAACTCGTTCTTGAATTTATAAGACTTTAGAGACCGGTCTTGAATTTAGATTCTAACTCTCTGTACTTTGCAGTTTGAATAACCTCTTCAAAATCCTTAAATCTGAGCATGTCTTGAAATCCTTCACTACTCCCGTGTTCTTTAAGATATGTGAAACAGGATTCAATGGCCTTAGTTGCTGAAAATAGTCCGGCTAAAGGATAAACAACGATTTTATATCCTAAGTCCTCTAATTCCTTAGCGCTTAAAAATGGGGTCTTCCCTCCCTCAACCATATTGGCAAATAGGGGAACGCCGTCATTAAAGGCTCCTGCAATTTCTTTAAGCTCTTCCACGCTTTGAGGAGCCTCTATAAAAACAATATCCGCCCCGGCTTCAAAGTATGCCCGTCCTCTATTAATCGCTTCTTGAATACCATCAGAAGCCCTTGAGTCAGTCCGCCCGATTATAACCAGCTCACTGTCCCCACGCGCTTCTACAGCAGCATGTATCTTCTCAACATGCTCTTCCATCCTAATCACATGCTTGCCTTCAAAGTGTCCGCACTTTTTAGGCCACTGTTGATCTTCAAGAATAATTCCACCTGCCCCAATTCTCACAACTTCCTCTACTGTTTGTATAACGTTTAAGGGGTTTCCATATCCGGTGTCAATATCTACGACTACGGGTATACCGACTGAGCTCACAATTCGACTTACGCTCCAAAGCATCTCCGTCGCTGTTAGAAAACCAAAATCCGGCCTCCCTAACATTGTTGCCGATATGCCAAATCCGCTTGTAAATGCCACTTCAAAACCGGCTTTTTGTGATAGCTTAGCGCTCACGCAATCATGAACCCCTGGCAGAACTAAAATCCCGGGATCTGCTAAAATTTTTCTTAATTTCTGACCATTTGTCATACCTATTTCTCCTCCATTCGGTAACTAGAAAAATAGATAGTGCATTCTACTCTGTCAAGAACAATTGATCTAGTAGAGCGTTTATGATAGTTTTGAAACTATGGAATCAGGCTACATTTCAGGAAATCCAAGCAAACCAGAAAAAGAGGAACAAAATAAACCCAAAGGTATTTGTATAAAGAAAGTAGAGAACGGGCTTAAAAGTATAGATATAATTCATCTCATAGAGGCACTTGAGGGAATAAAACTAGATTTTGATCATCTTTACTATTATGAGCACACCGATCTAGTGGTACCGAGTTTGAAGAAATCGCAGGGAAGGGGGGTTCCAAAACTTTACTCTACTAAGGACTTTATTATCATCAGATGGCTCGTATCTCTTCAGAAAAATGGGATACATGTAAACCGGTTCCGGGATATAACTGGGTTCATAAAAGAGAAAATGCCCGACGTCTTAGAAACGCCTCAAAACTGGAACCTTATCACAGACGGCAAATCAATTAAGTTTGTTAATAAAGTCACTTCAAAAACTTTCGAGGTCTCTAAAGACACAAGCCAGTATCTATTTTCATTCCCCAAAGACTAAGTCCATTAATACATTTTACTATGGAACAATCTAAATTGAGTTTCCTATTTGTGCTCCGAGAAATGAATACGTTCCGACTTTGTACCTTCGGCAACTACATCGGGAATAGAAGTGAAAGCAATGCGCAGTGGGGCTGATTCTGAAGCGTCGTGCATAGATCCAAAATATATACTGTTCATACCATAGCGTTCATTAATCTTATCAAGAGCACTCTCTAATTTATCATGTTTAAACTCGTTTGAGAAAAGTGAGTAACTTGTCTCATTAATCGGGATTAGCTCCGACAAAATTACGGCAACACTAAGGGGTGTAAGCCCTTTGGGTCTATCTTTCCAAATGTTTGAAAAGGCTTTAATTAGACTTTGTGTGTCATGGCGCTTTCCGATATTAAGCGTCCTTTTCCAGCTACTTTTGCTATTAAAATATTTAATCTTAATAGTCATATTACCGGCCATATATTTCAGCCTTCTAAGCCTAAATGCAGCCTTGTGTATTAACCTTATAAGCACAGCGCGCGAGCGCTGTGGGGTCCTCATCTCAGGTGCCATTACATGTGAATGACTCACCGTTCTCCTTTTGGTTTCCTGCTCGGCTATCTCCTCACCTTTCAAGAGATAACTCAGGCGCTTTCCGCCTACATTTTGCCAGATATCCAAGAACCTGTCTCCGGATAAAGAATAAAGATCCTCTACATTATGAACATTATGCTTTTTAAGACGGGCATGCATACGTGCGCCAATACCGGGCAGGGCCCTGAGCGAGAGTGGATAGAGAATTTGGGGTAAATCTTCTTTTGTTATCACAGTAAACCCGTCGGGCTTTTTCATGCCGCTTGCAACCTTTGCAATAAAGCGATTGGGCGCAAGGCCGACGGAGCAGCGCAAATATTCCCCCACATGCTCTTTAATTGCTCTCTTAACGGCATGAGCCAAAGTTGTGGCATTTTTATAATCCCTGTGCCTTCCCGTTAATCTGCATGACATCTCATCGATCAAATGAACTTTATCTATAGGCAAAACACTGCCTACGGCCGAAACTATTAGCTTGTGATATTTGATGTATATAGTGGGTCTTGATTCAACAATGTTTAGAGTACTGCAAAGTTTTTTTGCCACTCCGACCTTGGTACCTGTTTTTATTCCGTATTTCTTAGCCTCGTAACTTGCGGCTATACAGCATGTACTATCAGCCATCACGGGTACGACAACAGTTGGCTTGTCTCTTAATTCAGGCCTAAGCTCCTGCTCTACAGATGTAAAATATGAGTTCATATCGAGAAAAAGCCAATCCAGTTTTTTATTCGAATTATTAGCCATGACTGAAGATTGTTACCTACTATTTATTGAACGCGGTACATTAAAGGTATAAGAATTTACAAACCCTACAAACAAGTATGGACCCTTTTTAAGTTAAAGCCAAGGGGGTTTATTCATAGTCAAATATATAGAAAGATACAGATACAATTGATGGGCTTATAACTCTATTTTTATCAGATCCCCATCAATATGCACTTTATACGTATTTACGCCTTCTTCGGCTGGTGGTTCCAGAGCTTCTCCTGATTTAAGGTCAAATTCTGCCCCGTGTCAAGGACATATTACCTTGCCGCCATCAATATCTCCCTCGCATAGAGGGCCGCCTACATGAGTGCATTCATTATCGATTGCATAATATTTCCCATCACAATTAAAAAGGGCTATTTCTTTACCATCAACCTCGACCATCATCCCTTGACCAGGCTCAAGCTCGTCAATTTTAGCGGCTTCAAAAAGATCTCCCATTTTTTGCATCCTCCTTCAAAAAGCTCAATATATAGTGATGTTTACTCATCAAGAAACTCTATAGATTCTTCAAACTCCTCAGCCATGCTAGGGTGTCCGTGGCGGTTCGCAGCTTCGATCCCTTTAGAGTAAGATTCTTTTGCCTTCTCAGTGTTCCCCATTCTCATATAGCACTCTGCCATCATGCGATAAACTGCACCCTCATCGTCTTTTAATTTTAGATACTCATTTATTTCAACGATGGAATCTTCGTATAACTCAGACTTGAAAAGCTCGTTTGCAAGACCGTATCTTCCCAAAGGATTATTAGGGTCTTTTTCTATTAATCTTCTTAATTGTTCTATCCTCGAGTTAGTCATCTTCTTTTATATCTCCGTGGATCCTGTAGTTATAGGAATTCTAGCATAACATCATCTAGCAACAAGATTATTTTCTAAAGTTAAAGACTACATATTGATTGTTTATATTTATCCTGCATACTCATATGCGAACCAAATTGCTGACAAATTCTTATGTATAAAAAAATTATAGATTTCTTATTCCAAGCGCTTGCTGTAAAACAGTACCTAATATTCACAGGCACTTTTTTCATACTTACAGCTTTAGTCATGCTTATACTAGACGCCCAGATAAGGCCTCAGTCTTGCCCTGATATGATCTCGCTTGAGCTAGTCTTTAGTAAATCTGCATTAAACCAAATAATCTCCAATTGTGGAGAGGCCGGCATTCGCTCACACTTAATTATGATATGGGTTGATTATCTCTTTATATTTTCCTATATTGGCTTTTTAGGCAATCTGCTTGGCTCACTTTTAAGGAACATAGATTATGATAGAGCGCTGAATTTATTTTCTATTCCCATGATTGCAGGGGTTTTAGATATTATCGAGAATACGCTTTTACTCATTCAACTCCAGAACACAGAAAGCCTAAGCGGGCTCTGGATATTTATAGCTTCAAGCGCTGCCCTAGTTAAGTTTATTTTAATAGGAATAACTATTATTCTGATTTTGTATTATCTCTTTAACAAAAGAAAAAGCCCTGACGCTGCTTAGAGCTATTCTACAAGAAAATCTCTAAGCTAATCCATTTCTCATTGAGAATTTCACAAGATCCACAAGATTATGTATTTCAAGTTTCTTCATTATATTTGCTCTATGCGTCTCTACAGTCTTTACACTAATCGCAAGTTCTTTGGCGATACCACTGTTACTTAGACCGTTAATTATTAATTCCAACACCCTCTTTTCTTTACCGCTTAATGCCTTAAATGTCTCTGTTTCTTTTTCTAAATCTTTGATTATTGTTTGAGGATTCAAATACAGTGGGCTCTTATATACAATGTTTTTCTCAACTAGAGTAGGGTGAGTCTTAAATATTGAGAGAATGTCTTTAGAGCTGATCCTGTCCACATGAAACTGATTCATTAATATTATCGGATTCTCAAGACATATCTTGTCTAAAGATGCCTTTATCCAAAGTCTTTCGGAGTTCGTAAAATAGTAAAAATTGTTGCTATAAACCATTAATATCCTAATTGGTTTTAGAGTAGTCCTAAGAACGCTTTCTATTTTACTACTTACCTTTGACCTGCCCCCCTATAATAGGTACGTTATCAGTAGACCAAAGCTCTTTCGTCGCCGGATTCCAAGAGAGGCCTACTGAGTTTCTAAGTCCGGCTGCAAATATTTCTCCTTCGCTCCCGTCAGGATTAAAGCGCATTATAGTGGCGCGCCTTTTATCTTTTTCGATACATACATTACAGGAGGACCCTATCGAAACGTACATTTTCCCATCAGGCCCAAAAGAGACAGTCCTCGTAAAATGACCTTTGGTCGGAATATTCGGAACAATTATTTCTTTTTTACCAGGCTCTTTATCAAATCCATTATATTTATAACGAACAACCTGATTTGTTTCTCCGACATAGAGATATCCGTCATTAAAGGCAAGTCCATGAGGCCGTTTAAGCCCTTTTATAAATGTGATGGATTCATCTGATTTACCATCTTTATTACGGTCGGGTAGGGCCACAACTGCTCCATTCCCTATGATTGTGACGAAAAGCACATTGTCAGGACTTAGAGCCATAAACCTTGGGCTGCCTAATCCCGAAGCATACTCCTCTATTTGAAACCCTTCGGGGACACTGAGCTTATCTACAGAAGATAGGGCAGTTATAGGTATGAGAAGAAAAACAAATAGTAAAATGATTTTTGAAAATCGGCATAAAAGCATAGAAATAGTTTAGCTTGAAAAAAAGGGGATTTATATTGCTAATACTTTATATGAGGAGGTCTTTATCTTTATCGAAATTTAATTTGGAATTAACGAGCAACTCATTTTCCAACAAATTCTCAGCAACGTAATCAAAAGTGGTTAAAACTCTAGCATTATCAAAGCCAAAAGTTTTAATAAATTCTTTTATGACAGCTTCTTCAATATCTTCTAAAGGCACCCCATCCTCGCTTCCCAACCACCCCGCAACAGAGGTCATTGTTACGTCCGGAATACCACAAGGCACAATCATATCAAAATAAGATAAATCAGTATTAACATTCAGAGCAAATCCATGATAAGTAATCCATCTTTTTACCCCCACACCAATAGAGGCAATTTTATGCCCATTTACCCAAACACCGGTTAAACCCTCAATCCTATTAGCTTCTATATCAAAATCTTTAAGCACTGATACAAGAAACTCCTCAAGCCCTCTTAAATACTTATGAACATCCCGACCCTTAGTGTTCAGATCTATAATGGGATATCCCACCAACTGACCCGGTCCGTGAAAAGTTATGTCACCACCCCTGCTAATTTCCTCAAAATGTATCCCGCGCTCTGCTAAGTATTTCTCATTTATAAGCAAATGCTCTTTATCGCCTTTTCGACCTATTGTAAAAGTAGGGGGGTGTTCCAATAATAGAAGAGTATCGCCAATTTCTTCGTTTTTTCTTTTCTCAAGAAGTTTCATCTGGAGATCCAGAGCAGTTTTATAAGGCACCAAACCAATTTTATAAACGTTTAGAGTATTCATATGTTAAAATTCCATGATATTTGTGGGATTATGAATTTCTTGACCTTCCCATGGCGGCCAAAGCGGCCTCCATAACTGCTTCTGACAAAGTTGGATGAGCATGAGAAGTCATAGCTATCTCAAGAGGGGTTGATTCCAAAGTCCTTGCTACACCAATCTCTGCTATTAACTCTGTAGCCCCGTGGCCGATAATGTGAGTACCTAAGATCTCTCCAGTACTTTTATCAGAGAGAATTTTTACAAACCCATCAGTCTCTCCGGTACCGACGGCTTTTCCAACTGCACGAAACGGAAATTTGCCGACATTATAGTCATATCCCTGATCTTGAATCTGCTCTTCTGTTAGCCCTATTGTTGCAACCTCAGGCTGACAATAAACGCATCCAGGAATATTGTTATAATGAACTTTGCTATTCTGACCTGCCATAATCTCAACTGCCGCAACTCCTTCTTCTGACGCTTTATGAGCCAATAGCGGCGGTCCTATTATATCCCCTATTGCATAAACATTCTGGCATGTGGTCATATAATTATCATCAGTCTTGATAAAACCTCTCTCGTCAATCTCAATCTTCAACTCACTGAGTCCAATATCCCCGCTTTTCTTATAGAAACTAAGAGAAGTGGGGGCATCATTAGAAACAGGTCTTCTTCCTACGGCTACAAGCACCATAGACGCTGTTATTTTTGTCTCAGCCTGAGTTGAAACATTCTCAAGTATTACATCAACTGTCTTCTTTTTCTTATTGATATCTTTGAATTTTGTACCTGTGAGAATTGTCATACCATTTTTCTTAAACAACCTTTGAAGCTCTGCTGCCACTTCTTTATCCGCGCCAGGGATAATGTTATCCATCATCTCTACAATTGTGACCTTGCTTCCAAAAGAGTTATAGACATAAGCAAATTCAGCCCCTATATATCCGCCGCCGATAACGACTACAGAATCGGGCACTTCTCTATGAAAAATAGCTTCATCACTTGTCATTACTAGCTTTCCGTCTACCTCGAGACCAGGAAGAGTCACAGGAACGGACCCTGTAGCAATCATGATCTTGCCGGTATCAATTTCTATTTGGTCATTTTCACCAATCACTCCAACCTTATTATTTGTTATTAATTTTCCTACACCATTAAAAAGAGTGATCTTGTTCTTCTTTAATAGGTATTCAACACCCTTATTTAGTGTTGAAGATGCCTTTCTACTCTTATCAATAACTTTAGAGAAGTCATAAGAAAGACCTTTATGTTGTATCCCGAAGTCCTCTGAATGATTGAAGTATTCATAGACTTCAGCGCACTTTAAGATTGATTTTGAAGGTATACAACCCCAATTTAAACATACGCCTCCGGGTTTGTCTCTTTCTATCACCGCAACCTTCATTCCAAGCTGTGCCGCTCTAATTGCTCCAACATAGCCCCCAGGTCCAGATCCAATAACTGTTAAGTCGAATTTTTCCATAGTTGAGATATTATATATTCAATACAACAGCGGTCAATTTTTCCTCTGTTAAAATTAGATTTTTTATATAAGTTATCAAAAAATGGAAGAATCCATTTTTTTGGAGTAATATCAAAATAAGGTAGTATGTAAAAGATGTTAAGAAGGTTGACTTAAAAGCCAATTTTACTGTAAGATTTTGGGATAAAATGAAAAAAGAACTTAACAAAAAGCAAAAGGATATAAAAGAACAAGAGTTGGAAACCAAAGAATGGATTGAATCGCTTGATTACGTATTAGAAAATAGCGGTGATCAGCGCGCAGCAAAGTTAATTAAAATACTCCAGATACATGCACAAAAAAAAGGAATCAAGCTACCTTTTACAGCCAACACTCCATATATCAACACCATTCCTGTAACCAAGCAACCAAAATATCCCGGGGATCCTGAAATTGAATGGAAGATTAGAAGCCTGATTCGCTGGAACGCAATGGCAATGGTTGTAAGAGCCAACAGGCTTGAGGAAGGTATTGGCGGCCATATATCCACTTTTGCCTCAGCGGCAGCCTTATACGAAGTTGCCTTTAATCATTTCTTTCGAGGCAGAAACGAGAGTCACGAAGGAGATATAGTTTATTTCCAGGGGCACGCGGCTCCCGGAATATACGCAAGGGCATTTCTCGAAGGAAGGCTCTGTATCGAAGACCTGCAAAATTTTAGACGGGATTTACAGCCGGAAGGTGGATTAACTTCATACCCCCACCCATGGCTAATGCCTAATTTTTGGCAATTTCCAACAGTTTCTATGGGCCTTAGCCCCATTATGGCCATCTACCAAGCAAGGTTTAACCGGTATTTAGAGGATAGAGGGCTTAAAAAACCCTCTGACGCAAGAGTATGGGCTTTTTTAGGAGACGGTGAGACGGATGAACCTGAAACCCTGGGAGCCATAACATTAGCTTCAAGAGAACACCTGGACAATCTCATTTTTGTAGTAAATTGCAACCTTCAACGACTTGATGGCCCAGTTAGGGGAAATGGGAAAATCATCCAAGAGCTAGAGGCTATTTTCAGAGGCGCCGGTTGGAACGTGATTAAAGTTTTATGGGGAAGCAACTGGGATCCGCTTCTTGAAAAAGATAAAGATGGAATACTCGTAAAAAGAATGACAGACGCTTTGGACGGGGATTATCAGAAATACTCAGTAGCCTCAGGTGAATATATTAGAGACCACTTTTTTGGAACCGACCCTCGACTTCGTGAAATGGTAAAAGATCTATCAGACACCGATCTTCAAAAACTTAGAAGAGGGGGGCATGATCCCGGGAAGATATATACAGCATATAAGGCTGCTATTGAAAATGTCGGATCTCCAACCGTTATTCTTGCAAAAACAATAAAAGGGTACGGATTAGGTGAAGCAGGGGAAGGAAGAAATATTACCCACCAACAGAAAAAGCTAAATGAAGATGAGCTGAGGCTTTTTAAGAAACGTTTTGATATACCAATCTCAGATGAAGATGTATCAAGAGCGCCTTTTTACAGGCCGTCTGATGATACTCCGGAAGTTAAATATATAAAAGAAAGAAGAGAAGAACTTGGGGGTTATCTGCCTAAGCGTGAAGTAATATGCGATCCAATTAAAGCCCCTTCTGAAAAACTCTTTGAGGAGTTTTATAAAGGATCTGGGGACAGAGAAGTCGCAACAACAATGGCAATTGTTAGGATGCTATCAAAGATGCTAAAAGATAAAGATATCGGCAAACTTATTGTTCCGATCGTGCCAGATGAAGCCCGTACGTTTGGAATGGAAGCTCTTTTCAGACAGGTGGGGATTTACTCACACGTAGGGCAGCTATACGAGCCCGTTGACGCCGAAACGCTGTTATATTACAAAGAAGCTAAAGATGGTCAAATTTTAGAAGAAGGCATCACTGAAGCAGGTTCTATGTCGTCATTCATTGCTGCAGGGACCGCCTACGCAACCCATGGAATCAACACTATTCCTTTCTTTATCTACTATTCGATGTTCGGATTTCAGAGAATTGGCGATCTTGTCTGGGCTGCAGCTGACATGAGGTGTAAAGGTTTTATGGTTGGAGGCACAGCAGGTAGAACAACCTTAGCAGGTGAGGGCCTACAGCATCAAGACGGCCATAGTCATTTGCTTGCGTACCCGGTACCAAATCTCAAAGCATACGATCCGGCATTCGCATATGAAATAGCAGTGATTCTACAAGACGGCATCCGCCGTATGTATGTAGAACAGGAAGATCTCTTCTACTACATCACTGTAATGAACGAACCTTACCTTCAGCCACCGATGCCTGAAGGCTCGAAAGAAGGCATTTTAAAAGGCATGTATAAGTTTAAGGATTCTGAGAACAAAGAAGCAAAACTGCACGCACAGCTTTTCGGAAGCGGCACGATCCTAAATGAAGTGCTGAGGGCACAAGAAGTACTTGGGGAGAAATACGGAGTAGCTGCAGATGTATGGAGTGTTACTAGCTATAAAGAACTATATAGAGACGGCCTTGAGAAAGAACGCTGGAGCATGCTTCATCCTTCTGAAATAAGAAGAACCCCATATATAACCGAGTGCATAAAAGATGCTCCGGGAGTATTTGTTGCAGCTTCAGATTACGTAATGGCTCTCCCCGATTCTATATCCCAGTGGCTTCCTCGCCCACTTGTTTCATTAGGTACAGACGGATTTGGAAGGAGCGCAAGTCGAAAGGATCTTAGAGATTTTT
>JBBDIN010000095.1:0-21146 GCA_040880385.1 Thermodesulfobacteriota bacterium | reverse complement strand
CACCTAATGAGTATTGAGTAAGTAGCTCTTTGATATTCTTACAGTCCATATTCTCCTTCCTCCATCAAATATGGTTTTAACTTATTTACTAATTTCATCCGCCCTCTATGAACATAGGCTTTTACAGCCCCGACTGTACATTCCAAGACATCTGCTGTTTCTTCATAAGAAAGCCCTTCATACTTACAAAGCATAATTGCAATCTTTTCACGTTCAGGCAAAGTTTCCATTGCTTTAAATATTACCTTCTTCATTTCTTTCCTATAAATTATGTCATCTGATATTTCTACTTCTGAATCCTCATATTCTCCAGTGTTTTCATTCATTTCATCTAAGCTAACATTTGTGTTCTTTTTTTTTACATGTGTCAAACTCACATTAGTAGCTATCTTGTATAACCAGGTAGTAAATTTAGCCTCTGGTCTATATTTGCTTGCTGAGCGGTAGACTCTTAAAAACACCTCTTGAGCAAGATCCTCTGAATTCTCTCTCAAATTTGTAAATCTATAAATATAATTTAACACCCCTTTATAATGCCGATTCATTAGCTCACTAAATGCGCTATCATCCCCGGCCTTTGTCCTCAACATAAGCTCTATATCGCTTTCCATATGAACGCCATAACAGCCTTACTAATTAATAACTGCATTTTGCAGAAAAAGTTGCAATTATCAGAAATTATTGCTGTTGATATCCTTGTTAAGTTATAAAAACTGGATTCAAAATATATAAATTAGGACAAAATATGTAATTTCTAGTCAAGAATTTGATTTGCAACTTCCATTCTTATCAACCAAGAATAGTTATAAAGCAATGACAACAATCACTTCTTCTTTAGTCTTTCCAAATACTCTGCAGTTCTAGTATCAACTTTTATTATATCCCCGATATCAATAAATAAAGGCACCTGGATTGTAGTACCGGATTCTAAAGTTGCAGGTTTTGTCCCCCCGGATACTGTATCACCTTTAACGCCAGGCTCTGTTTCGGTGACAACAAGCTCAACTGCTGTGGGAAGTTCAACCCCCATGAGTTCTTCATTGTAGTAGAGAACACTTACTTCTTGCTGTTCTTTTATATAACTTGCCGCATCCCCCATTTGTTCTTTTGAAAAATCGTACTGTTCATAAGATTCCATGTCCATAAAGTGAAAGCCTATATCATCTTTATACAAAAACTGCATATTCTTTCTATCCATATCGGGCACCCTAAAGGCATCTCCGGATCTGAAGCTCTTCTCTAAAACAGCGCCTGTTGCAACATTTTTAATCTTAGTTTTCATAACAGCGCTACGCTGCGCCATTTTTGAGTGGTGATATTCTATTATCTCCCAAATTCCGCCTTCGAATTCAATCTTGAGACCCTTATGGAACTGATTTGTTTCGACAACTCCCATAGTGCTTTATCTCCTTATTCAAATTCTAAATTCTAATTTTGAAACGCATTTTTCATCTTTTACGTTACGTAAGTTCTTCATCATCAAAACTACTATCTTTGATTGTAACATGATCCGTATCATCTGAAATCCGATAATCCTCATTAGCCCAAGTGCCCAAATCAATCATTTGGCATCTTTCAGAACAAAAAGGCCTCCATTTATTATCCTTCCAAGCTACTTCTTTCTTACATTTTGGACATTTAACCTTTAAAGTCATAGTTCTTCTCGTTTTGCTAATTAAATTTAAGCCACATAGCGCAATTATTCAATTCCTTGATTGCAATATATCTTAGGTTCTTTTAAACATTCTCTCTATATCATAATACGAAAGCTCCTGAGCAACTGGTCGTCCATGTGGACAGGAATGAGGGAAGTCCATACGATCAAGCTCTTCAAGCAAAGCCTTCATCTCTTCAAAACTAAGCTCAAACTTTGCAGTGATTGAAGAATGGCAAGCCATTGTAGCTATGACTAAATCTATCTTCTCACTAAGGCTTTCCTCTTTGCCGTCGCCTGCAATCTCGGAGACAATATCTTTGACTAGTATAGTAGAATCGACATTCTTTAATAGCGCAGGAACTGATCTAATTAAAAAACTATTGTTGCCGAACTCTTCAATTCTGAGTCCTAAAGACTCAAATTCCCCAAGATGTTTGTTGATCAAACTCGACTCATATGGAGGAAATTCAAGTACCTCGGGAACAAGCAACTCCTGCACCTCTAGTTCTTTATTCTCCAAATATGCACGCTTTAATCTTTCATAGTTAATCCTCTCGTGCGCAGCATGTTGGTCAACCAGCACCATACCATTATCAGATGCGCAGACTATGTATAATTCCCTAATCTGGCCTATAATTCTCAAACTTGAGTAAAGACCTGTACTTTCAAAAAGACCATCAACCGTAGGATCATTTTGAGATATATGAAACTCATGCCCGGTATGCTCAGAGGGCCTAATCTCATCTCTTAAGATAGGCAAATCATTCTTGTCTGATGGCTGAACACCTCGGACTTCTTCAGCAAAAGTTCTTTCAGGTCTATTAACATGCTGATAATTCTCATAATTTATCTGAGCATTCTTTTCTTTTAGAAATTCTGATATGGAGTTTTCTACTCTCCCCTTGTAACTCTTTATCCAAGGAGCTTCCCTTAACATTTGAAGAATGGAAGTTCTTATCAAGTCGGCAATGAGTCTTTGGTTTCTGAACCTAACTTCATTCTTTGTCGGATGAACATTTACATCAACCTCTGCAGTGGGAATATCTATAAAGATAGCGCCTTGGGGAAATTTTCTTTTCTCAAGCATTTTCCCGTATGCATCAATTACAATCCTGGTTAAGAATTTGTCTCTGACAGCTCGTTGGTTGATGTAAGTGAATAACTTATGAGTCGTTGATCTTGTATCAAGTGGGCTGCTCATAAAACCTGAGACCTTAACCCCCTGTGCTTCGGCATAAATACTCTGTAGTTCGGTATTAGGAAATATATCGGACAATCTGCCTAACAAGTTATCTCTTTTAGGAAGGTTTAGAACTGCTTTCCCGCCGCTTGTTATTTCAAAACTTATCTCTGGTCTCGACATTGCCTCTCGTTGAACTATATCCAGCACGTTAGAGAGTTCGGTCTCGATTTTTCTCATAAATTTTAATCTGACCGGAGTATTGTAGAAAAGGTTTTTAACTTGAATACTTGTACCGGCAGGACATCCGGTTTCCTCTACCTTTCTGATTTTCCCGCCATCACCTGATATCATGGTACCAATTATGTTCTCGCTTATCCTGGTTGTAATTCTAAATCTTGAGACACTGGCAATACTAGGAATGGCCTCACCTCTGAAACCAAGAGACCTAACTGAAAACAGATCGTTGATATCTTTTATTTTACTTGTAGCGTGACGCTCTAAAGATAAAAGCGCCTCATCACGGCTCATCCCCTCCCCATCATCTGAAACTTCAATTAGCTTTTTGCCGCCTGACTCAAGCTCAATCTTTATAGACCTGCTTCCCGCATCAATTGAGTTCTCAACAAGCTCCTTTACAACAGAGGCCGGCCTTTCAACAATTTCGCCGGCAGCTATTTTAGAAACTACATTGTCAGATAGGATTCTTATCTTTCCCATTTTCGACGCGCCCAATTACCTATAAATAGAACAAGATTTAAAAAGAGAAATACTTACAATGAGATTATCCATTATTATGAGTAAACAGGGCTAAGAAAATAAATTCCATAGACCCAATATTAGAAGAAACACGACCGGGACCAATATGCAGGCTATAGATAAAACAGTGAAAAATGAGAGCGATTTATAGGCCCCTACTCCGTATACATCATCTGAATGTTCTTTTAATATTTTTTTGAATTCACTCAACATAGTTTCAATAATCTACCTCATTAAAAAGTCAAAAGCTAAAAGTAGCGGTTAATCGCATTTAGAGGATAGAGTTATGATTATTCTAAAATTCTAAGAATTAAAATTAGTTTGAAATTACTTGGCTTTTTTGGTGGATTTCAGCGCGCTCACATAAGAATCAACAGGTATAGCGGCAAGCGTCATGATTTCAATCGTTCCCCTCGAGCAGAGTTCAACTGAAACTTGGCCCACAGTTTCGTTATCAGGAGCTTCAATAACGCTTACAAAATCGTAAGGGCCAAGGGTAGCGTACTGTTCAAGAACCTTAACTCCAGCACTCTCATATTCAGCCCTTACCTCTTTCATTCTACTTGGTCTTTCTTTTATGGTTTTCCTTCCCTCGGCGGTAAGCTTGCTCAGCAATATGTATACACCCATTATGGCATCCTTCTAAAAGTTAATTTTTATATAGTATTCCAGTTTTATAAACGATTACCAAAACACCTCATAAATCACGATATTATCTATTATTTCACAGAGGTACAATTTCAGCTTTAATTATGTATAATCTTATCTTAATCTTGTTGCCATATTAAGGAGATAAAATGCATTCCAAAACCCAAAAGAGTTCTAACCAGAAAAAATTATACTTAAATATCTTAATGCTAATCGCATTGTCATTCGTTCTAATAAACATTTCCCTACCTAGTGCTCAGGCCCAAAGGAAAAAACCTGAATCAATAAAAAGAGTAATAGTTGTAAAAGATTACAAATGGTCCTCAGGCGGTATGGGCAGAGCTGCAATTATGTCTGAGATAACAATTGAGAATAGAGGGGAGAATGACTATAAGGACCTCTCTGTTGAAGTTGATTTTTATACTGCAAATGACATACCACTGGGTTCTCTTAGAACTACTATCAAAGCGATTTTGCCAAGCAAAAGTGAGCAGACTTTTTATAATCTAAATTTTGGCATCATGCACTCAGAGCTTAAAAACTCAGTTGCCAGAGTAGTTAACGCAGAGCTAATAGAAAAAGGTACACCGACACAAGCAAAAGATTTGATCTTGGTTAAAAACTGGGAATGGAGTGGCGGCCAATATGGAACTGAGGGAATACTTAAAGAAATTACTTTGGATAATAGAAGTAGTGAGGCCTGGAAGGATATTGAGATAAATGTCAATTTTCTTGGAACAAAAGGCGGCAAGTTGGGTACTAGGGGATTTACTAGCAGAGCTGTAATACATGATGTAATAGCGCCTAGAAGTGAGAAGACATTTACAGGTATTAATGTTGGATTTAGACACCCTGACGCTAAGGAAGTTAGTATCAGCGTTAGGCAAGCAAAACCGATATCAGACAAAGAACTGAAAATTACAACGGCTAAAAAAGAGGGCAAAACAGCCGTTAAGAAAAAGAAGAAGAAGAAAAAAACTGTCAATGAAGAGGGTGAAGTAGTATATTCAGACTCAGGTCCTGATTATGGACCGGATGGAAAGAAGCTTTCTCTTTCAGAGAAGTATAAGAAAAAGTTAGAAACAGAACAAGGCGTTACACCTGCACCTTCAGACTCTGGCACAGTCGATGCCGGAGCAACATCGGATGACCAGGTCGCAATATCCGATAAGCCAAGTGATTCAAAACCATCAGTCAAAGATGTGATAACGGCGCCTAAAGAAGATGCTGATGCCGGAAAAATAAGCACAGCTAAAGGTGATGAAACAGATAGTGCAGAAGATGAAGAAGAATACGAATATGAATACGAAGAAGAAGTCCCACTGCCGGATCAGGATATTGTTGTAGAAGACTTTGTATTTTCTGGATCAGTTCCTCAAACCATAGCAAAAATAAGTGAAATAACGCTTAGAAACCTAAGTGATATTCCCTATACTAATATACAGATTAGAATCGACTTCTTCTCTTTCAAAGAAGAAGCACCTATGTTTTCAACTAGAGCCGTTATTAGCGAAGTACTGCCAGGAAAAAGCAAAAAAACGTTTAAAAATATAAAAGCAGGATTTATGAATGCTATTCCACAGGAAGTAAGAATTAAAGTCCTTGACGCTATACCATTTAGTCAGTATTAATTTTTCAAATTCTTATGAATTGAGAGATTTGAAGCTACTTTAGAGTTAAAGAAGATTTAATTGAGTACCACCGGGTCGTATAAAATGCTCAGTTGAAAGATGTACCATGTTTTCTTGCATACCCGCCTTACGTTTAGCGACTTCAAACATATCTTTTACCTGATCGGCATATATCCCCCTGCCCTTCATTCGTTCATGAAATTCCTTGCTGTTTAAGTCCCCGCCCCTAATTGATTGTATTCTATTAAGAACCTTATCCTTTCTGTCGGGAAAATGTCGGCTAAGCCATTTAGAGAAAATATCGGAGACGCCGTACGGAAGCCTAAGCATTACATATCCTGCACCCTTAGCTCCGGCATCCGAGGCCCTTTGGATAATATTAGGTATCTCGTGGTCAGTTAGTCCGGGTACTACCGGGGCTACTAGAACCATCACAGGAATTCCCGCTTTTGAAAGTTCCTCAATTGCTTTTAATCTCAACTTGGGCTCAGACGTTCTGGGCTCCATCAGGCTTCTAACTTTAGTATCCAGTGTCGTAATAGATACAGCAACTAATACTCCGTCCCACTTTGCAAACTCTGCTAAGATGTCGAGGTCTCTAGTTACTAGATAGTTTTTAGTGACAATTCCGACCGGATTCTGGAACTCTAGTAACACTTTCAAACAAGAGCGAGTTAAGCGAAACTTACGCTCAGCGGGCTGATAGCAATCGGTATTACCACTCATAGCAATTGTTTCAGGTTGGTATTTCCGGGCTGAAAGTTCTTTTCTGAGCAATATAGGGGCTCTTTCTTTAATAAATATCTTTGTTTCAAAATCCAGACCTAGAGACAATCCTAGATATTCATGAGTAGGGCGGGCGTAGCAGTAGATACATCCGTGTTCACAACCTCTGTAAGGGTTAATGCCTGCGTTAAAACCAACATCGGGACTATCGTTGTAAGTTATAATGGATTTAGTTGTGTCTTTATAAAAAGTTGTAGATGGAGAAAGGCCTTGTGATATTTCTTCTTCTGAAGGAACAAAGTCTATTTTATCGAAGCGGTTTCCAGGATTCTCTGCAGACCCCCTCCCCTTAAACCCCGGTGTTATTGTGTTCATATCTATTCATAACTCCAGACTGCAAGTTCTGATACTCATAAAAAGTATATAAGGTAGACATAGAAAATCACAGGTGTCTTTTTTTCTATTTACAAAGAAAAATTATGTTAAGGGGAAAACTGGATTTTTATTATGAAGAAAATCTAGAAGTTAGAGCTAAACAAATGTCTCAAGCTCTTTTACCAACTCATCTACTATCTGATGTTCTTTGAAGGATCTGACCAATTTGCCGTCTTTATATAGCATTCCCTTTCCTATACCGCCTGCGATGCCTATATCAGCTTCTGACGCCTCCCCAGGGCCATTAACCACACAGCCCAGTATAGCGACCTTGATTGGCCTTGGAAGCTCAATGCCCACAATCCTATCTTCGACATCTTTAACAAGCTTCATGAGGTCGATTTCAAGCCTGCCGCAGCCCGGACACGATATAAGCTCAATGCCGTTTCTCCTGAGACCCAGTGATCTCAGAATATTAAACCCAACCGCAATTTCATCTACCGGATCACCTGTCAGAGATACCCTGATCGTATCCCCAATACCCTCAGCTAATAGTGTACCAATGCCGATTGAAGATTTGATCGTGCCCATCTCATATGTACCTGCCTCAGTAACACCTAGGTGAAGCGGGTATTCACACCTCTCAGCCAATATACGGTACGATGCTATCATCTTTTTAACATCCGTAGACTTTACCGAGATTTTAATATCTGTGAAATCAAGATCTTCAAGTATCTGAACATGGCGGAATGCGCTTTCAGCAAGGGCTTCAGGTGTAGGTGAGCCATACTTTTTAAGAATATCTTTTTCAAGAGAGCCTGAGTTGACCCCAATCCTAATAGGTATTCCTCTTTCTTTAACAGCATCAACAACAGCTTTTATACGGTACTTAGCCCCAATATTTCCGGGGTTGATTCTCATTCCATCAACGCCTTGGTTAACCGCTTCAAGCGCCAGTTTATAATCAAAGTGAATATCAGAAACTATTGGGATATTGGTCTGTTTTTTAATCTCACCAAGTGATTTGGCAGCGTCCATATCAGGAACAGCAATACGTACAATATCGCAGCCGGCTTTTTCTAAACTCTTTATTTGCGCAACTGTTGCAGCAATGTCGCGAGTATCGGTCTTGGTCATAGACTGAACAGTAACCGGGGCTCCGCCCCCAACTTTTAATCCACCAAGTTCAATCTGTCTAGAATTTCTTTCCATTTTATTTCTACAAAGATAAATCTCTAAGTTTATTTAGTTTCTTTAATAAGTGAAAGTGTATAACAAAAAACAGGCAAATCAATCAACTTGCCGGGGTTCCTTCTTCAGTATCTTTTTTGGCATCTTTTTTAGCCCCTCGGCCTTTAGCACCGGGCTTAGATTCTACGATATTACCCTTTTCATCAATGTTCTTGATATTTCTACACTTAGGATAACCCGTGCACCCGACAAATTTGCCGTATCTCCCCTTTCTCTCAGCCATTGGCTTACCACACTTCTCGCACTTGAGATCCTCTCTAATTATAGGCTCTTCTTTTTCAATTACCTTCAAATTTCCGTCGGGATCGTATTCAAATGCTTTGGCATTTTTACAGTCGGGATACCTGGAGCAAGCCAAAAACTCGCCTCTCCTGCTTTGTTTTATAACCATTGGAGCACTGCATTTATCACACGGCAAGTCTTCTCTTACTTGAGGGGCTGCCCTTTCTACAATGACAATCTTGCCCTCTTTGTCATATTCAAAGGCTTTAGCGTTTTTACACTCCGGGTATTTAGAGCAGGATAAGAACTCCCCTCCCTTACCCCATTTAACAATCATAGGAGCGCTGCAGTTATCACAGGCTATATTTGTCTCAACGCCTTTCATAGACTCCTGAGCTTTTTCAAGCCTGTCGGAGAAGCCGTCATAAAAACTCTTTAGAAGCTCAACCCAGTTTATATTTCCGTCCTCAACATCATCCAATTTCTCTTCCATGTCGGCCGTGAACTGTATATCCATAACCTCAGGGAATCCCTGAATCAAAAGGTCGTTCACTGTTCGGCCTAAAACTGTTGGCAACAACCTATTTTTGTCTCTAAGCACGTACTCACGGTCCTGAATAGTTGAGATTATGCTTGCGTAGGTTGAGGGGCGTCCAATGCCTTTTTCTTCAAGCTCTTTTACAAGCGAACTCTCCGTAAATCTTGGCGGCGGCTGTGTAAAATGTTGTTTACCTTCAAGGTTTATTAGATCAAGATTATCCCCCTTTGACACATCAGGGAGCTTTCTCATCTCATCTTTTTCTTTCGCTTCTTCCTCTTCTTCTTTGCCTTCAAGATACACTGCAGAAAAACCAGGGAACTTTATAATGGAACCCGTTGCGCGGAAAGTGGCCTTGCCTGCATAGGCTTCCAATGTTGTCTGATCGTAGATAACCGGGTTCATCTGAGAAGCAACGAACCTCTGCCAAATTAGTTTATAGAGCTTATATTCTTCATCGGATAGAAATTTCTTAATTGAATCAGGAACTTTACTTACATACGTAGGCCTGATTGCTTCGTGCGCATCCTGAGCGGACTTCTTAACTTTAAAAGTATTAGGTTTCTCTGGCAAATACTCGCTGCCGTAGTTTTCTTGAATATATGATCTCGCCTCATCAATAGCTTCATTTGAAATCCTAACCGAGTCAGTTCTCATATATGTTATAAGACCTACAGGACCTTCTTCACCAAGCTCAATTCCTTCATAGAGCTTTTGAGCTATCGACATGGTTTTCTTGGTGCCAAATCTAATTTTTCTAGACGCCTCTTGTTGGAGTGTGCTAGTGATAAAGGGTGGAAGCGCATTTCTTCTTTTATCTTTTCTATCTACAGAAGAAACTATAAATTTTTCATTATTGATCGAATCAAGTATATGGTTTGACTGCTCTTCGTTAGTGATCTCAGCCTTATCACCTTCAAATCTAACCAGAGAAGCTATAAATGAATCACTTTGTGCATCTTGTGTACGTTTGAGCTCCGATTCAATCGACCAATATTCTCTGGCCTGAAAAGCCTCAATCTCTCTTTCTCGTTCAACAACTACACGAAGTGCGACGCTTTGTACCCGACCTGCGCTGAGCCCTTTTTTAACTTTTCTCCATAAAAGCGGGCTTACCTGATATCCGACTAGACGATCCAGCACCCTTCTTGCCTGCTGAGCTTCAAATCTATCCTGACTCAGATCAGTGGGATTTTCTATGGATTTTATAACTGCGTTCTTGGTAATCTCATGAAATAATACTCTGTGAGAGCGATCCCATATATCTAATTCATTGGCAATATGCCATGCTATGGCCTCTCCCTCTCTATCGGGGTCAGACGCTAAGTAAATATTATCGGCATTCTTGGCAGCCTTCTTAAGTTTATCCAGATACTTCCCCTTACCTCTTATAACGACATATTCCGGATTAAAATCATTTTCTATATCAACACCTAACTTACTGCTGGGCAGATCGATCAAATGTCCTGAGGAAGCTTCGACACTAAAGTCTTTTCCTAAGTATTTCTTGATAGTTTTAGCTTTCGCAGGAGATTCAACAATTATAAGAGATTTAGACATTCACCCACCTGTTTTCAATTTAATATCAGTCTTTAGATTAATCATAGCCGTTTGAGATTCAACCCCAATTTATTACCAGGCATTTTACCTGAATAAATTTTATTGCAAATAAAACTATAAAATCATTAAAAACTCTTAATTAGAAATCGTTTCTGATTATACAAGAATTGTTAGTTGCCAATTCCTACCCCGGCATACTTAATTCCAATCTTCTTTAAAGTGTCCGGGTTATATAAATTGCGCCCGTCAAAAATAACATTCCCATTCATTAATTCCTTTAGTTTTTGAAAATCGGGCTGCCGGTACTCATTCCACTCCGTATTAATAACCAGCGCATCTGCGCCTTCACAGGCACCATAGTTAGAAACGGCATAATTCACTTTATCTCCAAAATGAGCCTTCGCTTTCTCGATTGCCACAGGATCATGAACAGTTACCGATGCTCCGGCTGAAAGCAGCTTTTCTATGATAAATAGCGAAGGGGCTTCTCTAATGTCATCCGTTTTAGGCTTAAAAGAAATTCCCCAAATTGATATTTTTTTACTCTCAAGTTGTCCTTCAAAATAATTTTCAATTTTCTTCCAAAAGAGTTCCCTCTGTTTTGTATTTACTTCATCAGTTGCTCTGCAAACATGAAGCTCTGAGCCATATTCACTACCAATATTAATAAGAGCTTTGACATCCTTCGGGAAACAAGAACCTCCGTATCCAATACCGGGAAAGAGGAAATGACGCCCTATTCTATCATCAGAACCTATAGCGACTCTTACTTCTGAAATATTTGCTCCCACTACCTCACATAAATTAGCAATCTCGTTCATAAAAGAAATTCTAGTAGCAAGCATTGCGTTGGCGGTATATTTGGCCAACTCAGAGGATCTGATCGATACTACGAGTGCTCTATCGCCGGACCTCATAAATGGAGCGTAAAGTTCTTTTAAAATCTGAGCCGCAGATTCGTTGTCGACTCCGATTAAAACCCTGTCGGGTTTCATGAAGTCTTCTACCGCAGCCCCCTCTTTTAGGAATTCAGGGTTTGAAGCCACGTCAAATTCAATATCCGTAACCTTTTTAATCTCATCACGAATCATCTCAGTTGTGCCGACAGGCACAGTACTTTTTGTAACTACAACTTTATAATCATTAAGACTCTTTCCTATAGACTGCGCAACATTGATAACCGCGCTTGTATCAGCGGACCCATCTCCATTTGGGGGAGTTCCAACGGCGATTAGCACTACTGAGGAGTTTTTTACGGCGTAATCAAGATCCGTTGTAAAATGAAGACGCTCTTCTTTAATATTTTTTCTGACAATATCCTCGAGCCCGGGTTCATAGAAAGTTACACGCCCCCCTTTTAGACTATTTATCTTCTCTTCGTCTATATCTACACATATTACGTTATTCCCGCTCCCTGCTAAGCAGGCCCCGGTAACTAATCCAACATATCCAGTTCCAATCACACTTATATTCATAATTTAACCTCTGATTTTTAAAAGCATACTAGCATATCACGAAAAAATGAATTTAATACAAAGAAATCCTTACACATAAAAATCCAATCCTACATTTCTTGCTATAATCAATTTGCTGCAGATTAAAGCCCTGAAGCATAGTTGAACTAACTAATAAGACCGTTGCGAAACCCAAAGAGCATTAGTTCAGATCTGTTTTTGAGCGTGAGTTTTTTAAAAACTCTATATAGATGGAACTTCACTGTTTTCTCGCTTATATATAGCTCATTGGCAATCTCTTTATTAGTCATCCCGGTAAGAACCAATTTTATGATCTTGATTTCAGTCTCTGTTAAATCATAAATCTGCCCCTTGAGATTAACTTCTTTAGTTGGATAGGTAGACCCGTCAACTACTCTGCCCATTAACTTTCTTTCGGCCCAAAGGTCCCCATCGTAGACGGCTTTTATAGATTTTATTAGTTCTGAAGATTCTATGTCTTTTTGGACATAACCCCTTATACCTTAGCGTATGCCATTTATTAACAAGTTCTCACTGTAATTGCTGTCGATTAATAAAATAACTTTTGCGCTCTTATTCTTTTTAACTAGCGCTAATATTTTATTTAGATTTAAGCCCTTAACTTCCACATCAAGAAGCAGGATATCAAATTTATACTATTTACAGGATTCTATTAAATCAATAAGTGTCGATACAGCAGAAACAACATCGATTTTTTTGTCCTCTGTTAAAATTCTAGACAGCCCTTCTGCATATAGTGGATAAGAGCATGCCACTATTGTCTTAATAACTTTGGATTTCTGCCTTGAGGACTTTTTGTTATCAACCACTTATTTCTACCCGAGTAGTGGGACTAAAGACTTTTATTTATCCTAAAAGTGTAATTACGCCATACTTTGGTATTAGTCTCATGGCGTACTAAAGTTAGCAAATCACTTTTGCGGAGGTCCGATTAAAGGAGCTTGTACCGGTTTTGCCAGTCCGAGAAAGACGACCATCGCGTCTCCGCCCGGGTTTTCGGGTATGGCTAAAATCTCCCAATTGTTAGTTGCCCATACGTTTCCTGAAGGGTCGATCTCAACAGCCGTGCTTCGAGTAAGACCGTTAAAAAAGTAGCCTTCTGGAGCTATCGGGTCGCCAGTCTCATGGCCCGGAGGACAGTTGGATGTGTCCTCCCCGCAGAGGGACGTAATGGTACTCCCCTGAAAGTTTGATACCCAGACGTTGCTATTCCCGTCGACTGCTATGCCCCACGGTATCAACATCCCTCCGCCCTTGAAAGGCCCCATCGGCGTACCGTCGGATGTTACCTTGGTAATTGAAGCGTTCGCACCTGTGAAATTCGGGTCTTCAGTAAGAAACAGTACTTTGATCAGATTGGGTACGGAGTTCCCGTCGCACGGGGCAGTTATAATTCCCGAGTTTGCGACCCACACATTTCCGAATCTGTCGGTTGCTACGCCCATCGGCAGGAAGAACCCCGCGTCAACTGCTTCTTCTCCTGAAACGTTTACTATCAGGTTACCGTCGGGATCAAACTTAGCTACGTTGGCGCTTTCATTTCCGCTTACCCATGCGTTTCCGTCGACATCAATTGCAACATCAAATGGTGCAACCACGATTGTGTCCATCATATCGTCCGTCTGTTGTATTACAAATGCTTGGTCCGGGTCGCCTCCTGGAAACTGTGTAACACTGTCGCCATTACAGCTCGCGATCCAAATGTTGCCGTCTTTGTCCGAAACCGTGCCCTGGGGATAGTTGATAGTGTTTCCGGCTCCTTTAAAACCGCCTATGTCATCTCCGAGGGTATTCGGGGACAGCGGAATACCATCGGGTGAGAATTTTGATACTGATTGAGCACGGGCGTCTTGTTCGTCTTGGTTAAACATACATCCATCGCCCTGAAATGCGAAGTTCCCTATCCAGACGTTGCCGTCAGGGTCAAGAGTGATGCCGTAACCTGCACCGTAAAGACCTCCTCCCTTGTATGGCGCGCCCGGCGCATCCTCGCCCGTCGGGGTCAGCCTGATTACGTGATCATCCCCGCAAACGCTTTGGGTAGGGTCGTCATTAAAGACATAATTATTGGTAATCCATGCGTTCCCTTCAGCATCAAAGGCTGTATTACCCGGTCCATTAAACTCTTTACCATTTCCGACATACCTTATGGCAATAATCCATGCTGTTATTTCCTCTGTCGAATTAAGTGAAGGTCCGTAGACCTGCTCTTCAAGAGAGAAATCAAATAGTTCCTCTACTTTTTGCCACGGGAAATGGGCTATATTCACAGCGGCCATGAGTGTATTGGTGGGCTGATTGCCTCCAGGTGGAGTGGCGAGCTCAAAGAGCGTATCACACTCATTTTCGTCGCGCACGCATGCGGCCAGCATATTCGCAAGTGAGTTAAAAGCATCCCGCGTAGTAGTTGAAGAACCATTGGGGAAAGTATTTAGGAAATCACTCACTTCTCCATTTGAAAGGTTAACCAGATTTTGAACTATCGCAGCTCCGTTTTGAGGACCCGGATAAGATCCGTCTATTCCATCAGGAGTAAAAAATTGAGCCATTGTGTATGCCGTTGCAACTGTTGTCCTTTCATTAATTACAACTTCAGCATCAAAAGGGATATCACGCATCACAGTTGCCAGTCTGACAAAATCCGAATCAGGTTCAATTCCACTAGTTGCTGTACCAATTACACTGCTATCTGCTGTGAGATATAAAAAAGCTTCAGGATTACCAGGTGCATTAAATGAAATGCTAAAAAATCCATTTGAGTCTGTTACATCATTCCCTAAAACCCTGACCCCTTCGACAGTACCGCTGCTAAATAGAGTTACAATAAAACCTTCTAGTGGCTGATTGCCGCTCAAAACATTTCCGCTTATCTGATCACGATCATTATTTGAATCACAGGAGTATAATAGAATTCCAAAAGTTAGAAATGCTAGAACTAGAGTCAAGCTAATAGCTTTAATACTATTAATTTTAATCATTGCAATCTCCTCCACATCCTTAATGTTTTTGATACTACTATATAATGAATATGATTTCTAGATTCTCTAATCTTTCATTCATTATATAAATAATATTATTCGGTTGGTTAGTTTATAATGCAAGTTTGATATGAAAATTACTTAATCTGAAAATGCTTTCCAGGAAGCTGAGCAATATAATCATTTAGCTCAAGTGATAGTAAGATAGAGAGTAGGTTTGAAGACTCTATGCCGGTTAATCTTATTATTTCATCTATGTGGAGGGGTTCTTTAGTCAGAACTGAGAATATATCTTTTTGGTTTTGGGTTAGGGATGCTGCAATCTTGTTGATTCTGTCCTCTTCGAATAAACCTGGGCTATTTAAGTTTCTTAAACTATCTATCTCACTTACGATATCATCCACCGTCTCTACAAGCTTAGCCCCTTTTTTGATAAGCCAATTTGTACCGCGGCTAAGTTTCTTCGTAACCTCACCCGGGACCGCAAAAACTTCTTTATTCTGATCAAGAGCAAAAGAAGCGCTAATCAGTGAGCCGCTTTTCTCGGAGGCCTGAACGACAACTACGCCTAAGGAAAGTCCGCTAATTATTCTATTTCTTCTTGGGAAGTTTTGTGCGACTGGAGGTGTTCCCAAATTAAATTCTGATATTACAGCCCCGTTTTGAGATACTGATTTATATAGATTCTTGTTTTCTGGAGGATATATGTGATCAAGCCCGCATCCCAACACGCCTATTGTGCGCCCACCATGCTTAATTGCTTCTGCTTGAGCAATGGAATCTATACCTCGGGCCAAACCGCTAACTATTGTGACTCCCATTGAAACAAGCTCAGCGGAAAGGGTTTCGGCAACCGTTCTGCCATAGCGATCTGGAACCCTACTACCAACTATGGCTATCGAGAGCATATCCTGCTCCAGAATTTCTCCCTTTATATAAAGAAGCGGGGGCGGATTGTAAGTCTGCAATAACGAAGGCGGAAATTCAGGATCATCTAGAGTAAGTAATTTCATCCCCCATTTTTCAATCTTTTCTAATTCCTGATCTACCCTTTCCCAATCATTAAAACTTTTTACAGCCTCAGCATTCTTGGCCCCAATCCCCTCTATTTGAGCCAGCTCTTTCTTTGAGGCTTCAAATATATTTTTGACATTAGAAAACTTAGTAAGGAGGTTACGAATTAATACGATCCCCACTCCATTTACCATGCTCAGTGCAATCCAATACTTCCAGTCTTCTCTCATATCGTCAAAAGTATTAACCTTAAATGTATGAGGCAGTCAAGAAATAAATCATTAATTATAGATTTGTGGCACCCTATAATTTCTCTTCCAAACTGATCATCTTGCCTTCCATTGTGTAGGGTTTGTCCGTTCTCTCGCTTATCCTAATCGATGTGCTAATACGCTCAACCCCCATCTTTTTAAGCTCGTCATGACATTTCTTGACCAAGGGAGTTATATCGTCCCAATCACATTCTATATTCGTAGCCATTGAATGTGATTCATACTTGAGCCCACTTTCTTTAATAACTCTCATTACGCACGCAACGTATTTAGATAACGAAGCCCCAACACCAATTGGTATAATGCTTAATTCAATAATCATCTGAACCTCCGGAGTTAAAGATACTAAAATAGAAGAAGCCTTTTCTTAATAGACAAGACTCGCTACTCTCTAATAATATCAGACTTTGTTATCCCAAAGGAGGTTATAACATGAAAAGCTTTACAGAGTATTTGTGGTTCAACACTGAACATAAACGCGAGATGGTGCATATTACGGATACGATCAGAAATATTGTAGATAAAAGTGAGGTGCAGGAGGGTTTTGTACTAGTTTCCGCTATGCATATAACGGCTGCAGTTTATGTAAACGACCTTGAAGGAGGCTTAATTCAGGACATATGGGAATGGCTTGAGGGGCTCGCCCCTTCCAGAGACGATTATAGACACCATCAGACAGGCGAAGATAACGGCGATGCCCATTTAAAAAATTTGATTATGCACCATCAGGTGATTGTGCCTATCACTAAGGGAGAACTCGACCTCGGTCCTTGGCAGAGAGTGTTTTATGCAGAATTTGACGGCGGTAGAAGAAAAAGAGTGGTAGTGAAAGTGATAGGAGAATAACGGGTTATATTCTTAGTTCACAAATTCGTTATAATAATCCCGATGAGTAAAGAAGAAATAAAATACAGATTCTTAATAGATAAAAGAGGGAACTGGTTTCAGGACGGAATTAAGATCCGGCACCGCATCACCTACCTATACAACAACAAACTGCTAAAGCGTGACGAAGAGGGAAGATATTATCTAGATGAGGGAAGCGGGAAACTCTACATAGAAGTTGAAGACACCCCCTTTGTAGTAAAAATGGTCAATAAGATGGGCAATGACTTTTTTATCATTTTAAATGACGAAACCCAAGAGAAACTCGACTTAGAAACCCTAACTATTAATAGTGAAAACATTCCCTATGCCAAAATTAAACAGGGCGAATTTGATGCAAGATTTACAAGAGCTGCATATTATGAATTTATGAAATACTTGAAGAAAGAAGGTGAGAACTACTACATCATGTCCAATGGTGAAAAACACTTTCTAAAAAAGATTCTTTAACTTAAAGCCTCAACAAACTTGAGAATAACGGCATTAGATAATAAAGTTCCTTTCTTAGTTAACCTGAACGAGCTTGTGGTTTGTTCGAGGAAGCCGTCATCAACCAGACGCCCGATCTTATTCATGTCAGTATTTAATTCAAATTTGGCTTCTAACTCTGAAATGTTGATACCTTCTTTTAACCTGAGCCCCATGAGAACCTTGTCTTGAACAACCTCATCCCTTTTTAGCTGCTCAGTAAAATCTAGGGGCTTATCCCCATCTTGAACAGATTTCATATATAGCGCGGGACTTCTCAAATTGGCCCGTCTCTCTCCCCATAAACTCGAATTATCCATAGAGAAATGCGAATGGCTCCCCGCCCCTATGCCTAAGTAACTATCCCCTTTCCAATAAAGCATATTATGGGCGCACTCTGAGCCCGCTTTTGCGTAGTTTGAGATTTCGTATTGGTTATATTCATATTTTTCGAGAAACTCAGTCGTGTATTCTATGAATTCTGACAGTCTGTCATCAGAGGGTACTTTCAATTTGCCCAGCGCGTATCTCCTACCAAATTCTGTCCCGTCCTCAATCGTTAAGCAGTAAGCCGAGATATGAGGATAATCAAAAGTAAGTGCATTATTTAAATCATTGTGCCACTCTGAAAATGTTTCATCCTTAGTCCCGTACATTAGATCCATGCTATAGTTCTCAAATCCCGCCTTGATAATGTCCTTAAGTATTTTTCTGCTGTCCTCAGGCGAGTTTATTCTGCCCAAAAAATTAAGCTTCCTTTCTGAAAAAGACTGAACACCCACGCTTATTCTGTTTATACCCGCGGACCTTAATCCAATTAGCTTATCCAGATCAGCAGTTTTGGGATTTACCTCAAGAGAAATCTCAATATTTTCTCTAGGACTGGTGATTTCATATATCCTAGAGATAATTCTTTCTATGCTCAAGGGATCAAACAGGGACGGTGTACCACCGCCAAAGAATATAGAGGTGATCTCAGTACCTGTGATATCATCTCGATAAAGTTCTAGTTCTTGAAGGAGCGAATCTGTATACTCTATTTCCGGGAATTTAGAGCCCACTGCGTAAGAATTAAAGTCACAGTACGGGCACTTTGTGACGCAATAAGGTATGTGAACATATATTCCAAATGGCATATGGTATTTTACGGCATGAGAAAAATGTTGCAACGTATAGGTTTTAGAGTCATATTATTGGTTTGAAATTATGAATAGTATAACGAAAACAACTTATATAGCTCTGCTGCTAGTATTAACTTTATACTTTGGGGTTAGCGGACTTCATGCCCAGGAGAAAAGAGTACTCACTCTACAAGAGGCTATAGGGCTCGCAATTGAAAATAACCCGGCAATAGAAATATCAGACGCAACAGTAGATATATCTAGAGCTGGGGTTAAAAATGCCAAATCAGTCTATTACCCTCAGATAAGTTCCAGAATAATTGTCCCTTTTATCGGCCGTGAGTCCGGGTTCTTTTTAGATCAGCTAATTTATGATTTCGGAAGAACTTCAAACAGCGTTAAATCAACTAAAGCTATGTTAAAATCTAGGAAATTTGATAGAGAATCCACCGAAGACGACATTATCCTAAGTACTATTATCGGCTACTATACAGTACTGTCAGAGAGCCACATTGCTCTGGCAATGGAGAAAAAAGTCATTGAATCTGAAAAGCGCCTCGAGCAGGCTCAGGGGTTTTATAAATCCGGTAGGGTCCCGCAAATTGACGTTACGAAAGCAGAAGTAACCCTTGGAAACTCTAAGCTTGAGCAGATTCAAGCCAAGAACAACCTAGAAGTAGCTAAAGTGAATTTACAGACCGTGATGGGACTTGAATACGACTCATTCGGATATGAATTAGATTCCCCAGAGCTCACAGTAATGTCCTACCAACTAGAGGAGTCTATAGTTCAAGCACTAGGCTCAAGACCGGAACTAAAGAGCCTGGAAGCTCAAACAATAGCCATGAAAGCTAACTTAAATGCATCTAAAAAAGAATTTTATCCGGAGGTATTTGGAAGAACTGCGTATAGGTTTGAAGGTAAAGGCGCTGAAACTCCTGGGTTTATAGCCGGTGTAGGTGTTAAGTTCCCAATCTTTGAAGGATTTTCGAGATTTGCGAAAGTAGAGGATTCAAGAGCCAATCTGAAACGAACTAACGCTGAGCTTAGATCTACTAAAGCTGGGATAGTATCACAAATTAAGCAATTACACTTAGATCTCGAGTTTGCTAAACAAAATATTAACGTCACAAAGAGAACCAGAGATTCGGCTGAGCAGAGTTTGAACTTAGCCACAGAAAGGTATAATCTGGCTAGAGCTTCTTTGGTCGAATTAGCAGAGGCTGAAGCAATATTTGCCATCTCAAATGCTCAATATATGCAGGCGATTTACAACTACAATATCAACGTTGCAAGATTAGAGAGAGCCACAGGGGATATTAATGAACCTTAGGAACAGTAAGTTATACATAGCGCTATTAGTGATTATCGTGGTTGCAATATTCTTAGTCCCCCGCTTTTTCGGCGATGGCGGCTCATCGGTTGTATATATGACGGCCAAAGTCGATAGAAGCACTATCACTTCTCAAATAACTTCGTCAGGAACAATTAACCCTTTAAGAACTATCGAGATAGGCTCTCAAGTAGCGGGATATGCTAAAAATATTTTTGTAGACTACAATGCTGAAGTAAAAAAAGCCGACCCTCTTTTAGAAATTGACCCCTCAAGACTACAAACTGAACTAAAGCGTGCTCAAGCTGATAACAAAAAAGCTGCTGCCGATCTTAATCTTACAAGTTCAGTCTATAACACGAACAAAGACCTTTATGAAAAAAGACTTATCTCTAAGGAAGAGCTTGATGATTCTAAATCAAAATACTTAGCAGCTTCAGCAGCTCTGGAGCAATCCAAAGCGACAATTGAGATAACTGAAGCAAATTTAAACAATACGACTATCCGCTCACCTATAGACGGCATAGTGCTTTCTCGCAACATAAATACAGGAGAGAACGTTACACCAAATGGCAAGCCGCTTTTTTTGATATCTCAAGAGCTTTCAAAGATGAAAATTGATACAAATGTAAGTGAGGTGGACATAGGTAAAATTGGAAGAGACCAAAAAGCATTTTTTACTGTTGATGCTTTTCCTAATGAAACTTTTGAAGGTACGGTTTCTCAAATTAGAAATGAGCCCATAACAAACAACAATGTAGTTACTTACAATGTTGTAGTTTCGATAAATAATGACGGGAACAAATTAAAACCCGGTATGACGGCAGATGTAAAAGTTATAGTAGCAGAAAAAGCAGATATAAAACGAGTCCCAACATCAGCTCTAAGATTCATACCGCCCTCTTCTGCAATTATTGATACTAATAATGTAGACATAAACACTTCTCCACATGTATGGATTCCCTCCAAAAATGGACAAATCAAAGCTGTCCAAGTAATGCCCGGGATAGGGGACGGTCGACATACTGAAAT
>JBBDIN010000094.1:3569-21277 GCA_040880385.1 Thermodesulfobacteriota bacterium | reverse complement strand
ACTTTTCCTGGATGAAAAGTAGCAAAAATCACAGACATAACACTAATTATGCTAAAAATAAATTTCTATGCTAAATGCTTTAATCCTTTTGCCTGGTTATAAGATTACGCAAATCCAGAGGGGAGTTAGTATTTAGAAAGCTTCTCTAGTTTATGTAGCAACGGGAAAGCATTTTTACGCTTCGAAATTAATTTTCTTTACGCTATTAGTGCAAATGTCTGAAGATTAAAAGAAAAAGACAAAAGCAAAAAAGAAAGACAGATTTCTCACGTTCGTTCGAAATGACGGATTCGAGGATTAGATTCTGAAATAAATTCAGAATGACAGAATAAAAATGTAAAGGAAAAATGAGACCCTGAATATATCCCGTATCAAGCCTGTGCTGAACTTGATTCAGTATCTGGGACATGGTTTAGGGTGACTTATAAAAGGAGGTAGTTATGCCGGAATTAAACAATTTAACAAAACACGTATCAAACTATGTGACGATTTATCCGTACAAAGAGATTGAGGATGAGAATTGGCCTGCCTATCAAGATGAGCACGGCAATTGGGTCGGTTATGACGAGGGCTGGCGCGAGGTGGGGTTTAAATGCCCGTATCCAACAGTTGCCCGCTTGACTCAAATACGCGACCTTACACAGGATCTTACTGTTGAGGACAAGTCCTTTTTAATATCCTCGGCGGCGATCCCAAGAAGGCTGCCAGATTTCTCGTTTACAATCTCATTCAGAACTTAGTTGGGCTTACCGATCAGGGCGAGCGCATCTTATTCGATAAGAAAGTTAAAGAATGGCTCTTCAATGAGTTATGTAAATCCTCTTTTCTCCTAAGCAACTTCCGCTCGAGCTATGAGCTTATAGCGGGCAAAGTGACTAAGGAGGAGAAAAAAGAAGAGGAAATTTTTACGGAGCCATCAGAAACTACTTTGAGCGCATCTACGAAGGAGTCGAAGTCAGCTTCAAAGACGAAAAAAGACGATACTCCTCAGACGCAATCCGCAGGCGGGTAAATCAGCTAACAGAAAAGAAGAAGCTTCGCAAAAAAACAAGTTAAAGTTCGATAAGAAAGATAAAGTAGAGCTCCGCGTATTAAAAGCTGCAGCTGAAGAAACCCAGTCCCTAATTAGAGACCTGCCCCCGTATAAACAGGAGTGGGTCTCGCTTTGGGAGCTTTGCCAGTCGCAGCGCTACGGGCAGGGGATGACTGTCGGCACTCTCGTGCATTCAGAGATATGGAACAACCTCGAAAAGTTTGACTATGAGGGGCAGATTAAGCTCCGCGCGTTCCGCACAGTTGTGGCAACGGATGAGATATTCCGCGATTTTGCCATAAAAGCGCAGGATAAGAAAAATAAGCGCGGCTCCAAGCCCGACGGGCTCGACAACATAAGAAATCAGATGGAGAGTGTTGAATCCGGTAAGCAGGGGTAATTTGGGTAAAAAAAACCCCAGCCAAACAATGACAGGATGACCAGGGTTTTAGAACTTTAAAAACTTTTTAATACGGATATTGTAACTAATTTAAAGTGCTTTGTGAAGTGTTTTCTTTTTTCTAGCTGAAATGATCGTAGAGCATGAAAAGTACGAGAACCACTATTAATATGAAAAATATGGTTCTAAAGGCCATTCCCAAAATAGTTCGTTCATCTTTTTCGACTATGTAAGCTGGTGGTACCAGCCCGCGTTCATGTATTATTTGATGTGCTTTGTCTGAATCAACCGGGATCATGGAGTTGCTGTGGCACTTTGAGCACACGCAGGCTTTAAAGGTATATCCGCTGATGCTGTATAGAAGCGCGATGAAGAATATGATTGTGGCCGGGAACCACAGGAATGTTTCAAAAGCTCCGGCTAAGGCAAAGAAGAAAGCTGCGCCCCAGAGTATGGACTCTGTAGTGAAGTCTCCATAGATGTTGGACTCCTCAACGCCGATGTAAAAACACTGTGTGCAGAGCTTTTGCATATTATTTAGGATAATCATGAATCATGAAAATGCCAGCATCTTGAGGTAGAAAATTGTTTAGGATTGATTGGTAAGTAGCTAATCTCATTTGATTAATAAATGTTAAGGGAGTATGAAGAAAGATAACGTCTTGGTTCATCTTATTCAGCCTTATATTAACTTCTTTAACAATATGCTCTCTAAGTACATGGAATAAATGAGAATATTAGCTAAAAAGAGTTTTACTCTTTAGATACTCAAACTTACTGTTAGGATTCTATATCTTGGGGTACTGAGAGGTTCTTTTTTTTGATAATGTCATCTGCTTGGAGCGAGTCTAGCGGTATGAGATTGTCCTTTCCGCATTTAGAGCATAGGCGTCCGTCTGAGAATGAGTCGATGATGTTTATGATTCCCGCGATTGCGACAATTGCAGCCACAACGGCGGCATAGGAGTAGGATTGCAGTAATCGCTCGCCGGTTACAACAATGATCACAGCCACGATTACTTCTAGGATTCCAAAATAGATGTTGCCTGAGAATAGGCCGTGTTTACCTTTGCCGATGAAGTTGCATTTGGTGCAGAGTTTTTGCATAAACTCAAGTATAAACTATGCGGGGATTAAATCTAATAAAACGCTCCGAATAAAAAGCTCATTGTGCGGCGGCGGGGATAATGGGGGATTTTGTGAAAATGAGGCGGATTTCTTCAATTTTGAACCGGAAATCGGCATTTTTGAACGCCAAAACAGCAATAATGAATTGAATTTCGTAGTTTTGGATAAAAATGAGCCAGAATGGCAATTGGCAGCTTAAAAAATACACAATTTGTGGATTAGAAGCTTAGTTGAATGTTTAAATAAGAAGTTGTTAGGGGTAGGAAGCGTGGAAATATCACAAAATGTGATATTATTAGATGAATTTAGGGAAAAAGGGCAGAAATTTGAGCTTGCAGCGCAAGAAAGTCGAGAAGGGTGGGGAGTGAAAAAAACTCAATTCTGAACTATTACTATATTGCCATTTGAGTCTTTAAACCCTAAGTCACCCGTTTTAAACCATCCGTCCTGCAGTTTCTCTGAAGTAACTTTCCAATATCCGGGAGTCACCATCTGACCCTCCACACATATCTCTCCAACTTGACCTTCCGAAACATTAGTTCCATCCTGAGTTATAATCCTAATATTTGCTCCCGGTACAGCTTGCCCAATAGAGCTTGCGCTCCCGCTGTTTAGTTCTCTATTTATAGTAAGCCATATGGCCTCGGTCATGCCGTAGCCAAGCTGTATAATTTGCCCTGTGTGCTCATAAAACTTTTTCTGAAATTCAGAAGAGATAGATTTGCCGCCGGTGTAGATTCCTCTTAATGCCCCGAAGGTGTCTTTTTTTGTCATTCCCGAGTCGAGCAGCTTCTCAAAGACCCCAATGTGAGTAATCATCAGGGTAGGGCGCTCGTTTACCAAAGCCGGAATGGTCTCTTCAACTTTATATCCCTCGTGCACAATAACTTCAGCTCCGTAGTTTAGCCCTGTGAACGTCTCAAGAAATCCGCTTATGTTTATCTGCGGGTCCAAAACGAGTATCTTGTCATTTTCTGTAACATCTTCCAACGCCGCCGAGGTGGATTCAAAAATTCCAGCCATTGACGAGTAGCTGTGCACAACTCCGTTGAATTCGCCGTTTGCTCCAGGTGTGTAGAAGATCACCGCAGGGTCATCAACATTTATCTCCGTTTCCGTATATTGTCCGGTGGGTCCGAGCAATGTGTAAAAATTATTATACCCCTCTCTTGGCACAACTCCGTTTACATATACCGTTTTAAGCGATGTCTCTGTGAGGTCAATTTCTTCCAGCAAGTTTAATTTGTCGAGTTCGATTATAAGGCATTTTGCTTGCGATTCTATAAGAACTTTTTTTAGCTCTGCCGCGCTGTATCTTCGGCTTAAAGGTGTGGCCACAGCGCCCGATTTAAAGCACGCTAGGTATGTGATTAATATTTCAAAACCATTTGGGAGCATAAACGCAACAGGCTCTCCTTTTAGCTCCATTGCTGTAAACCAGGTCGACATATGGCGGGAAAGAAGCTCCAGATCGCCGTAAGTATAGGCCTCGTCTTTAAACTTAAGCGCAATTGTGTCCAGATTCCGCTCTAATGTGAAATCTCTGATATTTTCTATTCTGTTTGAGTCGCTCATAAGGACACTAATCTTAACAGGGAATCCACTTTATGCATAGAGTTTTAAAGTGTTACGGAAGGATCTAACCTACCACTCATCGCTGATCCCTTTAATTGCGTCATCAAGCTCTGAGTTGTGAAATATTTTTACATCACCTGGGGACAGACATTGTTTCAATAGCAAAGCCGAAAATTTGCCGGCCAGATAAATTGGGTGATTGCTATAACTAAAAGGCCCATCTACCTCTGACAAATTGAAAGAGGAATAGGGAATATAACATCAAAGATATGAAGATGATTGCGTAGTTTGCCCATTTTCTCCTTCCTAATGTGGCAAGCACAATAAATATTGGAAATATAGTTAGCATATATCTAGGAATACTAATCATAAATGATGTAGATGTTACTACTAACCAGGTTGCCAAGGCATATACGCTATAAGAAAGACGGATTCTAAAGAATGAATAGATAGTTAAAATAAGTCCCAATAGCCCAAATATAATTTGAAACCATCCACCAGTTATTTTGTGTCCAGGATCACCGTAAGTCACATAGTTTATGATTAGATAAATCAATAAGCCAAGTGCTATAACAAAAATCCATAATATATCTTTTCTTACATTTTCCTTCTTGAAATCCCTTTGATGTAAATATTCGATCAGCAAGACAGGAAGCAGTAAGATTCCTGTTATTCTTGCCATTGCGGCCAGCATTCCTATAACACCACTCAGAGCTCATTTGTCATTTCTTGCATAATAGAAACTGACAATTGTAAGGGCCAAAAATAGACTCTCTGTATAAGCTGCATGTAAAAAATAGGCAGTTGGAAAGATAGAAAAGTATATTACAGTCCTTAGAGCATCATCCCGTTCAAAATCGAGTCGAACTAATTTGTATAAATAAAATACTGCAAATCCATATGCAATATTTGATACTATAAGACCAGATAAAAGATAGTTTTGAAAAACGAATGAGAATAATTTAGTAAGAAACGGAAACAACGGAAAGAAGGCGATTAAAAGATGTCTTTCTCCTACAGTTGAACTGGAATAGCCCTCTTTTGCAATGTTTTAGATAATGCGAAGTATCCCACTTACTCCAGAGTGATATGAAGGACTCAGGAAATCTCTCCATATTCAGCACATAAGATATATATGCGAAAATGAATGTTCCAATAACACTAATTATTACTATTAAGAAGAGGTCGCTTTTTGAATCTTTATTGTTCACGATTTTCTGCTAATTAAAAGTCTAATAAATATATAAAAGTTTTATGAGTAGTATGTAATATAATTAACTATTATTACCTAGATTGGGAGAGTTCTCAAAATTTTCTATATTAAAAATGAAAACAATCGTTATTAAGTGAGTGGTTATAGTGTTCTAGCAAATACCTGATTATATCGGCCCGAGTGATTTACAAATACTACCATTCCTCGCTAATCCATTTAATTGCGTCATCAAGCTCGGAGTTGTGGAATACTTTAATGCCGCCTATTTAGGCTTTTATTATTGAACATCTACAGACACTGGGATTGAAATCTCTTTCTCTTCCTGCCCGACGACTGCCTTAATTCTTATATTTCCCATAATGTCGCTTGGGGGATTGCATGTAAATTCAACTGTCAACACAACAGATTTTCCCGGAGCCAGGCTCCCTGCACTAGGCGTGGTCTTGGTTCCCGCTATGCCCAATCTGAACCAGTCGAACGGAACATTGCCGTTATTTGTTACAGTGATAGCTCCTATAGGCTGAGGACAGGGGGATTCAAATTGCTTATGAATAATCGATAGCTCGCCGTCCGGCATAGCTGAGAATGAAAAATTGGTTTCGTCAGAGTCTAAATCTATACACTGTACGATTGCGCCAACGAGTTTTACTGTTGCAGTAGCAGGTGGTCCGTACATTAAGTTCTGTATCAGTATCTCGCCATCACTACTTATATCATAGTCGTAGATATCATTTTGAGGTACAAACTCTTTTGTTTCAGGATCCTGAGCTGAGTGGTTTGCATCGTGAAAAACGAGTTTTTTAAGGCCCGATGTGTCGCCTGGAATTGGGTCGCCAAAATCGTCTACCTTGAAAGATGCTCCCAAGGAATAGCCTACCAGATTTACCATATGGCCACCGATTTTCTGACCCTGTGCATTAAAAAGCTGAAGTAGTAACTCTTCTATACACCCTTCTTCAAGCGTGTCCTTTAGCGTCTCAATTATATCGGCCGGGTTATCAGGGTCGATATCAATCTGCATGGTCGTGATGGGTATATTATTCTTTTCAACAAAAATTTTTTTAAGCGGAAGAATATTTTGCGGCAGCACACCTTTTACTTGACCGTTCTGCATTAAGAACCCGCCATTGTCAGTAACGTGATCGATATACGGAAACAAAAGATCGTTAGCGATAGAGTCTAGATTATTCAAGTCGACAGGAACCATCATGCCGGTCCCGTCGTCAATCATCAAATCAAATTTAAATGTATCAGCTAGCCATGCTATAGAATTTGCAATTGAATTAGGCACACAGGTATTCATGCTTTGCGGAAGATCCGGCACTCCGTCCAGAATCACAATATCGACGCCATCTGCAGTAATGATTTGGGTTCCCCGTGTTACGGCGCTATCACTTGAAGTAAAAACACCCTCCACACTAGACTCACCTGAACCGAAAGCTTCAGGGTCAGGGTCGACCAAATTTGCAAAATCAAACACAAATAGCCCTAAGGATCCTTCAACAAAACTCACATTTTGTGGAATAGGGCCGTTAAATTCATCCGCTGACATTACTGAGTCATCACCTAGCATTATTCTTAAATTATAAGGTATGCCGGTATCTACAGCGCTATCGAGTATCTGAAAATAGAAGTTGTAGTCAAAGGGGAAAACAATTACCGGGCTGTTTTCAACAATCCATTCTTTCTGCGTGCCGTTTGCAGTGGCATAATCAGCAATCTGCCCGTCCTCATTAAAATCGATTGCAGCATTTACAAAGTTACGGTTTTCTACAGTGTCAGTAAACGGGATATTTATGTAGGCAGTGCCAAGAGGATTTTCTAATCCCTGTAGATTGGTTTCTGGAAGTCCTAAGTCGTTAATAACTGATACACTCACACCACAGTCAATGAAGCCGTTATCCTGGCTATTGAGAATTGATCCGCATAGTGTGGTTGTGGCTTCAGTATTATCCCCCCCCCCCACTCCGTCTCCATTACCATTACCATTATTGCTATTGCTATCGCAGCTAAATGATGAAGCCAGCAAAAACACTAACCCAATGCCGAGAATTATAGATTTCATGTTCTCTCCGTCAAGATTTATTAACCTATATAATTATAACACAATTGTGGGCACAACTATGATGAATAGAAATATAAATGGGGGTCGATATTCCATACAATATTAATGATTTGATATAAAAGCTGGAATAACGGTGGTTTAAATACTTAGCGGCGGTTTAGACTGGGTCTAATATAGGGATACCCTACCACTCATCGCTGATCCATTTAATTGCGTCGTCAAGCTCGGAGTTGTGGAATATTTTTACATCCCCCGGGACAGACATAGTCTCAATTGCAAAGCCGAATATCTTGCCTGCCTGCTGGATCCAGTTCACATCAGTCACGATCGCTATCTTCTCCCACTCTGTTATATGAGCTAAGCCCACTTTGGCGTCGTCCCACATAGCCCCCACTTCAAATTTCTCAAACTCGTCTCCAAGATGATATAGCAGACGCACTTTATCGTGGTGTTTGAGTTTCTCTTTCACAGCCGGGATTAAAACAGTCTCGTAGTCCTTTGCGCTTACATTTCCCTTGGCGCTAAATCCCAAAGCGTTTTCAGGTAATCCTTCTATTAGCTCAAGCATGTGATACCCTCCGGTAGTTTCTGAGTATATAATACATCATAATTTAAAAAGGGCGGAATGTTCTTATTGATGGCGTTTGATTGCGAGAGCTTTTATGCGTGAGCGCAGCGTAGAAGGGTTCATTCCAAGAAGCTCAGCCGCACCATCCTTTCCATATATCCGCCACTTTGTGGATTCAAGGGCATTTACTAGATTATCATGCTCAAGCTTTTTGAAGTCCTGCTCAGTGAGCAGTTTTTCTCTACTCTTTATCGAAGAATGTTCAGCATTGCCGGGTTTATTGCCATTAATTTCTACAAGCGAGTGGTCAAGCTCCAGTTCGGCTCCTGATGAGGTAATAAATGAGCGCTCGAGCACATTGTGAAGCTCCCTTATATTTCCAGGCCAGCTGTAGCTCTTTAATCGCTCTATGAGGTTTACAGATAGTGGTTCTAAATTTCTTCCAAACCTTTTTGCGCATTTCTCAGCGAATGCGGAGGCTAGTAAAGCTATATCGTCAACACGATCCCTGAGCAGAGGCACATCTATCGGAAACACGTTTAACCTGTAAAACAGGTCCTCACGAAACTTGCTTTCTTTTGTTAACTCGTTCAAGTCGCGATTGGTGGCGCATATTACTCGAACGTCAACTTTTTGAGTTTTAGAGCTTCCCACCGGTTCAAACTCTCCCTCCTGAAGCACGCGAAGTAATTTAGACTGCAAATCAAGTGGAAGCTCTCCCACTTCATCAAGAAAAATTGTGCCCCCGTCAGCCAAACTAAAGCGCCCCTCGTGTTTTGAAGTCGCCCCGGTAAACGCACCTTTCTCGTGCCCAAAAAATTCACTCTCCATAAGAGCCGGCGAAATGGCGGCGCAGTTAACTTTTATTAACGGCTTGCCGCCTCTTTTGCTCTGAACATGAAGCGCTCTCGCCACAAGCTCCTTACCTGTTCCTGTCTCTCCTGAAATTAAAACTGTTGCGTCCGTTTGAGAGACCTGTTTTATCTCGTTAAGCACTTTTTTTATAGCTTTACTCTTTCCTATAATCCCGCTGTAATCTGAGAGCTCGTTTATCTCTTGCTGGAGATAGCGGGTCTCATCAATAAGCGTGTTGATCTTCTTCTCAGCTTGAAGCTTTTCGTTTAAATTTCTGAGTATCAGGATATAGAAAATCTCCCCCTCTATCTCAAAACCAGAGAGAGAGGCTTCTGTTGAAAACTCTCTATTATTTGATCCGATAACTTGCAGCCCGCCAGGGATCCAGAGATTTCTTTTGTCCTGAGGGAGTAAATATAGTTCTTTGAGAAGCTCGTTAAGCTTGATCCGGCTTTCTTTAGTAAGGAACTCTGAAAAATCACGGTCCTGCATCTTTATCTCAGATAATCCAAACAGTTCTTCCCCGGAAGGGTTTACCATCTTAACTTCTGCTTTCCCGTTAAGCTCAATAATGCTGTCCATTGTTGATCCTACAAGTTGAGACAGCTTCTGCTCTCTTTCCCTGACTTGAGATTCCGCCCTTAGGCGCTGTAGTTCAGCTGCTGCCCGTGCTGCAAATATGTTGAAAATTCCAATTAGTTTTGGGTCTTCCGGGATGGGCTTAGTGTCAAGCACTGCGATATAACCAAGCGCTCTACCATCCAGGTCTTTAAGCGGCACACCCATATAGCTAACCGCATTAAGCTCTTTTAATATCGGATTGTCCGGGAAAAAGTCGATTATGTTCTCAGGGTAGTGAACAAATTTGTCGTTGATTATTACTTCCTCACACACTGTTCCCGAAATGTCATACTCATAATCTTCTATCCACTTGCCGCCCATAAGAAAAGCAAGCCCGCGGAGCTTGCGGGTCTCTGTTATATATTCAGTGATCCAGGCGCCCTGGGTCCCAAGAGCAAGGCTCATATTTTCTACAAGCGAGCGAAAGAAGTCCTCCCCTGTGTGTATAGCAGTTCCCTGAACTATATTTTTTAAGACCGCACCCTCGTCGAAGATGCGGCCTTTATTGTTTTCTTTGTCTGCCATCAGAATTAAGTCCTTATCACCATTCTATCACAGCGAGCTAAACATAATAGTTAGTTTAAACCGCTAAAGGCGACTTAGGTTACTTCTGCTCAATATTTATCTCCACGTTCGTTCCATTTCTGGCAACATCTAAAATTGGTGAGAAAGTTGTGAGTTCTTTTAACTTTTCGATCTTATCTGTGTCTGATTTTATCTTAAAGTTAATTCTGATATTTTCATATCCTTTTCTGATGTTATCGCTTATACCGAGCATCCCCCTGAAATCTATATTACCCTCTATCTCAGACTCAAGCTCCTCTATTTTTATCCCCTGAACAGCCGCGTGATAGACAAGCGTTGTTGTTATGCAAGAGGCAAGGGCGTTTAAGAAATGCTCAGGTGGGCTTGCTCCTCTGTCCTTTCCTGCAAACACCGGGTGCACGTCTGAATTTAATTCAAACGGCTCCTCGTGTGTGTTCTCCTGGCTCGCTCCAAAACATGATGAAATGGTTGAGTGATTGTGCCCGCCGTCTATCCACTTATTTGAAAGTTTAAACTTAAAGCTAGCAAGCTCCTCATTCTCACAAAAAGCGTTCACTGCGTTTACTACGTGGTCTACATCGACTCCGTTTAATGTATTTACAGCCTCTAAAGTATTATCTTGATCTGACATGATTTCTACCTCCTAAGTAGATTTGATTTACCTATACTTAAGTGCAGGAAGCATGCCACAATGCACATACGTGTGAATATTCTATGATTAAAGTAGGTTAGGGGGGATCTTGAAACATTGCTCAAACCGCGAAAATTCACGAACCGCTAATTCTCACGCCCAGTTACAGCGAAATCTCACGGTTCGTACTTTAGATTTGCTTACGGAGCGCAGTAATCTTTCTGTCATTATTAAGATCCCAGTTAGCTATTACAGAATAGTCTTATTTGGTGTCTTCATTTTTTATGGTCAGAAATATGTGCGAGACCACAACCCTGCCATTAACTTCAAACAGATCGAATAATTTCGAAAGTTAAACAGATTGTTGATAGTCTAAGGTACAAATATTAGGCAGGTGAATTCAGCTTCCAAACCATCAACCTCGAATATGCCTATTGGTAAGCCGGTTATCTCGTCTACCGATATTTCTGTTATCAAGCCCGGCTGAGGGTCGTTAAAAAGAACTCGCATGTCTTCACAGCTCAGAGTTTGGCAATCTATAACAGTGCAGGTGCTGAGATCACCATCATTTATATCCGGATCACTACTAAAACAACCAACATTAGGACAGCCAAAACCAATTATATAATCTTCAGCCAGACAAACTGAATTTGCTACATTTTCTCTAAGTTCCTCAGTGTTGCAGAAAGAACCAGGTGTACAATTCACACACTCATCATCGCAAGCTGTGAAACTAAATAAGAAAAGAACTGAAACTAGGAATAAAATTGCTTTCATCTTATGCTCTCCTTTGTATCTGAATACTTTGTGTATAAAAAGTTAATGAAATAATAATATATCATATAATGTTCAAACTTATCATATTTTCTATTATTATCCTAGTACTTTGGTAATTAAGTCAGATATCATTGTTATTAGTTATGTATAATGAATTTGAGGGGGATCATGATGGCGTTTAACAATTTATCGGGATATAAGATAATAGATTTAGAATTTCTCCGTACTGTGGGGATGCCGACACACAGGCCCGTGTTTGGATACGAGCTAGTCACATCTCATATTCTCTTACTGTGAATGGTCTATAGGATATGATTCTTTTTGTTTTAAATTAGCGTCCTCATCAATTGGTTGAGATTCAACGTGAATGCGTTGTATTGTATCAATTTGATCTTCCTGATCATAGTAAATGACGTATCTATCGTGTTCCTCTGCCCCTGCAACTGCCTCAATTGGGGTACCGACTACTTCCCAGAGTCCAAGTGTAAGAACATCCATGTAGAATAAAATTTGTTTTATTCTTATTCTAACTAACAAAACTAAATTCAACAAGGTGTAGGAAGGGAATTCGAGAATTTGAATTTAGAGACCCTTGTTGACTCAGGCGCACGCGAGTTCATCTTTGTCGCAGCCCCAATTAGATTTGTCGCAGCCCCAATTAGAATCAAAGGCGCAACCGGCGGATGAGTCAGGCCATTTGTATTAATAACTGAATAAAAAAAGGGGTCTCGCACTACTCGCGCCAAACCCCCATATACTTTTTATGTCATTCTGAACTTGTTTCAGAATCTAATCTTTTAGATTTCAAGAAGTTGCTTTCCTTCTTCTCATAACCATAAATCCGATTACTCCAAGAACTCCTTTCTTACGCTGGCGGAGAAACTATTTTATATACTACCGAGTTTCCGCTGTAAAACGGCTGATAGTATCCTCCTGCGAAGAGGAAATATGTCTGTCTGCCTACATCAGATTTCTGAGCGCCGTCGGGCAAACTGTTTACAATCGCGCCCACTGGAGGCTGTACAACTTCATAACCGTTGGACTGACGTTGATAATACGCGCCACCGCAGTCACGGTATTCAGTGCTCCCTACATTTACACTGTTGCAGGAAGATGGTAGCTCCGTTACAACAGCTCCTTGTGGAGGTGGAATCACAACATATTCATTATCCTGAGGGGCATAGTAAACGCCGTCAGAATAATAGAATGTATCTCCCTGAACGTATACGGTTGTAGAACTTGGTGGAATGCTTGCTATTGCTGCCCCTATTATGATACCGCTGGCAAATGCCCAGCCTGAGTAGTAGCCGCCCCATGAATTATAGTATCCACCGTAGTATCTGTGGTTGTATTTGTTTCCGTAATACTTGTTGTTTATCGTAACGTTGTTGTTGTTAAAGTTGTTGTTATTATTGTTGCCGCTTCCGGGTCTATTGCCAGAATTGTTGCCATTTCCAGGTTTATTATTTCCAGGGTTGTTGTTGCCCGGTCTGTTCCCAACATTACCGCTGCCTTGTCCTGGTCTTTGAGCAGGTTTGGTTTGTCCAATATTAGACTGCGGCCTCTGTCCGCTACCATAGTTTTGACGCCCCGAACTCTGTCGACTAGAAGAGCGGTCTGAATACTTCACACTTCCTCTGCCTGAGTTGCCAAATCCGCCGCCACCTCTGCCGCCACCACCACCTCTTCCCCCTCGGGAGTAAGCATCAAGTGTGGCGATGAGCATTAGAGTTAATAGTAAAAAAGCAGTTAATGCGCTCTGTAGTTTTATGTTGTTTTTCTTCATTGTTCTCGACCTCCTTTTCTTTCTTGAAGTTAATGAAATCAATCTTTACCGCATCTTTTGGAATGTCGGCTTTAAAAGTAGACTTAGAAAGTTTTGGCTCCAGGTTCCAGTTGGAAAATATCGCCTGATACTGAGGCTCTCCTTCAATCTCTTTGTAATTGATAACAAACTTGTAGGGGAGCGCCGGGTCTTCGTTTGAAATCCATATCTGCCAATCTACATACTGACCTGTGAACGCAAGGTGCGAGCACTCAACTCTTCTCACAATGCTATCGCCCACAACAAATCCTCCTGTGGTGGTTTCCATAAATGAGGTGTATGGGTCTGCGTTTAATATATCTGCAAGGGCTAAAGTGAAATCGTAGTTGTTTATTAGAAAGTCCATTGTAGCGTCTATTGAGTCAGGTGTTTTAAGCACTCCGTAGAATTGTTTGTTGGCGTTATAAAGTGTGAGCTTTGTGCCGCTATACCACACCTCTCTTGTGCCGCTGTCGCCAACAAATTTAGCATAAACATTGTTAGGTCTCTTAACGGAAGTTGCCATCGTGCCGCTGTACTGAATGGTCTGCCCGGAGTCGAGCGTTCTGCCATTGGTAATCTCGCTATCAAATGTGAACTCTTTCGCCGAGATCAGCGTATCTGACATATCTTTTAGGATTTCAAGCGCCTCAGGGGCCACTTCAGTTTGAGAAGTATTAGCTTGAGAAGTGTCAGCGGCCTCAGTCTTTGTATCTTCTTGCGCACTCACGAGTTGTGAGTTTTCCGAGATGGGAACAAAAGCGAAGCTTAGGATAAAGAAAGTGATAATGAGCTTATTTTTTATACCGACCATTTTAACCTCCAGTGAAATTGTTGATATTAATTGTAAATGATATCTATAGAAAATACACTGCCAATATCAATCTGCTTAAATTTTGATTGATTCGCCAATTTGGTATGTTAGCCTTGGAGTGAACCACATTATAACCATGCTTGTTCTCAAGCATGAAAGGAGGCGGTAAAATGTTCAAAAAGCTTATGATGGGTACAGCTTTTGTTTTATTCTTATCAGTATCTGCAATGGCAGTTGATACACCTGAGGTTGAAGCACCTCTAACACCGGATGCACCTTCCGTAGATACACCCTCAATGCCGGACGTGGAAGTACCGGAAGTGAAAGCTCCAGAGATGCCAAAGATGCCGGAAGTTCCTTCAGCGGATGTTCCAGATGCACCAAAGGCTGATATGCCCGACGCTCCAGTAGTGCCGGACGCACCTGCAGCACCTGAAGTGGAAGCACCACTAACACCGGATACACCATCTGTAGATACACCACAAATGCCTGACGTAGAGGTTCCAGAAGTGAAAGCCCCGGAAATGCCGGAAGTGAAGGCTCCTGAGATGCCTAAGATGCCTGAAGTTCCTAGCGCTGATGCACCTTCAGTTGATACACCGGAAATGCCAAAGGCTGATATGCCCGAAGCTCCTGATGCGGATGCTCCTCTAACACCGGACACGCCAGAGGCAGATACTCCGGAGATGCCTGACGTAGAAGTTCCGGATGCAAAGCCTGGTTATTAGAAAAGAAAACTATAGTATGCGAATTTTGTGATACTTAGTTTGAAAAATTTGAATCACAAACAAAAAAGAGGGGCTCGCACTACTTGTGCCAAGCTCCCTTTATACTTTTGTCACCCTGAAACGATTCTGATCAAGTGAAGAATCGTAGTTCAGGGTGACACATTATATCTAAGCAGTTAATTTCTTTCTGCGCATAACCATAAATCCTACTAGCTTCTTAATGAGGGGCAGTGTAGGTATACAGTTTTTTCATTGTCATATAAAATATATAGATTCAATAATGAAGGAGGATCAATATTATTATGAGCAATGACAACTTTGATCAGTATATGGACAAGTTCGAATCACTCGTGCCAGAGCTTCACAGCAGATGGACGGAGTATAAAGAAGAGGTTTTTAAGGAAGGGTTAATCTCTGTTAAAGATAAACAGTTGATAGCTGTGTCCTGCGCGCAAATTACAGGCTGTGATCACTGCATAAAAGAAAGGACGAAGCTTGCCAAGGCAGAAGGGGCGACTGACGAGGAAATCGCAGAGTCCATATACATTGCCGTTCGTTTAGCAATGGGTCAGCCCTATGCTTTTAGCAGCATCGCGCTTGACAACTACGATCTAATGAAAGCCAAAGAGAGTGTGTTTCAGGGATCCTTTATGAGCAAAAATATCACTCCGCAGATTCAGGACTTTCATGCAGTCAGCGGCGAAAAGTACAAGAAATTCTTCGCATTCCATGAACTGGTTTATGAAGACGGGCATCTACCAAAGAAACTTAAAAAAGGCCTGATGGGTCTGGCCACGGCGATATTGGCAAAATGCCCATGGTGCATTAGAAGCTGTATTCGCGACGGACTTCAAGAGGGCGTAACCAAGGAAGAGATTGTTGAGGCGATTAACATTGCAATAGTTATGAATGGTAGCTCCTGCATAGGACATGCCCCTGCAACTATGGAAGCGGCATCAAAATAGCACTATAAACTTTGCAGGTGTCAGATTAACTCGCGGGCGGGTTGCAGATACCACAGTTCTGGTGGCCTGAGTTTCCGTGCTTGTCCTGCGACATGCATGCGCAGTCCGTGAACATTTCTTTTATCATCTCGCGCCCGCGCTGCACGCGGGATTTAAGCCCTGAGTAAGAGATATTCATCTGCTCTGCAATGTCCTTTTGCTTGAGCCCTTTAATATCACTCAGAACAAGCGGCTCTTTGTATTTCTCTGGCAGCCTATCTATAAAAACTCTCAGGCACCCTGACACACAGGCTGAGTAAATATCGTCAGGAGTTTCGCTGTCGAATGAAACTGTGCTCTCTTCATCAAACTCAGAAGTCTCAAGACTTTTCTTTCTATAGTAATCGGTCAGCGAGTTGCGGACTATCTGATATATCCATGGGGCGAGCTTGTTCTCGTCTTGCAGTTGTCCGAGGCTACCGTGGATTTTGATAAAGATCTCCTGCAGCAGATCGTCAGCGTCATCTTTCTGCTTCACCTTTCCGAGCAAATAACCTCTTATCTGCCCTGAGAACTCAGTCCATATATTGTCTACATTGTGCTTATATTCCATTTTAAATCTTTCCCAAGAGAGTAGGGCACACACTATGTATTAAAGCTCAGATCTCTCACCTCAACACAATACGTTTCGTTCGAGATGACGGCTACGCGCCGGGCGTTCAATTTCTAACTGGCTTGGGAGTAACGAAGAAATTATATGCCAGCGGGGGCTCCCCGTCCGTCATTTCGAGTGAACACCTTGTGTTTCGGCGAGAAATCTTTCTTTTAATCTAAATATAGTCACTTTATACATAATGTGCACCTAGATAATTTATCTGTGACTATCCGCAGCAGCTACAGCCTTTACAGCCTTTACTCTCTTCGCCGCATTTGCATGTTTCGCACTGACAGTCCTCACAATCACAATTTGCGCTCTTTTCTTTTTCACTCATGGTTACTACCTCCGATGTTTTATTTGCAGAGATCATTTGCTGACTATTATAAAGACGATTTTCTGCATTCACCTATAAAGACGGAGGCGTATCAAAAAAGACGCAAACTTTATTAATTTGAACCATTTCCTACCCTGCTTAATCCTAGAGGCCAAAGGATAGAAATTAGTGGTTTTGAGAGCAATCCAAAGGGTGATGTACTTTAGATTAACAGTCTATGAATATTTAATTAAGGTGGTGATTTGTTTCAGGGGTTTCTATTGCCGCTATTGCATATGCCGTATTTTAGTTAGTAAATACATTTTAAATTGGGTTTCAAATTTTTAAAATTTCATGTAAATCCATTATAGGGATAATGAATGTGCGTGTCTTTTAAAAGATCTAACTAATACTATTGATCTAGTACGGGAGTAGGTTCTTGATATGTTCAAACTTTCTAAGAGTTTTCTGACAAAAGCATCACTTCATAAAGATTTCCGCAGAGCGGATCTTATTTGCAGTAAATCCCACCTTCATTTTCAAAAACAGAGCCATCTGTTGTACATTTTTGTCTTGCTTCTTGGCATTCCTCGGGGAAATTAATCTCTCCCGGGGTGTTCTCGATTTTCTGCATAACAGCCCACTCATCCAACGCAGGGTCTAGAAGATTTTGCACTCCATAATGAAGCACTTTCCACATTTTAGTTGAATCTTCCTGGTCTACATAAAAATCCCCTTCCATGAACGGGAAGCGCGCTGCATTGGGTTTCAATTCGGACTCGCCTAAAACGACACTAATTCTAAAATGCTCAACATAGCGCTCTTCTTCCTCAAGTAAAATCTCAGCCCCTACATAACGCGAACTGGCTAGACAGCCGTTAAGCACCTCAAGGGGGAGTTTGCCGAGACAAAGGCAATTGTCGTCTGCATCTGGAGGTATTACGCCGGGCCATTTAAGAGTAAAAGTATATAGGTAATCGTCATAGATAAGATTTGTAAAATGAATTTTCTCATCCTCACCGCCGGCGATCATCT
>JBBDIN010000094.1:1338-3559 GCA_040880385.1 Thermodesulfobacteriota bacterium | reverse complement strand
CATCTGAAGATCACCGTTGTTCCCATGCCATGAAAAAGAAACATCTACGTCAAGATCTTTTACAATCCAACGGCCTTCCCACATAAAATTTTGCGGGAACTGAGGTTTGGGGGGAGATCCGGTCGCTTTTGAAGAGGATTCACACGAGGCAAATAGAACCAACGCTAGCAATGCTAAAAATAAGGACGATTTATTTTTTGTTATCATCAGGCTTTCTTTATTGTTATGTATAAGTTCAAATTGATGAACATGGACATATCGTACCTTCTTAATATTAAACAAACAATACGGTTCTAGTAAATGGGAGCTGTATGATCTGGGCGTTGACCCTGGCGAGACCAATAACCTTTCAGAAGTACATCCTGAGAAACTAAAAACCTTTACGGATCAATATGATAAATATGCCAAAAAAGTAGGGGTAGTTGCGCTGTATTAGATTTAGCTCTATTGAAAACAAAAAAAAAGCGGCACTGTTAGTGCCCGCCCCCGGTTGATTATTTTGGCTCTGTTACTGAAACTGCAACTGCTTCTGTGAAGCGGGCGTGTACTGTGTCTCCAACTTTAATATTTTCCAGGTTCCCCATGCTTGGGTCTACCTTAACTGCAACCGCATTGCCATCGGCGCCTTTTAATTTTACTTTTCTGTTTTCTTTGTCGACCGCCTCTACTGTTGCAATTATCTCAACAACATCGATAATAACCATGCCAGGTTTATCGCCTTTATCTGCGGTGTGGATTACCTGAGTTTGAGATTCTCCGGGCTTGTTATCGGGTGATCCTAGAAACAGAGCAACCGACTCAAGATACTCTACAGTTACCTTGTCGCCTAGAGCTATCTGGTCAAAGTTCTTTACTTCCGGGTCGACTTCAACAGTCTGCACATTTCCTGCATCATCAGCAAGTATAATGATTCGTTCGTTTACATTTATAGCCTGAACTGTTGCCTGCATCACGATAACGTCGATGACCTTCATCCCTTTATTGCTGGTCTCAACTTCAACCATCTCCGCTTCCTGCGCATTAGCGCATATGGAATAAGAAATGAGCATTAACACGAATACTGATAAAGAAAGTAACTTCTTCATTGCTTCCCTCCTTAAAGAAAGACTAGAATTTTACTAAAACAATACCATCTCCAATATCAAGATAGCAAATGATACTATGTGGTGTTGGTTAGGGTTTTATTAAGAAAAAGGGGAGCCCACACTGTATTAGTGAAAGAAGATTTTCTTTAGTTAAGAAAAGGCATATGGTAGAAGATTGACGCAATTAATCTATACTCAAACTCTTTATCCTCCGTCAGTGGAAAACCTGCTCCAACCCCTATCAGAATATCTTTATTCTTAAACGGGGCAACCTTCACACCGGGGTCGATATTTAATACCGACTCGCCGTCCTCCTCTCCGTTTAGAACTGTCAGGCCATCAAATTCGAGCAGTACCTCTAAACTATTTCCCAGGTGATAGAGCATAGCTAAATTGTAACCCAGCTCATCCCCCTCATCCTGGTCTCCTTTTTGATTTACAGGAAATCCAAGTGAGAGAAACCCAATAACCTCAAGATCCTGCACTTTATATCCAAAGTCTACAAACGGTTCGATCTCAAAAATGTTATCGCTGCCGATGCCCTTTCTGTCCTTGCCTGTCGGAAGCCCCACTTCCAGCCCGCCGCCCAGAAGTATTCCATACTCCTCAAGAATAAATGAAGCCAGTTTCAGACCTACTCCTATGTTGTTGAAGTTGCTTTCATTCGACCCCCCGTTTACATCTAAAAAGGTAAACGGAATGTCGGCCTCAACACTGATATTTCTGCTAAATGCGTATTCAAGCTCAAGATTAATAGTGTTTTCTTTAAATCTTGAGGGACCTTCACCTTCTTCTCCCAATCCTTCATCTTCGACTTCCCCATCAACATCTAAAAAGAAATAATCCAGCCTTATTTTGGTGTCAGGGGAGGGGGATTCTGATATTAGCGGATGTGAGAAGTGAAGACCCCCATGTGAATGGGCGGATTCATCTGCTTGAGAGTAAAGGCTTGTGCTTACTATGATGAGTAAGATAATTGAAAGCAGCTTCGCTAGATCGCTGAATGATATTTTTGTCATGATATCTCCATCCTTGCTTTAATTTCAATTAATATTATCCATAGATCCGGTTTTGTCGAGAGATGGTTTCAAAGGCGGTAACACCTTATAATCTGTTATTGAACGATGGCAATCCCC
>JBBDIN010000094.1:0-1328 GCA_040880385.1 Thermodesulfobacteriota bacterium | reverse complement strand
AATCCCCGCTTTCATGTTTGGATGAAAACGGCATCTAGTTAAATATTTCAAGATATTTACTAGTCATGTCTCCAATCCCCCATTTAAAAGTTAAGGACCTCAGTACCCCCGCCTATCAATCAATTATACAGATTTATTTTCTATGTGAGAATAAATTGTCAGATTGATTACCCGATATGGCGGAGGATAAGATGGACTACAAAAAAATTATGGAGAACGTCTGGAGTGACGTGCAAAAGCTAATGCCCGAGCACTTGTCACGCTTATCGTGGAGCGGCGAGCAGCTCATTCTTCTGGGGAAGGCCAATTGACATACATTTATATATTCGTTAGTTTCTGAATTCTAATGTTTAGAATATTCCTGTCCCGAATGTCATTAGTTTTACTTTTCTTCTTCCAAATTTCTCCGATCATCACACATGCGTATGAGCTCAAACCGACGGGTGTTATTGAAAATAATGATACCACGGATAAGCCAAGACAGATTGATGTTGGAATATATATGATAAACATTGAAGAGGTGAACAGCGCTAAACAAAATTATAAAGCTACAATTGCCTTAGATATGAAGTGGAATGATCCCACCCTGATATGCGCTTCCTCTGAAGATAAAGACAAAATTCGAAAGTTTAATCTTGAAGAAATATGGAACCCAAATATGGTGATCCTCAATGAGCAGCGTGTATTTAAACAATTTCAGTATAAAGCTTGGGTAGATTGTCTTGGCAACGTAGAATACGGGCTGATTTTATACGGCGACTTTGAAACAATTGCTAATATTAGGGAATTTCCTTTTGACCAACGTCCTCTGAAAGTTGAAATAGTTTCTACAGAGTACGATACTAGCGAATTGCAATTCGTGAATAATAAAACAATCACAGGGCGTGATGAACATTTTTCGGTTACAGACTGGAATATTGCGGAAATCCCAGTTGCCGAGTCAGCAGCCTATTACTTCAAACCTCAAAATCGTGAGCTTTCGGCGTTTGTTTATCAGCTTACAGCTAAACGGAATTATGATTTTTTTATGTGGAAGATAATAATACCGCTTATACTGATTGTAATAATGTCTTGGGCGGTATTTTGGATTCCGCCGAGTCAGTTAGGACCGCAAATCGGCTTATCTGTAACCTCTATGCTCACACTGATTGCGTATCGTTTTGCTATAGGGCATGTCGTGCCCAATGTTGCTTACCTTACTCGCTTTGATAAATTTGTATTTGGTTCGACATTGTTGGTGTTTCTGGCTTTTGCAGAGGCTATAATTAGTGGATCTCTAAGCTTTTCAAACAATGACAAGATGGCTAAGTCAATAGACTGGTATTCAC
>JBBDIN010000093.1:0-21619 GCA_040880385.1 Thermodesulfobacteriota bacterium | reverse complement strand
TGCTCAGAATTCCGAGACGAATGAAGGAGATGGTTAGAACTAATTTGAATGTGGGTGCTACCCGCTGAGTATATCATTAATCTTGTGGTGAAGTGATTTGCTTAAAAACGCGGCTATAATTATTATACAAGTATCTAAATTTACAAAATCCCAAAAGAATATAAATACAAAGATGGAGGATACAGCATGAGTAAACTGACTAAATCACTAACTATATTTTCAGTGATAATTTTAACTGGTTTAGCCATAACATTTGGCTTTGCCGGATGCGACTCAGATGGAAATATGGCTAATCTTTTTGATTTTGAGCCGTCTCCTGATGATACCAATGAGCTAAAACCTTTAATCGTTGGAGTAGTGGAGGAGCCCCAGCCCTTTAGAGCAAATGACGGCCTGGTTCATCTAGTCTATGAGGTTCAGATAGAGAATTTTACAACTGAAACTATCGACTTAAAAAAGCTAAGCGTCTTTGGTGTGACAGGAGAGCAAGCTCCGGTACCGCTTTTGGTGCTTGAAGGCGGAAACTTCATGATTCGCACTCTTTTACTCCAATATCATCCGTTTAAAAAAGCCCCGCTTGATGAAGTTACCGTTGATCAACTCGGCCCTGGTCAGACAGGTGTAACGTTTCTTGATGTCACAGTGGAGGACTTTGAAAATGTGCCTGACAAGCTAATAAATGTAGTTGAGATAGACGGCCCTCCGATTATCGCTCAGCTTCTCGGCGAGAGCGCGCTGACTGTCAGCACCGATATCTATGTAAATCACGAGAAAGCACTAGTACTTGGAGAACCAATTAAAGGCGGCAGATGGATCAATCTAAACGGCTGCTGTGATTTTGCTAACTCCGCGCATAGGCGAGTTATTAGATCAGTGGACGGGAAGGAGTTTTTCCCTGAGCGTTATTCCATAGATATTTTAGAAGTTGACGAAGAGAACAACTTATTTGTTGGTGATCCTAACGACAATAATAGCTGGCTTGGATACGGCGCTGAGTTGATTGCAGTTGCTGACGGGGTAGTGAGCCGTGTAGTTAAAGGTTTGCCGGACAACAAGCCCGGAGAATCGCCGCCATTTCCTATAAGTCTCGCAGACGGCGCAGGGAATATTGTGATCATGCATATAGGTAACGGCATATACGTACTTTATGCGCATCTGATTCCAGGCAGCAACGATCACCTGGAAGTGGGCGATTTTGTAGAAAAAGGTGAGATGGTCGGGCTGCTTGGTAATACAGGACAAAGCGGCGCTCCTCATCTTCATTTTCAGGTCATGGACGGCAATTCAATAGCAGAAGCTGAGGGAGTCACCTTTGAATTTGAACAGTTTGATGACCTAGGCAGATTGCTCGATGTTGCAGAGGAAGATGGGGATAATGAGGGGGACGGGCTTGATCTTGACGATGTTATAGACCCTGACGCAGAGGAAGAAATGGAGCAAAACAGCCCTGGAATTATTTTAACAGGAGTTGAGCTATTTCCTGAGCCGCTTCCTAGAACAAACGAACATCAGCTTCAGTTTACAATCATAGGCTTTCCTGAATAAACATTCCATACAAGAAAAGGAGCGGACACTATCAGTGCTCGCTCCTTTTTTAATATTCTATGTTAGAACAATAATCCTTATTCCTTTACTCAAAAAGCGTTTCACCAGCAGGTAAAGGTTCGGGCAACCTAGGGGGTTCTCCAGTCCTTTTTGGGCAATTTTTTTCAATATATTCAGCTGTAACTGAAGCAAATCTTACTCTAGCGTTACTTTCAAGCTGTTGGAGTCTGATATATTCAGTAACATCATTCTTAGCACGTGCTTCTCTCATTTTATCCTGCAGCTCAAAGATCGTGTTGTGAATACTAACTAACTGCTGCAACAAATCGTTACAGGTCTTCTCACCGCAACCAGCAATGTTAAAACTGAGTAAAAATACTATCAATAATGAGCATATAGATAGTCTTCGCATTTCTATCCTCCAGTGTTGATTTTAAGTTGAATTACCTACCGTCTCAATAATTTATATACCACATACGAACGATTACATGCAATAGTATTTTAATTCATTGATATTTAGATAAAAAAAGGGGGTCCATGCCCCCTTTTTCCAATCTGTCATTCCCGAACTATTTTGCCGGGAATCTATTTTTTATGTTTTTCCGATCTAAGCAGTCACTTTCCTTCTTCTGATAACCATAAACCCTACGATTCCAAGAATAGAAGCCATTGCAATTAGGCCCCATTCTGATAGTGTTGGAACAAGTTGAGTTATCATCTCTGTAGCAACAGTTGCAATAATAATTCCTTCACCAAAACCACCTAAAGCGCCTTGTCCCGGATTATCATATTCTGTAATTATTTGACGTACTCCAGTTGTAGGGTTAACACTTAATACAGTTTCGGGATTCAAGTTATTCAGCACATATGCCAATGTTATGCATAAATAAGGAGCGAAGTAATGAGTGAACACGAAAAAATTAATTACGTTGAATTCCCAGCAAAGGACATAGAGGCGACTAAAGCATTTTTCACCGAAGTCTTTGGTTGGTCTTTTGCAGATTACGGCCCTGAATATACAGCTTTCTCAAATGAAGGTATCGATGGAGGCTTTTTCAAGTCCGATTTAACTGTCTCCACTAATAATGGCAGTGCTCTTATCGTTTTCTATAGTAAAGAGCTAGAGCAAACCCAATCAAAAATAGAGAATGCTGGTGGTTCAATTATAAAACCCATATTTCCATTTCCAGGTGGGCGTCGCTTTCACTTTAGCGACCCCAATGGCAACGAATATGCAGTTTGGTCAGAACGTCCTTAATCCTCAGGCGGCAGGAAATTTACACCGTACTCAGCCGATAACCTTACCGCTTCTTCAAGATCCTCAAGATTTTAAAGTGCATGAAAGGACTCTCGTCCGGCAAGCGCCCACTACTTAATAAATCTCTATTATTAAAAACTTTAGCTAACTATTTTTATTAGACTTGTTTGGATTCATGAATGCAAATTAAACCTCGGTTATACTAATATAGTATAAAAATAGTGGAGATGGAGGGGGTTTTAATGAAGAGTATTACCAAACAGTTTAAGAATTGTTCAAGGTTTTTCGGATTAATATTAATACTTGGCTTTATTGCTATTGGCAGCATCGGAGGGTGCAATAATAATAACTCAGGTGGTGGTGATAACGGCGATGGTCTGGGCGGCGCATTAACAGCGATATTTAATGGAGGACAGTTCGGGGTCGACTACTCTTGGACAAGTGTTTCCCGCTGCAGGAACAATCGGGATATTACGATGGACGGATGTGACGTAAACGCCGCCTTCGAAACCGATCCGAGCGCGCCAATGCCTGCCTGCACCGGGAGCGCCAACCCCTTTTGCACCCTGGATGAGTGCGTAGCCTGCTATGAAGTGGACATGATGCAAATGAAGTCGGTAGGCGCGACACTCCTTAGACTCTACTCCCCCAACTACAGCGTGACTGATGCGGCAAGCAAGCAGGGTGTTAGTGTTGTGGTAGGGACAGAGAACGGGACAATCACTAAGCTGGCAAGTGACGCAACTTTCGCCGCAACCTTTCTTAAGGGCCAGTATAGCCCTTACATAACCCCGCTTGAGCCGCATATTAAGGACGGAACCATAGTCGGCATCATCCTGGGAAACGAGGTGAACGGGAGTTTCGGGTGCGCACCGTGCAGCCCGGCACTTTTAGGAATGGCCGCCACGAACCTGCGCGCGGCTCTTAATAAAATCACAGGGGGCAGCGATGTGAAAATTGCTACAACCTTAGTCGGCATCCCAACCTCTCCGGCTACACCCACAGCCGAGGAGTATTGTAACGCCGCAGATCTTGATGCGGTAGGGTTCGATCTATACTGTCCCCTTAAAGGTCAAAGTCCTCCGGGAGAAACGACAATATGCACAGGCAAGAACATTCCGGCCGGATGCAATACTCCCCCTCAGTGCGTTGATGTCAGCATAACGGGATGGTACGAGACCAATACTCCCACAGCGTGTCTGGGCAAGTCATTTATTGGCGAGACCGGATACACCACGGGAAACACAAGTAACCCAGGATCAAACGATACATCCCTTTATCCCGATCTGACTACAATGCTAAATACCTATAAAACGTGGGCATGCACGAACCAAATACAGTCTTTTTATTTCGAGTGGTTTGACGAGAACGAGACCAATATCAACGCACCAAACAAGTTCTTTGGAATTTATGAGTGGACGACAACAGCCGCTACTCAAAATTACCCGGCCTCAAAATATCAGGACACGGTAAGCAAACTGTTTACCTGCCCGTAGAATATACGGGGGCTGTTTAACACTTTTGGGATTATGCCGTTATAGCCAACTTCGGAAGAGAATACTTGCTCAGGCGAAAATTGTTTTCTGGCCATATTGTTCTCGACTATACTATATTATTAAGGGTGTACCTTATTATAAGGGATGCCCGTCGTATTTTTCCTGAAGGGAGTGGAAGTATATCAAAGAAAGTATTTTATTGTCCCGTCTAACTGTGTCTATTCTTCAGCCGTTGGCGGCGTAAGTGTAAACCCTAGCTGTTTGTAGACAGAGCCCATATTTATGTAGAGCCGCTCCTCTGATATCTCGCCGTCGGTAATTTGGGAGATTAGTACGGCTGAGACTTTGACCGCTTTCTTTGTAGGGGGTAAATCTCCCCTTGGGCCCATATTGGTGCCTGTAAAAGTCATCTGCGTTGTAACAGTATTGCCATCTATGCTCATGTGATCGGGCTCGAATTTCATATCGGGATATGCGATCCTAAGGTATCTCAAATAGTCCATAAGAGCTACAGTACCATTGAGCTCTGAGTTATCCTGGTCAACAAGATGAACGATAATATCTGAGGAATAGAGCTGATCCGCTATAGCTGTGTTACCGGTGTTCCAAACCATGAGGCTCTGCTTTACGAGTGACTCAGCATCCCCTCTTGACTCAGCATTGGCAGAACTTAGATCAGCCACTACAAGACCTGTAGCAAATAAAATCAGGGCTAAAAATAAGTTTAAGGAATATGTCTTCATAGAACCTCTCTCTATTATAGATGGAATTATACAAAGCCTAACAAATAGCATCTTTTAATGCAATAGATTTAATAGGTGGATGAAAGAAATATGTTAAACTCATTTTTAAGGTGAACGATCATGAAAAGAGGGATATTAATTGTAGTAGGCGCTGTTTTTGCATTAGTTCTGATACGCATGTTTATAATAATTGTGGTCTTGCTGACTACGCCTGAGGGAGAGATCCATAAAAAGGGACTTATCACCGGGCACAAAGGTGACTGGTCTGCAGCCATTGAGCATTTTGACAGAGTAATTGAAATGAAACCCCATCACGAGAAGGCCTATACAACAAGAGCGTATGCCAAGTCACAACTCGGCGACCAGCAGGGCGCGATCGAAGACACAACAATAGCGCTTCAGAAATACCCCTTTTACGGAAGAGCTTATGCTGTGCAGGGACTGGCTGAGTTCAGAGCCGGGGACAAGGAGATCGGCTGTAAGGATATGCAGCAAGCCTATGACCTTGGGTTTGAGCAAGCCAAAGAATATATAAATCAGTACTGTAATTAGAATCTATCCGATATAATTTCCTTTAGCTGGATTTATAAAACCGAACTAAATTTACAACAGGAGAAATATATGAAACTTAAATCTGCAATTATCTTAGCAATAATCGTTCTATTTCCATTAGCGGCACAGGCTCAATCGGCCAGGGAATACATAGACCAGGGCATTACAAAAGCCACCTCCGGCAATTTACAGGGAGCACTTGCTGATTTTAATATGGCGATTGAAAAGGACCCGAAATCGGCAGAGGCTTACTACAGTCGTGCAGTCACCAAAGCCAGCATGGGTGATAAGAAAGGAGCGCTTTCTGATTTTGACCGCTCGATTGAGCTAAACGACAAGTCTGCATACGCCTATAACAACAGGGGGAACTTAAAAGACGACCTCGGCGATAAAGAGGGAGCAATCGAGGACTACGACCGGGCCATTAAGCTTGACCCCAAGTTTGCCATGTCTTATAACAACCGCGGCACTGCGAAAAGAGAGGTAGGTAATATAAAGGGCGCTCTCTCAGATTACAACAAAGCAATTGAGCTTGACCCAACTTTTGCGATGCCTTATAACAACATCGGCAATTACAAAACCTCACAAGGGGATTATAAAGGCGCAATTGCCGACTTTAACGAAGCCATTAAGCTCAACCCGAAGTTTGCTATTGCCTATTTCAACAGAGCCAATGCAAAAGACGATTTGGGAGATTACAAAGGAGCAATCTCTGATTACGACAAAGCTATTGAGCTTAACCCCAAATATTTTGATGCCTATAACAACAGAGGTAACGTGAAGAGTAAACAAAAAGACTATCAAGGGGCGATCTCTGACTACCAAAAAGCAGTTGAGCTTAACCCCAAATTTGCTTTGGGATACTATAATATTGGGCTTTCCTATTATAATTTAGATAAGTACCCGGACGCAATCTCTAGCTACGACAAAGCAATCGAGCTTAATCCCCGCTTTGCTCAGGCCTACGACAGCAGGGGCCGGAGTAAAGGGGTAACAAAAGACTATAAGGGCGCATTATCAGACTTCACTATGGCCATTGATCTTGACCCGCAAAACGCCAAAGCTTATTACGGAAGCGGGTTCTCTAAAATTCTATTGGATAAAACAGAATCGGGCTGTGCAGATGTAAAAAAAGCAAAGGAAATGGGCTATGCAGAGGCCGAAAGTATATTAAAGCAATACTGCAACTAATTTTTACAACATACAGTATATGCTTACTTTATATTATTTTAATAGTTAAAGTTTCTTAACCTAAATCTAAAAGTCGGCAGAATGACCTGAAGGTATCAAATTTATATTGTTATTTTCATTCTAAGTCTATCAAATTATCTTACTGATACTCAAAACACTCAACATCGAATATATTTTCTGTTATATTAAATTCTTAAGATCATAGTTTTGGAGAGAGACATGAGAGAACTGCCTAAGAGAATGAGCGAGAAGCTTTATAAAAACGACTATGTTCCTGATGAAACTCTTAAGCTGAGAAAGAAGTTTAGAGCGTTTGCCGAGAAAGAGCTTTTTCCGATCGCTTATGAGTTTGGTCAGCGCACAGAGTCTAACGAGAACTTTCCGATGGAGCTTTTTAAGTCCATGGCAAAGAAGGGTTTCTTCAAAGTCCCTCACAAAAAGAAAGACGGTGGGATGGGACTTAAATACCCGGCATGCGCAGCGGCCACTCTGGCAGAGGAGCTTGCATATATAAGCGCAAGTTTTTCAGGCTCTGTTAACGCTCATTTTTTACTCGCAGGCGTTAGCCTCGCACAGGGATCTAACTATATTAAACGCAACTATTTAACCCCGCTTATGGAATGTGAAGCCATCGGCTCGGATGTGAGGCCTGACTCTCTCATTACTAAAGCTACCAAAACCAGGGGTAGATACATTGTCTCGGGCCAAAAACGCTTCATCACAAACGCAGGTATCGCGGACTACACTGCCACGCTTGTGGAACAAAACGGTAAGTCCTGCATGTTTGTAATAGATATGAACTCTAAAGAGGTTAGCGTAAGCGAGTCCGACAAAAAGCTCGGCAATAGAGGCGAGCTCACATATGACATATATTTCGACAAGGTAAGAGTCCCCAAGGAAAATCTGATTGGTGAGGAGGGGGACGGAATTAAAATTTGCCTCACAGCTCTTATGTACGGACGTACGGGAATCGGCGCAGCAGGGGTGGGAATGGCTCAGTCGGCGTTTGATGAAAGCGCGTCTTATATGAAGGAGAGAAAAGCGTTTGGCAAACCGATTAGCCAGTTTCAGCACTGGCAGTTTTTAATGGCTGAGCGTGCAATTGAGATTGAGAACGCTAGGAACCTATATATATAAAGAGCGGGCGGCAAATTGATGAAGGCAAGAAGTTTCCGATTTTGGAATCTTCCGGGGCTAAATTTTACGGCTCCAAGATATCCGTAGATATGGCGCGCGATGCAGTGCAGATATTCGGCGGCTACGGGCTGATGGTTGAGCTTGCGCACGATAAGTCGACATATAAAAGTTGAGGAAATTTACCGCGACTCCAAGGTGGGCGAGATCTACGAGGGTTCTAATGAGATTCACAAGATGGTTATAGCACGTGAGATTTTTGAGAGATAATCCTTTTAACTATTTGAACTACACAGTTTCTACGCAACTGCACAAAATATTGATTTTTCCCTACGCAGGGGTTTACTTATACTCCCATGGCGATGAAATTAAAGAACGTTGTTCCGCTTGGGCGCTCGTTTGATGAGTATAGGCTCATGTTCAGCCTTTCAAAAAGCGACTTGAACAAGCGCATAATAGGCGTGGGTGACGGCCCTGCCAGTTTTAATGCAGAGATGAAAGAGATGGGAAAAACAGTCGTCTCGGTAGACCCTATTTACTTTTTCAGCGCTAAAGACATATCCCATAAATTTAACAAGGTATTCGATAATATAATCGAGCAGGTCAAAAACACCCCGGGCGACTGGACATGGACATATCATATGTCCCCTGATGATTTAAGAAACCACAGAATAGAGGCGCTTAACTGTTTCACCTCGGATTTTGATCAGGGCAAAAAAGAGGGGCGGTATATAACAGGAGAATTACCCGCGCTGCAATTTCAAGACGGGGCTTTTAACATAGCGCTCTGCTCACACCTTCTGTTCCTTTATTCCGAGCACTACGATTACAATTTCCACAAAGCCGCAGTGTATGAAATGCTACGGGTATCAGAGGAAGTCCGCATCTTCCCTCTGTTGGACTTGATGCTGAGACGCTCTCCTTATATAGACCCCCTTACAAAAGAACTCGAAAGAGACGGTTATAAGGTGAAGATCAAAAAAGTGCCCTACGAAATACAGCGCGGCGGCAACGAGATGATGTGGGTATTCAAAACATCAAAAAACCGCATGCTTCCGATTTAATCCACCCTACTTAATATATAAGGGGCTGTACCAGTTAATCACCCCATATAGTGTTTACCCCACTGTTTTAATTGTATTAATTGCGCTTTTGGATTAGGGTTGTTAAATCGCCATTCACACTCCTTTAAAAATAACGGAAAATGCTTTCTAGGAACACCGTTAAATCTGCGCATGTGCCGCTTCGCTTGATTCCAAAAATTCTCAATCCCGTTGATATGATTTTGCTTGTTAGCAAACAGTTTTGAGTGATTGATCCGGTAATGTTTGAACTCAGACACGTCCAGTACGTTATATGAATGATAAGCGTCCGTGTAGGCTATGCTGTCAGGAACAATCCTGTCCTGCATGATACCCATAAGTGTCTTGCCTCTTGTGTCCGAAATTGCCTTTGAATAGACCCTGCCGCCGCGTTTGAGCAATCCGAACACCGGAACTTTACCACCCGCACCCCGTCCGCGCTTGCCTTTACGAGTCCCGCCAAAGTAGCTTTCATCAACTTCAATCTCTCCGCTAAACAGTGCCTCATCTTCGGTAGCTCGGTATATAATCTTGCGCAGACGATGAAAGTAATAGGCTGCTGTTTTAAAATTAACACCTATCAGATTTGCCGCACATCGCGCTGTTGTACCTGCCACAAAATGCTCCATCAATCGCTGTTGTTTCTCTTTGCTTAATCTGCTCTTTCGCATTTACTGTACCTATAACCGATTGTAGTTATCTGGTACAGCCCCTATTTTAATTACCTATCTCGATTTTATTGCTGATTGCTTTATAATAATTCGCTATGAAACAAATATGCAAGAAATGCCTTCTTATTGGCCATGGGAAACATGGTTTCTTTTCTGGTAATGTATATATAGCTTTTTCCCAGATAGCGCTGGGCGTAGCGCTCATTGCCATTAACATCGACAGACTTAGCGGGCCTGAGCTGATTATTCACATCTTAGCCGCTCTAAGCATTATAGTAGGTGTTTTTAATCTCCTGGATTCAAAAAAACCCGGGCTCATATGCCCTAGATGCAAGAAGGCAGAGATGATAGTTATCGAAACACAGGAAGGCCAAAAATTCATCAAAGAAAACAATATTTCTCTTCCGCAATAACATAAAAGCAATCATCCCCGTAATCACGCGAACCTTTTCTCAAGTTTTTAGCCCTGCGTTATTCCCTATATTTTGTTACTAAGTTATATTGTAGGTATAAAATTCACCTAAAGGAGATTACTATGTCTGAAATTACACTGGACCATCATTTACACTCATTTGGAGAAGGTGACGTTGAAGCAATACTTGAGGATTACACTGCGGAATCTGTCATCATCATCCCAAACACAGTTATGAAAGGGCTTGATGAGATAAGAAACTTTTTTACCAACCTGGTAACTGAGGTACTCCCGCCCGGGTGCAATTTCCATCTGCACGACAAGGTGGTTATGGACAATATCGCCTATCTCGTCTGGCATGCAGATTCAGACAATTACCAAGTGCCGTTCGCTTCCGACACATTTGTATTTGACGACGATGACAAAATAGCCGTTCATACAATCGCCTTTGTCCTTCAGGAAAAGGAGTAAAACCGCGCACAAAGATTAACGCTATGAACCAGAACTCCCGTCAAACTCTTAGGATAGAGATATGGATGAAGGACAATATGGAATGGTCACTTGAGGGTGACGGGTCCGCTCTGCAGTTTCAGCAGGCGGGTTTGAAAGTTCGCTCCCTATTCTCAGACGTTGTAGAGCTTAAGCTCGTTAAGAACAAAACTGATATTATCACCGTACCCAAAGACACTGCGCTTGAGATTATTAAAGACAATCTTGGAAGCGAAAACCTGATGCTCTGTGATGAACAATTCACACGCATGATGGTGTTTTTTTACCTGACTAGGTAAAATACAAAACATATTAAAATTTGTTAATGAATCCATGCTCGCACTTCTAAACAACTGGATAAACAATTGAAATTCGCAGCCATAGACGTCGGATCAAATGCTATAAGACTCCTATTCACACAGGTCTTCGAGAACAATGGGGAGATCTTCTTTAAGAAAGACTCTCTGTTTAGGGTGCCGATACGGCTCGGCGAAGACTCCTTTGTTAAACGAAGGATTTCAGATGAAAAAGCGGACAGCCTTATAAAGACCATGATTGCTTTTAAGTATCTAATAGAAGCCTACGCCCCGCTTGACTACATGGCAATCGCCACAGCAGCTATGCGTGAGGCTGACAATTCACACGATATAGTGAACGCTATTAAAAAAGAATCGGGAATAGATATGGAGATCATAGACGGACAGCGGGAAGCTGAGATAATATATTCCAACCATGTAGCGGAAAAGCTGGATAACAAAGGCAACTATCTATATATAGACGTCGGAGGAGGAAGCACAGAGCTTACGCTAATTTCGGGCTCCGTCATAGTGGACTCATATTCCTTTAAGCTCGGAACAGTGCGCTTGCTTGAAGAACAGGTTCCCAAGACGGAGTGGCAGAATATGAGAAACTGGATTAAGGAAAACACTTCTGACTACCCTTCCATCAAGGGCATTGGTACAGGTGGAAACATCAACAAAATATTAAAAATGTCTCTTAAAGAAGAAGGTGAATTCTTAAATTACAAAGACATCAAGAAAGTATCAGACCTGGTCAATTCGTATAGTTATGAGGACAGAATCTCCAAGCTCAACCTAAGACCGGACCGTGCGGATGTAATTGTTCCTGCGACTAAGATTTTTTTAAAGGCAATAAAGTGGGCCGACATCAACGAGCTTTATGTTCCAAGCATTGGGCTATCAGACGGCATTATTCACGTGTTATATGAGAAACAAAAGAGATTAGTACTTGAAGCTTAATTAGGCATGAAATTTGTTAGAGGCTTTAATACAAGAATATTTTGCATATATTAAACAAATGCCAGCCCCTTTAGAAAAAAGCGATTATTACACACTGCCGGACAATCTTGAACGGGTGGAGCTGCTGCGCAGGCTAACAACTGACCATAGCTTTGTGCTTGACCCCCCTCAGAAAAAGAAAGAAGAATTCTTAGACACTTTTGACAGACGCCTTCACAGCGCAAATCGTGTGCTGATCAAAGAAGGCAGCTCATATTATCTAAGAGATTTAATACAAGGCCACACGGTTGCATTACTTGAAGACACTAAAAATATAAATCCTAAATTTTGGTGGGATTTCCCAAAGTGCAGTTTAAGGGCCGAGATTAAGCCTTTGTGCGATATAAGGGCGCTACTTTCTCTAGCTAAAATTGAAAGATCTATAGCCACGCTTAGGCTCTTAAATGAAGATAAGAAGACTGTGCTCTTAACCTATGTAAAAGAGCTGAAAATTTTAAACAGTGGCGAGACCAAGCCTATTATAGTTGTGCAGATTAAACAACTTCGAGGATACGAGGAAGAGGCGGGCGAGTTTAAGAAATACTTAAACACTCTTGGACTTGAAGTTTCAGACGGAGACCTTATCTCAGCCGCAGGGTCAATTGATGGGAAATATCCCCTTAACTACTCATCTAAAATCAATGTACATCTAAAGCCCGAGATGAAATCCCTGGATGCGGCAAAGCTTATATTCCAGAATTTGCTTGAGACCATGAGGGTCAATGAATTTGGAATAATAGAGGATATAGACACCGAGTTCCTTCACGATTTTAGAGTTGCTGTGAGGAGAACACGCTCGGCGCTCAGTCAGATTAAGGCTGTATTCTCGCTCGAGGACACTCTCAAATTTAAAGACGAGTTTTCCGCAATCGGAAAAGCTACAAACGAGCTTAGAGACTTGGACGTTTATCTCCTGACTGAGGATTCATACAAGAATATGCTCCCTGAGGACTTAAGAGCGGGGCTGGATCCGCTGTTTGGCTCTTTGGCTGAGCAGAGGAAAAAAGCTAAGAAGGCGTGCGCTGAGTTTCTCGAATCAGATACATACAAAGAATCTATAAAAACCTGGGACGACTTTTTGAGAAACACAGATAGCGATCCCAAGCTCGCCCCCAATAGCGAGAGACCGGTAATTGATCTTGCAAAAGAGAGTATATGGAAAAAGTATTCAAGGGTCATCAAGCTTGGGAAAGAAATTCAGAGCAATACCCCTGACCCAGAGATTCACCGCCTTAGGATTGAGTGCAAGAAACTGAGATATCTCCTGGAATTTTTCGCATCTCTCTTCGCCGAAGATGATATAAAGACTGTCATACAGCACCTAAAAAAGCTACAAGACAATCTTGGGGACTTCAACGATCTTTATGTTCAGCAACAGAGCCTTAAAAAGTTTCTAAACCAAACAGACATCGGGTATGATCACTCTAAACAAACAACCCTAGCTGCTACCGGAGGCCTTGTCTCGGTGCTTTATCAGCGTCAGAACAATTTGAGAAAAAAATTTAAAGATAATTTTGATGAGTTCAGCGACAAAGAAACAACGGCATTATCTAAGAAACTGTTTAGTAAAGGATAGACAAACGGCAATATGAAAAAAATAGCAATTTACAGCATGAAAGGCGGGGTTGGCAAAACTGCGGCCTCTGTCAATTTAGCCTATTTAGCTTCAGCAGAGGGCTTTAACACCCTGCTCTGCGATCTCGACCCTCAGGGGGCCTCAACTTATTATTTCCGTATCCGGGCGTCTAAGAACTTCAACACCAATAAATTCATAAAGGGCGGAAAATATATAGACAAAAACATCAAAGGAACCGATTTTCCCAATCTCGACCTGCTCCCCTCTAAACTCTCATACAGAAACCTGGATCTTGCCCTTGATGCGCTCAAGAATTCTAAAAAAAGACTTAGGCAGATACTGAGCGAGCTTGAGGACGACTATGACTATTTGTTTATGGACTGCCCTCCGGGAATTTCTCTCGTATCGGAGAATGTTTTCAACGCGGCGGACCTGATACTTGTCCCCTTAATACCTACAACACTGTCCGAGCTTACCTATGAGAAGCTGCTTAAATTTTTCGAAAAAAATGATATTAACCCGAAGAAGATTCATACCTTCTTCTCTATGGTAGAGAGCAGAAAAACGCTTCACCGGGAGACAATGGATAAGCTCACCCGGGAAGGTGGCAATATACTTGAGTCTGCAATCCCATACCGCTCGGATATTGAAAAGATGGGCATTTACCGCGAGCCGGTGCCGGTCACTAGCCCGCATTCAGACTCTACCCAGGCTTACAATAAACTCTGGGATGAGATAAAAGCAATTTCAAATCATTAATATAGATAATATCTATGGCCTTTGAGATAGAAAGAAAATTTTTAGTAAATGAACTGCCGCCGGAGATCGACAGATATCCTCATAGCGAGATTATGCAGGGTTATCTCATGATCACAGATAACGATGTTGAGGTCAGGGTTAGAAGAAGAGGCGGGCACTGCACTCACACTGTTAAATCTGGCAGTGGTCTTGTAAGAAAAGAGGCCGAAAAAGAAATCACCGAGAATGAGTTCTTCGAGCATTGGCTCGAGACCGAAGGCAAGCGGGTCTTAAAAGTCAGATACGATATAGATTACGAGGAATTTCTCATTGAGCTTGATATTTACTCAGGCGATCTACAAGGACTAGTAGTCGCAGAGGTTGAATTTGACAGCGAAGAAAAAAGCTCACACTTTGAGCCGCCTAAGTGGTTCGGTGAAGAAATCACCCTTGATGAGAGATATAAGAACAAAAATCTGGCCCTTCATGGAAGGCCTTAGAGCTCAAAAAGCAACGCATCGCTTCATTTAATGGTAGCAATATAATGTCGGTATATAAGACTATAATACAGAGCCCGCGCGTTACCTGTAATTTCTGCGCAAGTTCTGTAATAGTTAGAATCATTTAGAATACTCCTATAGTCATTCTTCTATATTCATAGCTGTTGCATTTACTTTATCGTCATGCTAACATCAAATTAGGTTAGAAGATGGCGGTTGTTGGAAAAGATTTAAGTAACCAATATGTAAATCTCTTTGCACATAACTCTTCAACCCGGAATCTAAACATGAAGAAAGCAGGTACTCCGTATGAGCGCGCTTTGTATAAGCAAGGATTTTCAGTCCATTACTATACAATAGGGCATTTTTTTACAGGAGCGCCTTCTTTGGTCTTTGTTAGTTATTTAAACGCAAAGACATGATTCGGAAAAGGTTGAAGTCCGCCAGATACTGCCTAGTTAGTTTAATACAATCTAAATCTTTTACGGAGGAATACAGATGAAAAGACTAACCAGTTTATTTGTAGTGATAGTTGTATTGTTATTATCAGGCACATCAGCCTTTGCCGGGCTTGCTCCCATGCTATACGGCGTAGCAACTCCCGTCATAGAGAAGATGAAGCAGGATGAGACACTCAGCATAGGGGATTCCAGAGACAATGTTCTATTCAATCAATCCTGAGACCGGGGCAGCCTTCGAGATAGGCCCTATAGGTTTTAATCAATGTTCATCCCTGGACTTTGAGCCAGAGACTAACGAGTTATTTGCCGTCTGCAGAAGACTGGAAGATATCGTAGAGGAGAAAACCAACGCCCCAGCGGAGGGTGATGTCCTAGTCAACATAGACCTGTCAACTGGACAGGGTACTGAAATCGGATCTCTGAACATGATAGGGGATAAGACTGGTCGTGTTACAGACATCTCGTTCAGATCGGACGCACATTATTCGCTCATGTCGCCCGCGTCCAAGAGCCGAAACTGGAGACATTAACAAGACTTAGTCCGGTGAATACAAATTATTTGGGTGTTATAAATACTCAGACCGGGCAATTAACTCTTCTTGATCAAACCGGGCTTGGAGACGAATTTAGCGCCATTGGGTTCTCCCGGGCGGACAATTTATATCACAGTACGGATGACGGCGAAATGGGTACGTTACATATGCTCCATCAGACGACAGGAAACGCTACACTGTTAAGAACTCTCATTTATCCCGATCAGTTTTGGGGCAGGAACTTAATAACTACTATGGATATAGAAACCCCTGGAGGCGATTTATTCGGCGTGCTTTATTCTGAGGATTCAGCCAAAGAAGAACTCGAAGCAGCAGATACGAGAGAAGTTGTTGCCGAGGGATTCTTTCTTATTAGGATAGACCCCACGAGCGGCGGAATTGAAGTTATCGGGGAGACCCAGGACCAGATAGCCGCAATAGCGTTTTTGAATAGAGAGAGAATGTTACAAGTCCCTACTCTATCTGAATATGGACTCATTATAACATTTGTAATGTTTCTCGGCGCGGCCATTGTTTTCTTAAGGCGTCGTCAGATTAAATCAGGGATATAAACTATAAAGAAATTAGCAATCTACAGGGGCATTCCTCACGGTGTGCCCCTTTTTTATATCTAATGGTCATGTTTTTTATGACACTCAAGTGAATCAAACCCACAAGAACAAATTAAGTCTGAGTTAATTTCCTTTGTTCTCCCCTACCCTTCGGCTATCCTTAAAACTGTTAAATAAAACACGCTTATGTGTGTGCATCCATGTCTAAAGTAAAGGCATCAGAACAGTTAAATAAAATTATCGAGGAGATTATATATATGAAGCTAGTTAACAAGACTGCCATTATCACAGGCGGCGGCACCGGAATAGGAAAAGCTACTGCTAATCTATTTGCAGAGGAAGGAGCAAACGTTGTAATTACAGGAAGAAGGGAGGAGAAGTTAAAAGAGGTAGTTGAAGAGGCCAAAAGTAAGGGGCATACAATTGATCACTTTGTATGCGACGTATCAAATGAAGAAAGCTGTAAAGCAACTGTGGATTATACAATTGAAAAATATGGGCAGGTAGACATCCTCTTTAACAACGCAGGAATCCTTATACCCGGAGTTACACACGAAACAGAGACTGAAGCCTGGAACAAGATATTTGATATCAATGTGAGAGGCACATTTTTCATGTCCAAGTTTACTATCCCGCGCATGCTCGAGCGTGGATATGGAGTAATTGTAAACAACTCATCCGTCGGCGGCTTAAAAGCACTTCCCGGCTTGGCTGCTTATATAGCCTCCAAAGGTGCGGTAACTCAGCTCACAAGAAGCATGGCTCTTGAGTATGCGGATAAAGGTATCAGGGTAAACGCCATTTGCCCGGGAACAATCGAGACCCCAATGGTAGTGGACGACTTTCTGGGCAGAGCTGAAGATAAAGAGGCTGCGGAACAGTTCATAATTTCACTTCATCCAATGGGAAGACTTGGTAAGCCTGAAGAGATTGCGCACTCAGTTCTGTTTCTTGTAGACGACAACATCGGCTTTATGACGGGCAACATGCTGTCAGTAGACGGCGGCTGGATCGCAAGGTAGCAGGCAACGCCTACTGGCAAACTATTTCTATGTTATATTGATAATAAATACTGGATCTAAAAATATTTTGTTAGCACGTAAAAGTGCGGGGAGCGTCTCATGGCATTAGACGAATTTGTACAGAAACTTATAACGGGAAGTAAAAGCTTTGCCTCAGTTGCGACATTAATGCCCGATGGCTCGCCTCACGTGAGCGTGATGTGGGTCGACTCAGACGGGGAAAACATTATTTTAAATTCAGCAGAAGGCAGAGTTAAAACCAACAATCTCAGGAATGATAATAGGGTAGCCATCGCAATTACCGATTCTGAGAACCCATATAGACAAGCAATGATAAGAGGTAAGGTTGTTGAAGTAACTCATGACGGAGCTATGGAGCACACGGACGTTCTGGCTAAAAAGTACTTAGGTCTAGATGAATATCCCTACCACCAGCCCGGAGACGTTAGGGTAATTTTTAAGATTAAGCCCGATAGTGTTTATAAGGTAGATGTGTAAACAAAAAAAGCCCTGGCGCAGTTATTTCTAACAACGTCAGGGCTTTTATCCCCATTCTTTTAACTTTTAGAAGTAACCCTTTTTTAAGACTGGGTGCCGTCTGAAGTACCGGTGGTATCTTCAGTTGTAGCGCCCTTATCTTTTCCGTTGCAAGCTTGTACGTCAGATGATGTGATAGCGAAACTTCCTAATGCCAGTCCTAATGCGATTGCTAATGTGAGTACTAATCTTTTCATTATTAACGCCTCCTGCTTTTGGGATAAGCCTAAAGTGTAGCTTACGATCTCATTTTTTTCTAGTAAATTGTTATCGTCCGAAAGAGTAAAGATAGATTTCTCCACTGTGTGTCGAAATGACGGGCGGGGAGAATTCTTATGGAGTGAGAAAAACAGAAGGCTTGCCGAGAAATTGTATATGATAGTGGATTCTCGATTAAGATGATCGGGAATGACAGATAAAAGATGAGATTCTGAAACAAGTTCAGAATGACAATAAAATCCCTCTTTGAAAAGGGGACATTAAGTTCCTTCCTTTTCTAAAGAACGAATTCAAGCTAGCGGGGATTCGGATGCCCTTACCCTTTAGCCAGCTAATGTTAATAGATTGAAGCTCCCTGCAAATTGGAATTTAATAGTTAGGGTGGATTAATCTTTTGAAATAAAAGCAGATTTCTCCCTGGAACATATTGTGTTCACTCGAAATGACAGCTTTATCGTGACACCCTTGCAGTTCTTAAGGGATAATGGTATTATTGATAAATATCAAAAAACCCCCTATTTGTCTCATATGTAGTGAACCTATACAAACGGAACTTTGTCACTTTGATTAAGACTAACAGATCAATTATAAGCGAACCACCTATTAAGTGCATCCAAAGAGGAGAAGGAAGCAATGGTAAAAACCAAAGTTCTAGTCATATGTATTCATAACAGCGCGCGAAGTCAGATGGCCGAGGCTTTTCTTAATAAGTATGGAAGCGATTACTTTATTGTAGAGAGTGCCGGACTTGAGCCAGGGAGTTTGAATCCTTTGGTTGTGGAGGCTATGCAGGAAATAGGCATTGATATATCTAACAATAAAACCAAATCGGCTTTTGAGTTTTTGAAGCAAGGCAGACGGTGCAGCTATTTAATCACCGTTTGTGACGAAACAAGCGCTGAAAGATGCCCGATATTTCCAGGTGTGAAGGAAAGAATACATTGGAGTTTTATAGATCCATCTACGCTTGAAGGAACCAAAGAGGAAAAGCTCGCGAAGTTAAGAATAATCCGCGACTCTATAAAAGAAAGAGTCATTGAATTTATTGAGCGGGCGACAAAAGACAAAGCGACACAGAGTGTCGGATAGATTAGCATTCTGTTTCTTTACATACATATAATGTTCCCTGTCGTTCTATCATGGGCATGCAGCGTAAATAAGATTAAATGAGATTTCTCGTTTGACTCCAGCCCATCAAGCACAGCTACTCGCGCAGAAGATAGGTTGTGCATATGTCTTTGACCGGATTTTGATATCAGAAGAATAAAGGAGGATTTGCAGATGACCAGTTGTAACAAGCGGCGTTTATCTTTTCTCGACCGTTATCTCACCTTGTGGATTTTTCTGGCCATGGCTGGCGGCGTAGCGATTGGAAGCATCTTTCAAAGTGCACCGGATTTATTAAATAGTCTGTCCGTCGGTTCAACCAATATCCCAATTGCCATAGGCCTGATATTGATGATGTACCCGCCGCTTGCACGAGTGAAATATGAAGAATTGCCCCTGATCTTTAAGGATTGGAAAATTCTGCTGCTGTCACTGGTTCAGAACTGGGTTATCGGGCCGCTATTAATGTTTGGCCTTGCCATCATATTCTTACAGGATCACCCGCAATATATGATCGGTCTGATCCTGATCGGATTAGCCCGCTGCATCGCTATGGTGATTGTCTGGAACGAGCTGGCAGAAGGCGATAATCAATATGTTGCATCGTTGGTCGCATTTAACAGCATTTTTCAGCTATTGTTTTTTACCGTATATGCCTGGTTTTTCTTAAGCGTATTACCTCCTATTTTCGGTCTCGACGGGCAAATTGTGAATGTAAGTTTCAGTACTATCGCTGAAAGCGTTTTTATATATTTGGGTATTCCTTTTCTTGCCGGGTTTTTGACGCGCAAAATCCTGATGAAACAAAAAGGGGGAAACTGGTATGAGAGCAAGTTCCTTCCAAAGATCGGACCTATTACGCTTATCGCGCTTTTATTTACAATAATTGCTATGTTCTCACTGAAGGGCGGTATGGTTTTGGAGTTGCCATTGGATGTAATACAGATTGCAATCCCGTTGACAATTTATTTTGTTGTGATGTTTATTATCAGTTTCATCATGGGGAAATTAATAGGAGCAGACTACGGCAAAACCACGGCAGCATCCTTTACCGCGGCGAGTAATAATTTTGAATTGGCCATTGCGGTGGCAATTGCCGCATTCGGCCTTGGGTCTTCCGTGGCTTTTGCAACAGTTATAGGCCCGCTCGTGGAAGTGCCTGTGTTAATAATGATGGTCAATGTAGCGTTCTGGCTCAGAAGAAAATTGTTTTATAAATCAAGCCCTGCAATGGCTAAAATTTCTTAATAAACGTCTCGATCGAGATCATTGTTAGATAAATAGTGCATCGTTTTGTTAAAAATACTCGAAGAAAAACAGATCAGCATTTACGCCTTGGCCATTATAGCTGGAGCAGCACTCGGATTATTTATCCCAGATGCAGGACAATCAACTGAAATATTGATTGAGCCGGTACTGGCTGTGCTTTTGTACGGAATGTTCGTGCAGATTCCGTTTTTTCAATTGCGCAGTGCACTTGGCAATTCCCGATTCATGACGGCGCTTTTTGTCCTTAATTTTGTTCTGGTCCCGATATTGGTTTGGCTGTTAATAAGATTTCTTCCGGACCAAACACCATTATTACTGGGGGTATGCCTTGTTCTTCTGACGCCATGTATCGATTATGTAATTGTTTTTACACATCTTGGACGTGGTGACGCAAAACTGATATTGGCCGCAACGCCTGTTTTACTCATAGCGCAAATGTTGCTATTGCCACTATACCTTTGGGGCTTTCTAGGCAGTACTGCCTTAGCCCTTATGAGCGCCAAACCTTTTCTTGTGGCTTTTCTAATACTGATTGCTTGTCCTTTAACACTAGCAGTAGCATCCGAGTTCTGGGCAAAAAAGTGGACCACCGGGAAAGTATGGCTCAATTTTACTGCTTGGATTCCGGTCCCTATGATGGCATTGGTTTTATTCATTATCATAGCTTCCCAGATCGAGAAAGTTCATAGCTATCTGTCTTTAATCACCTGGGCTATCCCTATATATATAACCTATATTTTGATGGTGTTGTTTCTCGGACGCTTGACGGCTTCACTCTTCGGATTAAAGCGGCATGAAGCGCGAACGCTTATTTTCAGTGGCGGAACTCGTAACTCCTTGGTTGTCTTACCCCTGGCGCTTGCCCTGCCAGGAGAACTGCGATATCCGGTAGCAGCAGTGATAGTTACTCAAACAATAATGGAACTTGTTGCCGAACTGTTTTATATTCGTGTAATTCCAACTCTTATTGTCCCGGACGCAATAAAAGGAAATAAAAATGCACGAGAAAAGTTATGAAACTACCAAAACGCGTATTCTCTCATTACGGCAATAGAGATTCTAAAACTCGCAGTCCGGACTCTCAAAATTGATGCCAAAAAGTTATTCTGCTGTAGATGGCAATGAAAGGAGTAGACTAATGAATTGCTCATGAGGATAAAATCACTTAAGGCTATCGTTACTCGGTTTGCCAATGAAGTTGATTTATATCGGCG
>JBBDIN010000092.1:21642-22022 GCA_040880385.1 Thermodesulfobacteriota bacterium | reverse complement strand
CTCATGTTCCGGAAGAAGCTCGACGATCCTATCGAGAAGCTCATTTACATTTCTTCCCTGCATAGCAGAGATTACTATGTATTCCTCTATACCAAGACGGTGGAATTCTAATGTCGCACTCTCATGTTTTTTATGGTCAACTTTATTAACCGCGAATATCACCGGTTTCTTAACCTTTCTAAGAAGCTCAATAACATCAAGATCATGAGGCATTACGCTTTCTTTTCCATCCAGGATGCATAGAATCAAATCAGCTTCATCAAGTGCGATGTCGATTTGGTTCTTAATTAGAGAGGGGTATAGTTCGTCCCCTTCAGGGTCAAATCCACCCGTGTCTACAAGACTAAATTCCTTGCCGTGCCACTGTGTTTCGGCATATA
>JBBDIN010000092.1:0-21632 GCA_040880385.1 Thermodesulfobacteriota bacterium | reverse complement strand
GACGCCAGGCACATCTTCCACTATGGCTTTTCTTTGGCTTATAAGCCTGTTAAATAGTGTCGACTTGCCAACGTTAGGTCGCCCAACTATTGCGACCAAGGGTTTATTTTGAATTGTTGATTCGCTCATTTTTTATATTTAAATAGAAACATGCTAGTCGGATAATAGAATTAGTCTCGTGAGAGGGCAGTTCTAATGCCGCTATTGCATAGCCCGGTTTGCTTATGTATTTAAATGTCAAAAATGGAAAAGTCAACTTCTATAGACTATTCACAAACGAGTCTACCGTTGTGATTTACAATCTCACCATAACAATCACCAAAATCTATTGATGACCATCTTAACTCTCCGTCTCTTCTCTGACACTGTGCTTGTAGTACATCACCATTAACACTAAAGTCCTGACACGTCTGTTTATAACTACCCCTGGGAAGCATATTGTTATGATGACGCTGGCCGCATACTAGTCGTCCGTTCCGATTAGTTATGTCATTGTAGCACTCATCATAGTCAATGCTGGTAAATCGCCACGATCCGTCACGTCTCTGACACTGGGCTTGGAGTATGTCTCCATTTACATTCATGTCTCTGCAGCTGTTCTTGTAGTCTCCAGGGGGGAGCCTGTTATTACCGCCGCCTTGGTTACATGTTAACTGCCCATTGTTATTATGAATCGGCCCGTTGCAACGACCATAAAATAAAACCGTACTCTGCCAAGTGCCGTCTTGTTTCCTGCATTTGGCCTCAAGCATATGTCCTATCTTCAAGAGGTCCGTGCATGACTCTTTATAGTTCCCAGGCGGATATTGCTGGGCTAGCGTATCTGTATTAATTAACAGTGAAGCTAACAAAACTAAAATACTTGGGATAAGCACATACGATAAAGTTCTAAACTTGTTCATTATAAATCCTCCACTTCTGTAATATCGTCTTTATTCATTATGATTGAGTTTGTAGTTAAGAGTCAAGCTTAACTACAAAATATTTTTTAAGATTTGGGGTTTTCTTTAAAATAGTGTTTAACACTTTTTAGCACAAATTCGTGGTGATAATGAAGCTGTTCTAGGGTGTATTGCTCCTCTTGCCCATATGGGCATGCGCGTCTTGATGCGCACAAACTAGAGCAAGTCTCATCGCTGATTCTAAATTTCATACAGGACTCCCAGTCCCAACCTACTTCTGATATTGTATTTATAGGACAGGCAGAAATGCAAGGCTTATCACACGAAGGGCAGGGGGAGAAATCAGATAGGGGCTCATCGTATTCACTTAGCTCCATGTTAGTTATAAAGGCTCCTCTTAATGATATCCAAGGCCCATAAAAGGGGTGTAGGAGAATTCCCAGCAGACTCGGAACACCAGCCCCTGCGAGCTCTCCAAGTTTTAGAAAATTTAAATCTAATGCATTGTAGCCGAAAGGGTAAACCGTTTTAAAATCAATTTGATTAGTATTTAGAATCTCTGACGCCTCATTAAATTTAAGTACGGAATAGTTATCGATCAGATCAATGTTGTTATTCTTAAACTCGGGATTATTTTGAAGATAATCTTGGAAAATACTCCAGAACTGCTTTCCCGCAAAACCAACAAGAATAATAGATTTTGCTTGAGGAAAGATGGCTTCTAACTTTTTAGTGCTAGCTTGAGCCTCGTTGTATTTGGCTGAGTTAATTGCGAGGGTTAGGTTAAACCCCGAATCAAGAAAATATGCTCTTAGTTGTTCTAGGACTGTCTTTGGGTCCATATAGTTAGGTTAATATTTGAATTATAAAGTGCTTTCGTTATTCTCCGGCACAGGTGTGATGCTTGGTTCTAAATTCTGCGTTATTTCATCAAGCTCTTTTAAAGTAGGGAGGTCGTTTAGAGTTTTCAGGCCAAATACCTCCAGAAATTCAGCCGTTGTTCCATACAGAAAAGGTTTACCTATAACTTCTTTCCTTCCTTTAATCTCAATAACCCTTCTTTCCATTAGAACGTTAATGACACCTGAAGAATCAACACCTCTAATAGCTTCAATTTCAACTTTTGTGACTGGTTGTTTATAGGCAATTATTGCGGTCACTTCAAGCGCCGCTCGGCTGAGGCGGAATTTTCTAACTTTTTTATTATAGTTAGATATGTCCTCACTGTATCTTGGGTCGGTTCTAAATTGAAACCCGCCTGCTATCTCTGATAATAAAAATCCCCGATTTAAGGCGTCCCATTCCTCAACCAGCTCTTTTAAACACTTTCTCAACTGAGCGCGTTCAACATTAGGAAACGCAAGAGACAGCTTATCAACCGATACAGGCTGATCTGATATGAAGATAATACTTTCTATCGCTTTTTTGATATCAGAAAGATCCACTTGCGGCTTCTCCTGAGTAAGTTATTAGAATTGGAGATTCTGGCGAATCCTGAACAACATCCACGTTTTCTGTACGCGCCAACTCAAGTAATGCTAAGAATGTTATCACAAGATCAAATTTTGACGAGCAATCATCAAAAAGTTCTTCAAACTTTAATTGCCGCCGGTCTTGCAACCGCAGCATTACTTGCTCTATCTTGTCTTCAATGGATATGGATTCGGCTTCATACGAAATCTCCTCTGCCCAAAGGTAGCTTCTTCGTTTATAAAACTCCCTGAATGCCTCAATCAGTGACCACAGATCTACCGGAATCAGCTCAACTTCCTCGTTTTGTTCAAAAGAGGTATCAACATATTCTCTCTTAAATACATCTCTTCCAAGAACGTCTCTTCCGACCAGATCGGTTGCGGCGTCTTTATAAACCTGATACTCGATAAGTCTCCTGACTAGCTCTGCTCTCGGGTCTTCTTCCTCTTCTTCTATCACGGGTTTTGGGAGAAGCATCTTAGATTTTACAAGACTAAGCTCTGCCGCTATAACAAGATATTCACCCGCAAATTGAAGATTCAACACTTTCATGAATTCTAAGTATTCGATATACTGCTCAGTAATTATTGCAATCGGAATGTCGTAAATATCTAAATCATTTTTTTTAATTAAATGAAGTAGTAAGTCGAGCGGACCCTCGAATAGCTGAACTTTAACCAGACATGGCTCTGGGTTTTGAAGCTCAAGTTGCTCTCTGTTTAGATCGGTCATCCTAGGAATAATCCCATTATTGCCCTCAGGTCTCCATAATTATAACCGGAAAACAGTACTGATAAGTATGATACAGGATATAGCAAGTAGCTAAATATCCCGCTTCCAAAGAAAAATAAACCAAATAAGAATAATACTCCGTAAGGCTCAAATCTACTGTAAGTATTTAGATATTTATCTGGTAAAACCGCATACATTACCCTAGAGCCGTCCAGAGGAGGTATGGGAATTAAATTAAATACCGCAAGTGCAATTCCATATATTACGGCAAGAATAAGCATGACAACAACTATTGATTCCAGAGTGCCTCGGGCGATCTCTCCCGTCAACACTTTAGGTACAAGTGGGCGGAGTATAATCCCTGCAACTACAGCTGTGGCTAGGTTTGAGAGCGGACCAGCAATAGCAACAAGCAGCGTTCCCTTTTTTGGATCTTTAAAATTCATCGCATTAATCGGCACCGGCTTGGCCCATCCGAATCCCACTACAAACATTAGAATAGTTCCCAGAACATCGAGATGGGCAATTGGGTTTAGTGTAAGCCTTCCTCTCATTTTCGCTGTGGGGTCTCCCAATTTGTTTGCTGTCCAGCCATGAAAGTACTCGTGAATGGTGAGGGAAAGCAGTATCACCGGGGCTTGTATTATGATTAAATTAAAGTTGATTTGGTTAAGGAAGTCTAAATTCATGCGGTTTATGGTACAAGTTTATTTAGGAAGATAATATACTCGATTTATTAGGGATTACGATCTTGGATGATATTTCTTATGGATTTCTTTTAGCCGCTCGTTTTCTACATGTGTGTAGATCTGGGTAGTCGATATATCTGAGTGGCCGAGCATTATCTGTATAGTTCTGAGATCTGCTCCTCTCTCAAGAAGGTGAGTAGCAAAAGAATGCCTCATGGTATGAGGGCTAATCTGTTTAGTTATGCCGGATTTAAGGGCGTAGTTTTTGATCAGTTTCCAAAATCCCTGTCTAGTCATTGCTTTGCCTCGTCTTGTGACAAATAGCTCTTTTGAGTCCCTAGACTTAAGTAGCAGCGGTCTTGATAGCTCCATATAGGTTTTTAATTTCTCCTGCGCTTGTCCGCCAATTGGGACTATTCTCTCTTTTGATCCCTTACCATAAACAATCACAAATCCCATCTCAAAGTTAACTTCGTTTAGTTTTAGCCAAATGAGCTCGGACACCCTAATTCCAGTCGCATATAAAACTTCCAGCATAGCCAGGTCTCTGATCCCCTCTGGGGTGGATTCATTGGGTGAGGCTAGTACCTTCTCTACATCCTCAAGAGAAATGACGCCTGGTATGCTTTTTTTCATCTTGGGAGTATGTATCTGTGATGTGGGGTCTTCTTTAATTACTTTTTCTAACAGCAGATATTTAAAGAACTGTTTTATGGATACTATGGTTCTGACAGTGGTAGTGTCACTAAAGCCCTGTTTCTTAAAATGGGAAAGGAAGTCAAGAATATTCTCATATTTAATTTCTTGAATGGTTTTTATTTGTCCCTCTTCAAGAAAAGTGAGAAACTTCCTGACATCCCTTCCATAAGACTCTAGCGTATTTTTGGATAGACCCTTTTCAATGGTGAGATAAGTTAGAAAAGAGTCTAGAAGTTGGTCCATGTTCTAATTATTATAGACCATTAAGTTCCGATTTCCCAAGAGTTTAAGTACTTCTTCTGCTGAGGCGTTAATTTGTCTATATTAATGCCTTTGGCTTTAAGCTTCATTTTAGCAACTGACTGATCTACTGCAACAGGTACGTTATAAACCCTGTTCTCAAGCTTCTTAGCGTTCTTAACTACGTATTCAGCGCATAGGGCCTGGTTAGCGAAACTCATATCCATAACGCTGGAAGGATGACCTTCTGCAGCTGCAAGGTTTATGAGCCTGCCATCGCCTAAAATGTTTATTTTCTTTCCGTTCTTAAGTGTGTATTCCTCAACATATTCTCTGATCTGGCGTTTTTTAGTTGATATAGTTTTTAGACCTTCTAAATCAAGCTCAACATTGAAGTGACCCGAGTTGCAAACGATAGCTCCGTTCTTCATGGTTTTGAAATGTTCTTTCCTGATCACGCTTATATTTCCGGTAACCGTACAGAAGAAGTCTCCAATTTTTGCAGCTTCTGCTATCGGCATAACCCTAAATCCATCCATTACCGCTTCTAATGCTGCAAGATCATCAATCTCAGTTACTACAACATTTGCACCCATCCCACTTGCTCTCATAGCTAGTCCCTTTCCGCACCAACCATAACCGCAAACTACAAATGTAGTTCCCGATATTAATCTGTTAGTAGCCCTTATTATTCCGTCAAGCGTGCTCTGTCCGGTTCCGTATCTGTTGTCAAAGAAATGTTTGGTGTTAGCGTCATTAACTGCAACGATCGGATACTCTAATACCCCATCTTCAGCCATAGCCCGTAAGCGGATAACGCCAGTTGTAGTTTCTTCCGTTCCGCCTAATAGACCGGCAATTTTCTCTTTTCTGCTTTTATGCAGGATTGATACCACGTCGGCGCCGTCGTCCATTGTTATATGTGGTGACATATCAATTGCGCTGTTTATGTGACTATAGTAGGTCTTAGTGTTCTCGCCTTTAATAGCAAAAACCGAAATCTTATGGTCTTTTACTAGATAAGCCGCAACGTCGTCCTGAGTGCTAAGAGGGTTTGAAGCGCAAAGTGCAACTGTAGCGCCGCCTTCTTTTAATGTTATTGCAAGCTGAGCAGTCTCGGTGGTTACATGCAAACATGCTGCAACTGTTATTCCCTTTAGTGGTTTTTCTTTTTTGAATCTTTCTTTAATCAGGCCGAGCACCGGCATTTCCTGCGTCGCCCATTCTACTCTTAATTTTCCTTCTTTTGCTAATGCTAAATCCTTTACATCGTATTTCATTATTGCCTCCGTAATCTTGTCAAAAAATAAGATTGATTTAATTGTTATCCGATAGCTTTCTTAAGGTCGTTTATCCTGTCTGTTCTTTCCCATGTAAAAGCGTCGCCGGTTCTTCCAAAATGGCCATATGCGGCAGTCTGCTGATAAATGGGTTTTAAAAGTTCTAGTGAGCTGATAATTCCGGCAGGGGTTAGATTAAAGACTTCTTTTATTGCAGCTGCAATATTTTGTTCATCAACACTGCTTGTTCCATAAGTTTCTACTAAGACAGAAACGGGTTCAGCCACTCCTATAGCATACGCTAGCTGCACTTCACATTCTTTTGCAAGTCCTGCTGCTACGACATTCTTAGCAACGTAGCGGGCCATATATGCAGCGCTTCTGTCTACTTTAGAAGGGTCTTTCCCTGAAAATGCTCCTCCTCCGTGTCTTGCCCATCCGCCGTATGTATCAACAATTATTTTTCTGCCTGTAAGTCCGGCGTCACCCTGTGGTCCGCCAGTAACAAATCGCCCTGTTGGGTTTACATGGATCTTTGTATTTTTTGTTATTAATTCTTCACTGATGCAAGGCTTAATTACATGCTCAACAACGTCATTATATATTGTTTCGGTTTCCACATCATCTGAGTGATGGGAGGAAACAACTATAGCATCAATTGCAACAGGGATATTGTTTTCATACCTGACTGTTACCTGTGATTTTCCATCCGGTCTGAGATAAGGCATAATGCCTTCTCGTCTTACCTCTGATAGCCTCTTTGTTAGCTTATGTGCTAGGATAATAGGGGTCGGCATAAACTCGGGTGTTTCGTCCGTAGCATAGCCAAACATTAGCCCCTGATCACCTGCGCCTTGCTCCTTTGACTCTCCTGAATTAACACCCATTGCTATATCGCCTGACTGTTTGTCAATTGCAACCAGCACACCGCAGGTTTTAGCATCGTAACCCATATCGCTGTGCGTATAGCCAATTTCTGCGATTTTACTTCTCACAATGCTCGATATATCTACAATTGCGTTTGATGTTATTTCACCCGCAACCACCGTTAATCCGGTTGTAATTAGGGTTTCGCAAGCTACTCTGCTGTGAAGGTCCTGCGCTAACATAGCGTCTAAGATTGCGTCAGAAATCCCGTCTGCCATCTTATCAGGATGACCTTCAGTTACCGATTCTGATGTAAAAATAAAGTTTTTCAGAGACATAATAGTATTCCTTCTGTATTGCTAGAGTTATTTAATAAAGTCGTCTATGGTAAATTGTTTTCCTGTTGCTGTCAAGCTTTTCGCAATTGCGGTCATGTTTGAGATAATATACCTCAAAATCTATTAAACTAAATTTTATTTTGTTAATTTCCGGAGAATATTTTTTAGTGGTATAATCGGTAGCCATAAGATCAGAACAAATTAAAAAGTTTTAATTAAAAGGATGTGTAAATGAAGAAACTAATAGCTCCCTCTATTCTATCCGCAGATTTTACAAAATTAGGCGAAGAAGTAGAGGGCATTAAAAATGCAGGGGCAGATTGGATACATGTAGACGTTATGGACGGGCACTTTGTGCATAATTTAACTCTGGGAATACCAATTGTTGAGGCTCTTGCCAGAACAAATCCGCCGCCTCTCGATATACATCTGCAGATAGACAAACCTGAGAGCTTCTCTGATAAATTTATTGATGCAGCAGGCGACTCCATTTTAGGAATCACACTTCAATTTGAGACTTGCAAGCTTCTTCACGGTAGTTTGTCAAGGATAAAGGCAAGAGGGGTTAAAGCCGGTGTTGCAATCAGCCCAATGACTCCTATATATGTTTTAGAGGAAGTCCTAGACTATGTAGATATGGTCTTGATTATGACTGTGGAGCCTGGATTTCCGGGGCAGAAATTTATAAGCTCAATGGCCGAGAAGGTGTCAAGGTTAAGAGAGATCGTTGATGGTTGTGAGAATAAGCCGCTCATTCAAGTAGACGGCGGCATTAAGCTTGATAATATAAAACTCGTAGCTGATGCAGGAGCGGACGTGATCGTCTCAGGCTCGGCAATTTTCGGCACTCCCGATTATGCCCAGACAATCTCTAAAATGAGAAGTGAAATAGAATCTTAATTGCCTAAAATCTTCTTGATCTCTTCTGTTCCCCCTCCATTTGTCATTTCGACCCCATTGGACTTCGCTCAGGGCAGGCTCCGGGAGAAATCTATCCTTTGGTTTTTTCTTTTAATTCCTTCCTTTTCTAAAGAACGAATTCAAGCTAGCGAGGATTCGGACGCCCTTACCCTTTAGCCGGCTAATGTTAATAGATTGAAGCTCCCTGCAAATTGGAATTTAATAGTTAGAATGGATTTATCTTTAATCCGTCATTCTGAATTTATTTCAGAATCTCATCTTTTGCCTTTCATTCCCTCCTTAGGAAAAGGGGGGGTAGGGGGGATTTGCCTCTAAATCTGTCATTTTGAACTCTGCCCCGCCTCAATAAAAACCCCTCTCCCTCAGCACCTAACGGCAACCGAGGGAAAAGGGTCGTGAAGGGGACAAAAAATTTAAAAATTCTTCTTTTTGTACAAGAATTTTGTTAATAGTTTTTTTGGAATATAGCTGAAACGTCTTAAAGGAATATTGAGCAGGTATAGCCCTGCTCCGGTTGTTTAGGAAAGGTCTCCGAGCTTCACCGCCAAGGAAACTCAAATACTCTACAAATAGACATAAGCGGATTAAATACCAGAGACCAAGATTGTTAATCTTAGCTCCATCCATCATTGACCCCTTGGCCCATGCGTTTAAAAAACGTCACGAGCAACGCAAAATCAATTTTTACTAATTAATCCACAACTAAATTTTGTAGGAGCATAAATAGAAACTTATAAGATGGGCAGCCTTCAATTAATACTATTTTCTCAAAGTATGCCACTTTCTCCTACCGCCTATTAATAACTATAGGGGCTATTTAATTATTTGTAAAGTATCTTTAGGGGTAAACCCTCCATTGCTTAGTATCGCTCAATGCTTGTAGCTATTTAACGTGGGTCTGTATACTTACAGCAAGTTATCTCTTTTGGAATTTCTTAAAATTGGTTTAGAATAATTAATCCCTATGGGGAACAATTCTGATTACTTAAAAGATATAGAGAAATACTTTCATTCCTTAGCAGGAAAGGGGATAATGCTATCTTCAATGGACTATAGCCTAATACTCGAATGGAGAAACAAAGAAATTCCTAAAGAGGTTATATTAAAAGGAATAAATCGTGCGTTTGAAAGCAGTCAAAAAATCCATGGTAAGGATGCAAGTTCAATAAGAAACTTAAAGCAGTGTGTAGAGCATATAAATAATTCTATAGAGGAATTCAGGCCAATAATCGGAAAAAATAGAGACAAGGACTATTCCCTGGATGCTGGAGATACATTAGCAAATATTGTTAATCAACTTAATAAATACATAGAATCTGAAAAAAAAGAGAATATTAAGAGCCACTATATCGATATGAAAGAGCATCTTTTAACATCAGCGGATAAAAGTAATCCTAATATATTAAGTCTTTGTGTTAAGATTGAAGAAGAGTCGTTACAGACATTCTTTATGAAATTGCCAGAGTTAGAGAGGGAGCAAATTCTTCTTGAAGCAAAAAACATTTTAGGTGACAGAGCTCGCCGGATGACTCAGCAAGCGCTTGAGGAAAGTATTGTTTCTTTTCGTAATGAGATAATCTCTAATAAATATTGTCTGAAAAATATATCTACTCTTACCGAGGACAACCTTGAGTAGAGAATCCAATAAAATAGGTTGTGATAACTGCCACTGGACAGGTTTTGTAATGGATGATTCCTCAACCAATGCAAGGGCGGTTCTATGCGAGTGTATAGAGAATTGTGAGCAGTGCGGAGGCTCAGGAAATATTCTATCAGATAATGAAAACGGATATTCTTATCTTGCGCTCTGCCATCACTGTGGAGTGATTAGAAGAAACGTCAAACTTTACAACATATCCGGCATTCCTTCTAAATACTCTCATGTATTACAAGTGGACGCTGGGCTTGATCCCAAAAGGATGAATACGGCTTTACAGAAAGCGCTCAAATATGCCAAGCAGGAGTTTGTTAAGAAATATCCTACCAAAGACGGATTTTTGCTTATGGGGCCTTCGGGCTTGGGTAAGACTCACCTGGCGGTTGGTACAATCTCTGAGCTTACGCTCAAGCACGGTGTGAAATGTATGTTTAAGGATTTCTTCTATCTTCTTTCAGAGCTCAAGCAAGCGTATTCTTCAGGAACGCCAGAAAATGATGTAATCCTGCCTCTTATTGAAGCCGATGTTCTGGTCATAGATGAGCTCGGGAAGGGAAGAAGTAATGAATGGGAATTAAACATCTTGGATCAGCTAATTTCAAAACGTTATAATGCATCAAAAAAGACATTAATTACAACTAATTACGTCACATACGACATAGCCAAAGAAATTGGTGATAAGCATGAGATCCTAGAAGTAAGGATAGGGGAGCGCATAGCGTCCAGGCTTTATGAAATGTGCGAGTTCCTCTATTTAGAAGGCAGGGACTTTAGAAAAGAGCAGAAGAAAGCTCAAAAATCCCAATAGTCAGAATAAACTTTCTTAATATTCTCAATTAAATCATCAGCCTTAGTTTCTGCGTCTCCAATATCATATTCTGAGCGTTTTTTATCGAGTAGTTCTTCCAGCATTTCTTTTGTAGAAATCCAAAGACCGTCCAGGTTGTACCCACCTTCTAGAAGAAAAATTATCTTTCCGTTACATACTCTATCTGCTTGATCTGTAAGTTGTCTTGTTAGTTTTGCAAAGCCTTCAGGGGTAACTTTCATACCTCCGAGGGGGTCCTCAAAAAATATATCAAACCCTGCAGACACTAGAATAAACTCAGGCTTGTACTGTTCTATAATTGGCTTTAGAATCTCTTGAAAGATTTTGATAAATTCGTTGTCCCCCATTCCGGGCTCCATTGGAACATTAACCGTATATCCCTTTCCATCTCCAGTCCCCACTTCTTCAGCAGCACCGGTACCCGGATAAAATGGGAACTGATGGCTTGAGAAATAGAGAACCTTGGAAGAATCTTCAAAAATATGCTGAGTACCGTTTCCATGGTGTACATCCCAGTCGATAACAAGCACGCGCTCCAAGCCTTTTACTTGTGTTAAGTAAGCTGCGCCGACTGCAACGTTATTGAAAAGGCAAAAACCCATAGGTCTGTCTGCTTCCGCATGATGTCCCGGAGGGCGCACAATAGGAAAAGCTCTGTCTACTTCTCCGCTTAATACACTATCTATTGCGGCTATTGTCCCGCCGGCAGCTCTTAGTGCGGCGTCAAAGGACACTGAGCAAGTTGTGGTGTCGGCATCTAAAAAAACTCTTTGCTTTCCTTTAGTGGAGGCTATTTTGTCATAATGTTCAGGCGTATGAACAAGAGTTATCTCTTCTTTTGTAGCGTCTCTGGGAGTGATCCTTACAACTTCATTCATCATGTTTGTGTAATTCAGCATGTCCACTATAGCTAGAATTCTCTCATAAGTTTCCGGATGCCCCGGACCGTTATCGTGATCAACGTATAATTTGTCTAGTACTATTCCGACTTTGGCCATTTAAATTATCTCCTTCGCATTAATATATAACCTAACCCGTTTGATGTTAAGGGTTTTGTATTAGATTCTTAATTGCGCCTATTAGATATAGTGAACCCGTGACACATGAGGGCTTATTAGAATTCAGAACCGTCGAATAAGCGGTTTCATAATCTTCAATTACTTCTACGTTGTCTATATGTTCTTGAGCTAGCATAAAAAGTTGTTCGGTATCTGCCGTTCGCTCAGAGGGGACTTTGGTGATTATCAGCTTTTCAGCTATAGCGCAAATTTCCTTTAAGAATTGTAGATGGCCCTTATCGTCGAGCATGCCGAGAAGGAATGTGAACTTTGTATTAGGATAGGCTTCCCTGATTGATTCCACCAAGGATTTTGCAGCCCCTGGGTTGTGAGCGCTATCTAAAATCAAGGGAGGGTGCTCTCTTATAACCTCAAATCTGCCTTCCCAGCTTATATTGGATAAGCCGTCTCGTATGGACTGCTCTGTGATTGATATATGGTGATTTTTCTCAAGGATTTCTATTGCCGCTATTGCAAGTGCTAGATTTTTTGTTTGGTAACTACCCTTTAAATTCGATTTCAAATTCATAAAATCCCATAAAATTCCTTTATAATCAAAACTGTCTGTACTAATTCCCCTAATAAAGAAATCTCTACTATAACTTAGAAGAGGGGAGACATTTTCACTACTCTGTTGCTTAATAACATCTAATACCTCATCTACAGCAGCAGTAATTATGGGAACTGAGGGCTTTATTATGCAAGCTTTCTCAGCCGCTATTTCAGCGATTGTCTCACCTAGATATTCTGTATGCTCGAGAGTGATATTTGTGATTACGGATACAAGTGGGGTGATTACATTCGTTGCGTCCCATCTACCGCCAAGACCGACTTCTAGTATATTGAAATCTGCTTTCTCTCTTGCGAAATACAAGAATGCCGCAGCTGTAATAATCTCAAAATAACTTAGCTCCATCTGCGATTTTTCCGCAACTTCTTTTAATTCTAATAAGATTGAATTTAGATCAGTACTAGAAATCTGTACGCCGTCTATTTTGATTCTCTCTGTAATGCTAATTAGGTGAGGGGAGGTGTAGAGTCCGACTTTGTAACCCTGTGCTGAGAGCATTGATGCAATAGCAGCAGCTACAGAGCCTTTGCCGTTAGTACCCGCAATTAAAATTCCAGGGACTTTATCTTCAGGATTCCCGAGTGCATTCAGCAAACTCTTTATGCGTTCCAGCCCCGGTTTTACCTTGTGAAGACCAAGTGAATTAAGATATGTGAGGCCGTTTCCCATAATTACAATAAATATTAACCGGAATTATATTATATCAGAATCTTCTATCTTCCCTCTCCGTGTACACACAATTGTCATTCTGAGACAAAGCCGGAGAACCTTACCCTGCATCCTGAGGCTCTCGAAGGGTGAGAGCCTAAAGGCTCCGTTCTTCGATTAAACTCAGGACGAAAAGGTCGAAAAGTATTCACATCCTAAATCATGCCTCCGACGTCTTTAAACCGAGCTTACCAAAAGAAGCACTGTACAACCCATTGAGATAAGTCCAAATGTATAATACAATAAAAAAAGGGAGTGGTGGTTCTAAACAATCAATTTTCTATGGAGGACATTATGTCTAATATCGAAGTTACAGCTTTAGATGGAGAGAGGGGGAATATTACCTCAGATTCTGTCGAAGAACTTAAAGCTAGAGTTAAAGGTCAAGTACTACTTAACGGGGACCCGGGTTATGACGAGGCACGGTCGATTTGGAATGCTATGGTCGACAAAAAACCCGGTCTTATTGTACAGTGTGCCGGAACCAGTGATGTTGTGCAGGCAGTAAATTTCGCGCGCGATAATAACATCCTACTGTCCATCAAAGGCGCGGGACATAACATTGCCGGTAACGCTGTCTCTGAGGGAGGGTTAATGATTGATCTGTCGGGCATGAAGTCTGTGAAAGTACATCCCACTAAGAGGCGTGCCTATGTAGATCCGGGAGCGACTCTGGGGGATTTGGATCACGAGACGCTAGCATTTGGATTGGCGACTCCTGTGGGCATAAACTCGACAACGGGTGTTGCGGGGCTCACGCTTGGCGGAGGGTTCGGCTGGTTAAGCCGTAAATACGGGATGACAGTAGATAACCTCGTATCGGCAGATGTTGTAACCGCTGACGGACAATTTGTGAAAGCAAGCGAGAAAGAAAACCCGGATCTGTTTTGGGCTATCAGAGGCGGAGGCGGAAACTTTGGTATAGTTACGATGTTTGAGTTCCAACTCCATCCGGTAGGACCAAACCTTCTGTCGGGTCTCATTGTATTCCCGTTTGATCAGGCAAAAGATGTAATTAATAAGTACCTTGAGTATGTAAAAGTTATGCCTGAGGACCTAAATGTATGGATGGTTCTCCGCAAGGCTCCGCCTCTTCCGTTCTTGAGCGAGGAAGTGCATGGCAAGGAAGTCGTGATATTAGCTTTTGTATATGACGGTGACCCCGAAGAGGGAGAAAAAGCCATTGCACCGATTCAGGGTTTTGGTGATGCACACGGGCAACATATGGGTGTGATGCCGTTTGCCGCGTGGCAGCAGGCGTTTGATCCCCTGCTTACACCCGGTGCCCGCAACTACTGGAAATCTCATAATTTCTCGGAAGTTTCCGATGATGCAATTGATATTATGCTCAAGTATACAAAACTATTGCCGTCTCCTCAGTGTGAGATATTCCTTGCGCTTGTCGGCGGAGAGGTTAACAAGGTAGCTCCTGATGCTACGGCATATGCGCATAGAGATGCTGATTTTGTACTTAATGTGCACGGTAGATGGGACACACCTGAAGAGGATGATAAGTGTATTTCCTGGGCGCGTGATTTCTTTAAAGAATCAGCTCCTTTTGCACATGGCAGCGTATATGTAAACTTTATGACAGAGGAAGAAACAGCCCGTATATCAGAAGCATACGGACCGAATTACGATAGATTGGTACAAGTAAAAAACAAGTATGATCCAAATAACTTATTTAGAATGAATCAGAACATTAAACCTACGGTTTAAGGAAGTAATGCCCGAAGTTGAATGCGAGAAACTTTAGTGTAGAACAATTATGCTGGTAAGGCCCATGTGCGGGAATACTGCTTTTATTTTGTTAATATATGCAGTAGTTTAATTCTGTGGAACAGAGACCGCCCTGGATTTTACCAGTCATAATTTTCTCTCAATTCGCGGGAACCTCGCTCTGGTTTGCCGGTAACGCCGTAATGGGTGATCTTCAATTGGAGTGGGGATTGTGGTCTCCCGCTTCTCTTGGCTATATAACATCTTCCGTTCAGTTGGGATTTATTTCCGGAACTCTATTCTTTGCCTTCTTTCTAATTTCTGATCGTTTTTCACCTAGACTTGTGTTCTTTATTAGTTCTATTCTGGGCGCTGCAGCTAACCTTGGAATTTTCTTCTTTTCTGAGGGGCTGTCGTCATTATTAATATTCCGGTTTATCACCGGGTTTTTTCTGGCGGGAATATACCCTGTCGGGATGAAGATAGCCGCCGGGTGGTATAAGCATGGTCTGGGTGCGGCGCTGGGTTATCTAGTTGGAGCATTGGTACTTGGTACGGCTTTCCCTCATTTATTAAAATCATTTGAACATAGTTATGAGTGGGGCAGTGTGCTTATTTCAGTTTCGGTAATATCTGTTATCGGCGGGATATTCATGCTGATATTTGTACCCAACGGCCCTTATTTATCCAAAGGGACAAAATTCAATCCCCGGGCTATTCAAATAATATTCAAATCCAAAGCCCTAAGACAAGCAGCTTTCGGTTACTTTGGGCATATGTGGGAGCTTTATACGGTGTGGACTTTTATTCCCTTACTTCTTGCCTATTATGCAAAGGAGCATATTGATGCAATTAATATCCCGCTGTGGTCATTCTGGATAATTGCTGCGGGAGGAGTGGGATGTGCTCTGGGCGGAGTAATTTCCAAAAGAACAGGCAGTAAACCGGTAGCATTTTATCAGTTGCTGGCCTCGGGAATCTGCTGTTTGTTGTCTCCGTTAATTTTTGCCGCCCCACTGGAACTGTTCCTCGTTTTCTTTCTCTTTTGGGGAGTGGTCGTTGCCGGGGATTCCCCACAGTTCTCGGCATTGGTGGCGATGTCGGCACCAAAAGAGTATGTCGGCTCGGCGCTGACAATAGTAACGAGTGTAGGGTTTTTAATCACCGTCTTTAGCATTCAATTCGTCAGTAGTTTAGTTGGCATTATCGATGCGAAATACTTAATGTTGTTTCTTATCCCTGGCCCTGTTTTCGGATTGATATCATTATTGAATGGCTATACTGCCCCCCATTAAGAACGAAGTATAGTTAAGTTGGTAAAATTCTTAATTTAAGAGATAGGGAGGGAGCAATGAAACGAAGAAGATGGGATTCTAAAACCAAGACCAAGATAGTTCTTGAAGGTTTATCCGGCAGACCAGTTTCAGAGATATGTAACGAGCATGGCTATAAACAATCTGAAACCGAGCTTGACAAAAGGGTGGCAGTAGATTGATATATCTATCTATAATAATTAAAAGGGGAAACAAATGGCGAATAGTAATGATGACTTTATAAGCTGTTGGAATGAAGTATTAGTACCAAAATGGAACAGGTTTCGTCATATACTATCTGGAAACGGGGCTGTGCATAGTACAATGGCTCAAGATTACTTTAAGATTAAACAGGGTGACAAGGTTTTAGATATAGGATGTGGATATGGCGAGACGTGTCTTGAAATCGCTCAGATAGTAGGCCCGGAGGGTGAGGTGTTGGGACTTGATTGTACTGAGGCCTTTTTAGAAATAGCAAATAAAGAGCGAGACGAAGCTGGTATTGATAATGTAAAGTTCGTTCTGGGGGATGCCCAAACATATGAGCTTCCTGAAAATTACTACGATGTAGTCTATTCACGCTTTGGCGTAATGTTTTTTCAAAATATTGTTTACGCGCTTAAGAATGCTCATAAAACCCTAAAACCCGGCGGTAAGCTATGCATGATTGTCTGGAGGACTATCGATGATAATCCTTGCTGGGGAATGGGAAAAGAAATTGCATTGAAACATCTCCCACCTCCGGGTGAAAATGCGCAAACCTGTGGTCCGGGTCCGTTTGCACTAGCGCATGAAGAAACTACCAGAGCAATGATGAATGCGGCGGGATTTGAGAATATTGAGCTGTTTGAGAGGAACGATGCGCATATACCTATTGGTACCAGTATGGAGGAAGCGATAGATTTTCAAATATTAGTTGGTCCTTCCGGGGAAATAATCAGGGAAGCTGCGGAGCTTGGACAGGAAAAACTATCTACAATTCGTGAGGATATGAAGAGTTCATATGAAAAATATGAAAGAGCTGACGGTGTGTATCTCCCTTCAAGTACTTGGTTGATAATGGCAAGGAAGTAATCAATAAAAGTAGTTTATCTCAAGATTATTCTTAAATTCTTCACCGGCCAAGCTCTTCTTATATGTGCTTACTGAATAGAATTATCGGTAGTGGGTCAGTTTGGAAGTAAATCTAAAATATCCTCGATTTCCCATAACCTGTCTGTAATTTTAGCACGCATAGCTGGCGTACATCTTAAAGATTGATGTATCCTGCAAAAATTATAATACATGAAGTGCAGAGCAACCGCATGACCTAAATTCTCTACTTTCTTAGAGAAAGCATTAGTCAACCTTGTAAACCTTCTCATATTCATACGCATGGTTAGATTCTGACGTTCTACATAAGATGTTGATACTTTACTACCTTCCGGATAGCCAATAACTTCTTTAGCTCTTACTCCAGAACATTCAGCAGGACTGTAGCGGACTTCTGTTTCAGGGTTATTCCCATAAATCTTTATCAACTGGCTATAATCTATATCCCTGCCAAATGCAGTAGGAACAGCATCTAAGTACATTTTATGCCCGTCTGTAGTTAATTGAACACGGTTAGCTAAACGACCAGCTAAGTCCTTCATAAAGGTTGTTGCAGATTCTAAGTCACGGTTTCCAATGTACCAAGTGGGAACAAGTTTAGTATCAGCACATATAGCGGTGAATGTCCATACATCACCGTAGCCAAATTTATCTTTTTTATCTTCTGGTACATTTTTCTTTTTAGCATAGCAGAAAGCCCAAATTTCATCGCACTGGATATTAGTACATGCTAGGTCTTTCATAACTCTATTCTGATAGCCTAAACATTCTCTACCTACGTCGATTAGGAGTTTTGTAACTGTACCTTTAGCAGCTCCGGTCATACGAGACGTAGCCCTTATGGAATTGCCCTCTACCAGTGCGGCTATTATCTGTTTTTGTTTATCTTTGCTTAACCTGTCCATAGTATTATTATACTTGACCGCTCAAGCATAGTCAAGTAGATATTTTGATTTATTTGTTATATATTATGATTTAAAACCTACAAACAAGGGGAATATAATAATATTGTTATATCCGAGTGTCAACCTTCTAGACTTGACACTATAATAATATTGTTATAATCTATTATGGAATGGAAAATTTATGATTATATTGATGCAAGGGGTAAAAACGATATTAAGGAATGGACAGCATCATTTCTTAAAAAACAAAAAAGGCTTGTGGGTACTTTAAATCAAAAGATATTAATGTTGGAGCAAACGGGTCAATTGCCACCGAAATCGTTAACAGATACAAGAGTAACCCATATTAGCGAGATAGTAATAAACGAAGATATGGCTTTGCGTTTACTATTATGCAAGGGTCCAACGCCGGATGCAAACAAACAACATCAATATAAAAAAGAATTTACTCTATTATTTGGAGCAATTGAAAAAGACGTAGATTATGTACCAAAGGATGCTCCCGAAAGAGCTAGTATGAGAAGAAAAGAAGTAATTAAAAATCCAAACAAAAAGAGGTGTTCACATGAAACAGTTGTCCCAAAGATTAAGAAACGAGTTTCAAGATAAAGAATATGCCCATGCTTTTGTAGACAGTTTTTTAAATGCTAGCATTGCAACACAAATCAAAGTTCTTAGAGAAGAAAGAGGATGGACACAAAAAAAATTAGCGGATAAAACAGGAATGGAACAATCTAGAATATCCTTATTAGAAAATGTAAATTATAACAAATGGAGTATCTCCACTTTATTAAAACTTAAAGATGCCTTTGATGTCACGCTAACAGTATCATTCGATACTTTCTCCGAGAAGATTGAGGATATAGTAAAATTTAGTAGAGAAAACCTCGAAACAAAATCTCGCGAATATGACCTCGCTTTAGAAGACAAAGAAGCCCAAATAGACCAAATACCAATCAATGTTCTTAGAATTGCAGATTATGATGGGATAAGAGTTGAAAACAATGAAGCTATAAGCAGTGGTTCAAGACCCTCAAGTCACTTATTTACAAAATATTATGATGAGGTGGCTTTAGATGAAGAGTTGGCTTTGATAGGTTAAAATCAACAGGAGAACAATTATGGCTACAGCTAAACCAAAACAAAAGAAGTCTGATGAATTAAAAATAGAATATATTATTCCTGATTATGTAATTAGTCGTTTTGCAACCAACATAACAGTTCAAAAGATAGAAAATGAATTTAAGGTTTCGTTCTTTGAGTTAAAACAAGATATACTCCTGGACGAGGAAGATAAAAAGAAAATGATTGAGAGGGGTACCGTGAGGGCTGACTGTATTGCAAGTATCATAATCACGGCAGATAGAATGCCAAAGTTTATTAATGCTATGTCTCAACAGCTAAACAAATATGAATCTAATAAGAAGGAAAACAAAGACTAATCTTTCTTCCACCGTGCTTCTGCCGCCTTTTTTGCTATTTCCTTACGCTTCTTGGCAGACAGTTTCTTGGCTCTGGCTTTGCCGCCCTTTAAGCCCCCAAGCCTGCCTAGTGCTACAGCAGCAGGATTCTTCTCTGGCTTTTTTGCGGATGTTTCTTTATCGGTTGATTCTTCTGTAGTTTCGCTTACAATTCTTTTAGCAATTAAATTTATATCATTATCGTTCTTTCTTGAGCGGTTAGGCATATATAAATTATTACATACTAAGCCGAGATTGTCTAGGATGATTAAAATTCAAACTGACCCACTACCGAATTATCATATAAACTTTTACTGCAAATTAAAGATCCATGATCTTATCTTTAAGTGGTAATTATTTCCAATTAGTAGTATTCACCCCTTGTATTCTTTCCACTTTAGTTTATTCTTGATATTAAATATCAATATTGTAAAGGGGCTTAATAATGACTCCTGTGGCTAAAAGAAAGATGGAAAGAAGAAAAACATTTAACGATTACATAGCTAAAAAGCAGCTTAAATCAACCAAACAAAGAGATACTATCTTCAACGAGTTTTTTAACAATTACATGGGCAAACATGTAACAGTAGAAGAGCTTTATGAAGACATTAAGCAGAATCATCCCTCAATTGGTTTTGCCACAGTTTATAGAACCTTAAAGTTATTCAAAGAATCGGGTATTGCATCTGAAAGGAATTTTGGTGACGGTAAAGCAAGATATGAACCGATCAGGTCTGAGACCGAGCATCACCATCATATGATATGCACTGAGTGTGGACAAATAGTAGAGTTTGCAAACATGCAGATTGAATCATGTCTAAATCAAGTTGCAAAATTAAACGAGTTTGATGTTGCAAACCATAAGCTTGAGATATATGGCAAGTGCCCTAGATGTAGTGAAGGTTAGGGGGGTCTATTTCATTCTATGTAAGTTGCCTTTTAGCTGCATAGGATAAGCATTTCACTTACCGCTTCTTCAATTCCTACAATTACTGATCTCGAAATTATACTGTGTCCAATATTTAACTCTTCAATTTCCTCAATCCATACAATCGGCTCAACGTTTCGATAATCCAGACCATGACCTGCGGCCACTCTGAGCTCTTGGTCAAGCGCTATTCCAACCGACAATTCAATTTTCTTAAGTTCCTTTTCTATTTTCTTTTCATTATCAGCTTCAGCGTAGGACCCTGTGTGTATCTCTACCATATCAGCCCCGATTTCTTTTGACGCTTTAATCTGCTTTTCATCAGGATCGATAAATAAGCTCACAAACAGTCCTTCTTCTTTGAGCTTGTCTACGGCTTTGGAAACAGTTTTTCTGTTGCCGACAATATCCAAGCCGCCTTCGGTTGTAAGCTCTTCACGTTTCTCCGGCACTAGTGTGACCATATCCGGCATAACGTCGGTTGCAATGCGGACCATCTCGGTTGTAGCGGCCATCTCCATATTTAGCTTGGTCTTTACAGTTTCTCTTAGAATATAAAGATCTCTATCTTGCACGTGTCTTCTGTCTTCACGGAGATGAACCACAATTCCGTGCGCTCCTGCCAGTTCTGCTAAATAGGCTGCTAATACCGGATCTGGCTCGTTGGTTCCTCTTGCCTGTCTGAGGGTTGCTACGTGGTCTATGTTTACATTTAATTTCGGCATTAATTGTTAACTCCTAATTCTTTTTCTATTGTGTGAGCCAGCTCAGAAGCTATCTCTTTTATTAGTGCGTCATCTTCACCTTCAACCATAACTCTGGAGATTGGTTCCGTGCCAGAGTATCTAATATTAATGCGTCCTTTTCCGTTTAGTCTGATTTCATTATTCTTGATCTGTTTTTCTAGCTCCGGAATATCGCTTATTTCCTTTTTCTTATCAACTCTAACGTTTAATAATACTTGCGGGTAAAGATCTATGATTGTGGCAAGCTCAGAGAGGGTCTTTTCTTTTGCTCTCATTATCCCAAGCACCTGAAGTGCGGCGAGCGTTCCATCGCCTGTTGTTGTATGGTCGAGAAAAATTATATGACCTGACTGCTCCCCACCCAGATTAGCCTTCCGAGCCCTCATCTCTTCAACGACGTATCTGTCGCCAACCTGTGTCCTAACAAATTCTACGCCCTGGTCTTTAATATATCTCTCAAGCGCCATATTACTCATAAGAGTTGTAATAACGGCGTTACCTTTCA
>JBBDIN010000091.1:0-23349 GCA_040880385.1 Thermodesulfobacteriota bacterium | reverse complement strand
AAAGTTCTTATAGAGAAACAAAACTGCAACTATTATACAAATATTTAAAATTACCGGGGAGAAAGCCGGGGCAAAAAAGTGTCTAAGAGAATTCAGAACGCCCATTGATAAAGCTGTAAGAGATATAAAAATTATGTATGGAAACATTATTCGGTTTAAGGAAACAGCTAATTCAAAAGTGCTTTCGTCAAACCCCGCAGCAAATAGCTTGATGATGTATGGTGATAAAAGTATTCCGCCTATAGATATGAAAATTAGGAGGAATACTAAAATAGTAAATACCGCATCTGCAACCTTCTTAGCCTCTTCTTTATTCTTAGTTTCCAGATACTGGGTGAAAACAGGTATAAATGAGATTGTAAGAGATCCCTCTGCAAAGAGTCTTCTAAGTAGGTTTGGTATTCTAAAAGCGACCCAAAACGCATCGGTTAACGCCGTAGCGCCGAAAAAATATGCTATTACTACATCTCTTGCATAGCCCGCTATACGGCTTAGAAAAGTAAGTGAGCCGACAAGGCCTGCAGAGCGGGTTATTTGTTCATGTTGCTTCATCTGTTATTCAACTTTGATTAGATATTATATCGAGTCTACCTCTTCAAACTCAATCTCATTTTTCAGATAACCTAGAATTTCCATTACTTGATCTACCTGGTCCTCAGTGGGTGTTATTTGCATAACCCCATTTGCAGGGTCTTGGGTCCTAACCCAAGCAATATGCGAATAAGTCCCCATAATCGATTGAAAGTAAACGGTTTCAGAAATATTCTTAAGTTTTATATATATATTAGGCATATGAGTGTGGTTAGGAAAATTTAAGAAGATTATATCTTAATTTGCAGTTTTTGTCCGATTGTTCTTTTCTTATTGCTTGAGATAAGCCTCTTTACTATAAAAGTTGGTTGATCAGGGTGGCATAAATTGGCATCCTTCATACTTTGCTATTTAGCTGTTTTGATCTGAAAGTCGTTTAATATCAGCACTATAGAATACATTATTAAAGTAGTAGTAAAAAACCGTATTATAATCTCGACCTTTGTTTATAGTATATAAATACCTTAATTACACCTAAAAAAGTGTGCTATTTTACCCTACCGTATTTACAAAAAAATTGATAAATGACGAAAACTTACTTGACAAAGTTAATACAATTTTATATAGTGGCATAAAGTGGCACAAGAGGGCGCAACATGTTCCGTGGAAGATACGAACATACAATGACCGACAAGGGGAGGATAAGCATACCCTCTAAATTTAGAGAGGTGTGTAGGGAGAAGTACGGCGGTGAGATCCTCATTGTTACCAACTTTGATAAATGTCTGGCGGCATATCCCCTTAGGGAATGGAATGAAATTGAAAGAAAAGTATCGGAGCTTCCTCAGTTCAAACAGGAAGTTATTTCCTTTTTACGATACTTGATGGGTAGCGCCGTTGATTGTCCGATGGATGGACAGGGAAGAATCCTTATCCCTCAATCGTTAAGAAATCATGCACATATCGATAAAGATGTAATTTTAATAGGTATGCTAACAAAGGTTGAAATTTGGTCTAAAGAGGTTTGGGAACAGGAAGAGTCTGATAATTCATATGAAGAATTTAAAAAAAGTAGGGAAATACTTGCAGCACAAGGACTATAAGACCGTGGAAAATGCCATTTTAGAACAAAAGGCTCCGGCCCATATACCGGTTATGACTGAGGAAGTTATAGACAACTTGATTACTAGAGAAGATGGATTGTATGTCGACGCAACTCTAGGCCTGGGCGGACACACTAAATCAATATTAGATCATACAAACTATCAATCCCGCATTATAGGCCTTGATGTAGATGAAGAGGCTATTGCCATCGCTAGTAATAATCTGTCCAAGCACAAAAGCAATGTAGTTTTTAGGAATAGCAATTTCTCAGAGATAGACAGGGTTCTTTTGGACCTTGAGATAGAAGAAGTAGACGGAATTGTTGCTGATCTGGGAATGTCTTCATTTCAGCTTGATTCTAGTCAAAGAGGATTTAGTTTTATTCGTGATGAACGCTTAGATATGCGAATGGATGCTAGGTTAAGGTTTACTGCTTTTGATTTGGTTAACGAGAGGAGTGTTGATGAAATATCTAAAGTTCTAAAAGTATACGGTGAGGAAAGGTGGTCAAGAAGGATTGCTAAACGTATAGTACAAAGGAGAGAAGATAAGCCTATTTCAACATCAGCCGATTTAGCCAATATGGTCTATGAGGCAATTCCCAAGAAATTTCACCCTGCCAGGATACATCCGGCAACCAAAACATTTCAGGCTTTTAGGATAGCCGTTAACCATGAACTCGATAACATAGAAGAGTTTATTGGTAAGGCAATACCTCTTCTCAAAACTGGCGGCAGATTAGTTCTCATTTCATTTAATTCTCTTGAGGACCGGATTGTTAAGACTTTATTTCAAAACCTATACTCTCCGTGTATATGCCCGCCGGATTTACCAATGTGTGGATGTGGTAAAAAAAGCGAGATAAATATCATTACCCGCTCCCCACTTGTTCCAAGTGAAGAGGAGGTAATGAATAACCCTCGGTCCAGAAGTGCAAAAATGCGAGTGAGTGAGAAACTCTGATATGTCTATTCTAAAAGCATCTAGAAAAGAAGAAAGAAAGCAGTCCGGCAGTTCTATCTTATCCATAGGAATGATAGTTCTGATATTAATAGCTATTGGGCTTTCTCTTGTTTATGTACGAATCAAAGTTGAAGAGTTAAGCCTCGGATACGAGATATCTAGAAACAAGAAAAAAACCGAAGATCTGTTAAAAGATAATAGAACACTTCAATCAGACTTTATGACACTGAAATCTCCAGAGAAGCTTGAAAAATCGGCTACTCAGTTAGGATTTAAGTTTCCAACGCAAGAAGACATTATATATATCGAAAAAAACAAAGTAGTGGGTAAGTAATGAAGCTAAAGAGAAGCACAAAAAGAATTTCTCTAGCGAGGGATTTGGATAAACCCCGCTGGAGAGTATTTATAATTGCCACTCTTATAATTGGACTCTTTGCTATGGTCTCAGTAAAAGCGCTTGAACTCCAAGTTCTGGATCGTGAGAGAGCGTTCAAAATGGCTAGAAAACAGCATCAAGGCACTTCTACTCTTCTTCCTAGAAGAGGGAAAATTTTTGATAGAAATGGTAAGGAATTGGCTGTAAACATAGATATAAAATCTATATACGCAAACCCAAAGAATGTTGTAAATCCCAAGGAGACAGCAAAGATTCTATCTGAAAAACTTAATCTTCCTGAGGAGAGAATCCATAATAGAGTGGCTTCAGATAAATCTTTTGTCTGGATCAAAAGACTTGCCGACTCAAAACCTACAGAAGAACTTCAAAACTCTGATATGAAAGGCCTGGGCTTTATTCCAGAGCCTAAGAGAATTTACCCCAACGGTACTCTACTAGGGCAAGTAATCGGATTCACTGATCTTGATTCTATAGGTATTGAGGGAATCGAGTACCGCTATGACAGCTCTCTAATTGGCAAGACCAGAAAAATCACGTTAAAAAGGGACGCTCGAGGGAATAAGATTTTAAGCGATCCAAATGAGATACAGCAAATTGATAGAGACGAAAGCTCTGGAAACGACATTGTTCTTACAATTGATTCTCAAATACAGCATATAGTCGAGCGAGAATTAAAAGAGGGGATAGAAGGGGTGGGCGGTGAAAAAGGCATGGCCCTAATAATGAATCCCGAAACAGGTGAAGTACTCGCTATGGCTTCGTATCCTTTTATAGATCCAAACTCATATAGTAAATTTCCTGAGTCAAATAGAAGAAACCTTCCTATCTGGTATGGGCATGAGCCGGGCTCGACAATGAAAGTCTTCCTTGCAGCTTCCGCTATAGAGGACAAGAAAGTCAACCCAAGCTCCAAATTTAATTGTGAGAACGGTAGAAGAAAAATCGGCTCTGCGGTTATAAAAGATGTACATCCACGGGGCACCCTTACAGTGTCAGAAATTGTAAAGTACTCAAGCAATATTGGCGCCTCCAAGATTGGGGAGCTCATGGGGCGTGATACGTACTATAAATATTTAAAAAAATTCGGCTTCGGAGAAAAAACAGGCATAGGACTTCCAGGGGAATCCAAAGGTCTGCTTGCAAGCCCCAGAAAATGGGGACCTATAGAACTAGCTACTATTTCATTTGGTCAAGGTATTTCAGTGACTTCACTCCAGGTTGTCACAGCGCTTTCTGCAATTGCTAACGGCGGATATCTTATGAAGCCCTATGTGATAGAGAAGATAGTAGATCCTGAAGGTAATATAGTTGCGGAAAACAAACCTGAAGTTGTTACTAGAGTTATATCCTATGATACCTCTCATCAGATGAAGCAAATACTACAAAGCGTAGTAGAAGACGGGACTGGTAAAAAAGCTCAAATCCCGGGATTTTCGGTAGCTGGAAAAACCGGTACAGCACAAATTCCTGACCCCAAGTCCGGAGGTTATTATTCGGACAGGTATATAGCTTCTTTTATTGGCTTCACTCCTGTACAAGATCCTAAAATAGTTATGGCAGTGGTTGTAGAAGCTCCAAGAAAAAAAACTTATGGAGGCTCAGTAGCAGGCCCCATTTTCAAACAAATAGCGGAAAAAGTACTTTTCCATATGGGTGTAAGTCCCAAAAAAGAGCTTGTCGGCATGACGGTAATGCCGGATCTTAGCGGCATGAGTGTTAGGGACATTCTTAAATGGTCAGAAGAGCAAGGAGTTAAGGTGGATGTAAAAGGCAGTGGATTTGTCACTACCCAGAAACCTCTGCCGGGAGATTTGATTAAAGAGGGAACGGTTTGCTCAATTGAGCTTAAACAACAAATATGATCCTTAGAGAACTGCTAAATGATATTGATATTGTAAATTTTAAAGGGAATTTCGACTTAAATATTTCTGGTGTTTCTTTTGATTCAAAGAAGGTTAGAAAGGGTTTTTTATTTGTAGCATTAACAGGCGAAAATACAGACGGTCATAGCTACATTGATTCTGCAGTTAAAAACGGCGCTAAAGTCCTTATTGTTGAAAAGCTGCCGGAAATTAATTCTCAAGAAGTTTCAGTAGTTCAAGTTAATGATTCCAGAGCCGCGCTTGCAGGAGTTTCGGCTAATTTTTTCGGACATCCAACAAAAGAACTCACACTTGTTGGTATTACAGGCACAAATGGAAAGACTACGATTACCTATTTATTGGAATCGATATGGCAGCATCAAAATAAGAAATCCGGCATAATAGGCACTATTGATTACCGTTACGCAGATATAATAAACCAATCATCCATGACAACCCCTGAATCTTTAGACCTTATGGGGATGTTTAGAGAAATGAGGGAATCAGGAGTAGAAACTGTGGCAATGGAAGTTTCTTCACATGCAATCGATAAGCAAAGAGTGGCACAGTGTCATTTTGACTCAGCAGTCTTTACTAATTTAACTCAAGATCACCTAGATTATCACGACTCAATGGAGAACTATTTTGAAGTTAAGAAAAGGCTTTTCACGGAGTTTTTAGAAGAGAGCGAAAAGGAAGAGAAATATTCTATTATAAATATTGATGATCCATTTGGAGTCCGCTTAGTCGAAGATGTTTCAGGTAACATTGTTACATATTCTATTACAAATCCTAATGCTAGCGTATATGCACAATCTTCAACCATAACTGCATACGGTATCGAGGCAAACGTGGTAACTCCAAAGGGCGAATTACAGATTAAATCAACCCTTTTCGGTGAGCACAATTTATCAAATATTCTGGCCGCAGTTGCAACAGCTTGCTCACTGGGAACATCAAACGAAGTTATTGAGAAGGGCATAGCTAATATAGACTCCGTTCCGGGAAGATTAGAAGGGATTCCAAATGAGAATGGGTTTAATGTGCTGGTAGATTATGCACATACTCCCGATGCACTTAAGAATGTCCTTCTGGCTTCAAGACCTCTTACTAAAGGAAGATTAATACTAGTATTTGGATGCGGCGGTGATCGTGATAATGCGAAACGCCCGCTTATGGGCAAGATTGGCAAAGAACTCTCAGATGTGCTCATTGTAACATCGGATAATCCGAGAACTGAAGACCCTGAAATTATTTTAGATCACATAGAAGAAGGTGTTTATCAAGCGGGCGAAGAAGAAAAGCCATATCACCGAATAGCCGATAGAGCACAAGCAATCAAACAAGCTATAAGATCTGCTCAGAAAAACGATACGATTCTAATTGCAGGCAAAGGACATGAGGACTATCAGATTATAGGTACAACTAAGCACCCGTTTGATGACAGAAAAATTGCTAGGGAAGCCTTAAAAGAAATTTAGTTATTTGGATAATAATATGATTGATCTAGATTTTATTCTTAACTCAACCAAAGGGAGATTACTCTCAGGGAAGACTGCTAGTATGTTTAGCGGAGTTTCTACGGATACGAGAAAGATTATTAAAGATGAAATCTTTTTTGCTTTGAAAGGGGACAATTTTAACGGTGAGGATTTTGTCTTACAAGCCTTTGATAGTGGTGCAAGTGGTGCTGTGGTAGAAAGCCCTTTATCACAAGATTTAAATGGTAAAGTCCTGATACAAGTCCCTTCAACACTTAAGGCTTTGGGGGCTCTCGCCACAAGTTGGAGAATGAGCTTCCCAGATTTAAAAGTCGCTGCAATTACCGGCTCCAATGGAAAAACCACAACAAAGGAAATGACCTGGAGTATAGTCTCTTTAAAACGCAATACTTTAAAGAATACCGGCAATTTCAACAATCTTATTGGGCTGCCATTAACCCTTTTTCAATTGAATAAAGACTACAGCGCTGCAGTTGTAGAAGTTGGAATGAATGACTTTGGAGAGCTAAAAAGATTGTCTGAAATTGCTCGTCCTGATATTGGAGCTATAACCAATATAGGCCACGCTCATTTAGAAAAACTGGGAGGGCTGGACGGCGTAGCCAAAGCAAAAGGGGAGTTGGTAGAGAATTTTAACGAGGGAAACATTTTCGTTGTAAATCTTGACGACCCACGGGTAGAAAAAATAGCAAACAGCCTAAATTGCCAGAAAATCACTTATGGAATTAATTCCAAAGACGCTATGATTACAGCGCATGATATAGAATCTAATGATCTCTCAAGCATAAAGTTCACAATGAATGTGTCGGGCGAAGAATTTCCTATAAGTATAAAAGGTATTGGTCTTCATAACGTCATGAACTCCTTGTGCGCGGCAGCAATCGCACTGTCTCTAGGATGCGACATTTCACAAATTCAGGAAGGTTTGGCAAGCTACTCGCCGACACATATGCGCCTTGAAGTTCTGGATACCCCTTATGGCTTTAAAATAATTAATGACGCCTACAACGCCAATCCCGATTCGATGAAACGGGCTATTGATGAACTCGTTAGATTAAAGGGCACAGGAAAGACCCTAGCTGTATTGGGAGATATGCTTGAGCTTGGAGATGGTAGTGAGCATGAACATCTGGAAATCGGTAAATACTTATCCTCAAGTGGAGTAGATAGTGTAATTTTGTACGGTAAATTCGCGCATCAAATCTTAGAAGGCTATGGCAATTCTACAGACGCGGTAATTGTAAGTATACATGAAGAAGCAGCGAAAATCTTGATCGATTTAGCTAATCCAGACGACTTGGTTTTGGTAAAAGGTTCTCGCGGTTCTAAAATGGAGCAAGTAATCAAAGCATTATCAAAGGAGTAATGGAAAATGTTTAATCTTCTTTATCTTCTTAAAGAGGATTTCGTTATATTTAATGTTTTCAGATATATAACTTTCCGCTCGTTCGGGGCAGGTGTAACTGCATTTCTGATAAGCATAATATTGGGGGGAGTTTTTATTAGATTCCTTGCCAGAAGGCAGTTCAGAGAAAATATTCGTGAGGACGGTCCTGATAGCCATAAAACGAAAGCCGGTACTCCCACTATGGGGGGTGCCTTTATTGTTATCTCTATAGCTATATCTACAATTCTATGGGTGGATCTTAGTAGCCAGGTGATGTGGACTGTTCTTCTTTTTACTTTTAGCTATGCACTGATTGGCTTTCTTGATGACTGGCTAAAGTACTCAAAAGGTAAGGGGATGAGCGCAAGAGTAAAGTTCCTTTTGCAAATAGTCTTTGGAACTCTTTTTGTTGCTTTGATATTAAGCGAAATAAACGGATTTAGCATGGTCGTTAGCGGAAGTGAAGCTACCGACTATTCCTATACCTCCATAATTATCCCATTTTTCAAAAATGCAGTATTAAATCTCAGCTGGTTTTATATACCTTTTGGAGTATTGGTTGTTGTAGGGGCTTCAAACTCCGTGAATTTAACGGACGGTTTGGATGGTCTTGCGATCGGATCGATATTGGTAGCCACGGCAACATATATTGTTTTTGCCTATCTCTCCGGACATCAGGAATTCTCAAGTTATCTTCAGATTCCATACATTCCGCAAGGAGGAGAGCTTGCCGTATATCTAGCCGCAGTGGGTGGGGCGTGTCTTGGATTTCTCTGGTACAATTCACACCCTGCAGAGGTTTTCATGGGCGATGTCGGCTCACTTGCACTAGGCGCAGCAATTGGTTCAGTTGCATTAATAATCAAACAGGAATTATTGCTCATTATAGTGGGCGGGATTTTTGTTGCAGAGGCTCTATCTGTAATTATTCAGGTTTTTTCCTTTAAACTAAGAGGTAAAAGAGTCTTCAAGATGGCGCCACTGCATCATCATTTTGAATTAAGCGGGTGGTCCGAATCTAAAGTAGTTATTAGGTTCTGGATTATATCCTTAGTCCTTGCCCTCTTTGCCCTTTCGACTCTCAAACTCAGGTAGAGACTTAGTCATAATTAGTATAAATGAAGATTGTTTTTAGAGAGATAAATGGAACTTAAAGATCGAAAAATACTTGTCGTCGGGCTTGGAAAAACAGGTCGGCATACACTTAACTTTTTGCTCAACAAAGGAGCAGTGCTCAAGGTTAGCGACAGCTCACCGATTGATAAAATAAAAGAAATTGTAAAAGAGCTTCAGTCAAAAGGGGTAGAGGTAGAAGCAGGAACTCATACAGAAGAGACTTTTCTTTGGGCCCAAACTATAGTGCTTAGCCCAGGGGTCCCATTTAGCATTCCTCAGGTTAGAAAAGCCATAGCCCAAGGCATAGAGGTAATAAGTGAAGTAGAGCTTGCATGGCGTTTTATAGATACGCCTATAATAGCCATAACCGGCTCAAACGGTAAGACCACTACATCTACTTTGATAGCCAGCATTCTTGAAAGAAACGGCAAGAGAGTCTTCCTCGGAGCAAATATCGGCACCCCTCTTATTCAGATTGCCGAGGATTCTGATGAGTTCGATATCCTTGTGCTTGAGTTAAGCAGTTTTCAGCTCCAGGGAATCAAGGACTTCAAACCCCATATAGCTCTAGTACTCAATATATCTCCCAATCATCTCGACCACCACGAATCATTTGATGAATATGTGGAGGCCAAGATGAAAATTTGTTCAAATCAATCAGAGGATGATTGGTTTATTTATAACAATGATGATGAAGTTATTAAAAAGTATTTACCAAAAGTGAATTCACAAAAAGTGCCGTTTTCTCATGGTAATGCGAGAGAAGGCGTTAGTTTTAATGGCTCTCAAATAACATTCAGGGATCATAATTATGATATAGGTTCCACTAAACTTCTAGGCATACACAATATAGAAAATATGATGGCTGCGATAGCAGGCACGGCTATTTTAGGTTGCGATCCTGTGCTGATTCAAGATGAAATCAATAACTTTGAACCTCTAGAGCACAGAAACGAATACGTCGGGGAGCTGTCAGGAGTTAAGGTTTATAATGATTCAAAATCCACAAGCCCTGCCGCTACCCTGAGGGCGCTTGAGAGTATCCCTTCTCCTATCATACTCATAGCGGGTGGAAAGGATAAGGGGGTTAGTTTTGAGCCTCTTAAAAAGTTAGTGGATGAGAAAGTGAGGCTTATGATTCTTATCGGAGAGTCTAAGCAAAGAATTAAAGCTGAGTTAGGGGAAAAGGTTCCCAGTGAACTTGCGGATTCTCTTAGAGAGGCACTACAAATAACTAAGAATAACATTCAAGCGGAAGATACCATTTTATTTTCTCCTGCTTGTTCAAGTTTTGATATGTTTAATTCTTACGAAGATAGGGGGATGAAATTTAAAGAAATTGTTAAAAACATTTGAACCCGCAAAAGGTAGGAATTACGACATCGGCGTTATACTCTCAGCAGTTTTTCTAACTGCTATAGGGGTCTTGATGGTCTACAGCACTAGTTCTGTCTACTCAATTGAGAACTATGGAGACCCTAATTATTACCTTAAGCGCCACGCAATGTATCTCGCGTTAGGTCTCTTAGGCATGTTTGCTGTAATGAGTGTTGATTACCGAGTTTTTAGAAAGCTGGTTTATCCGGCTTATATCCTGGGTATAGCTATGCTCATAGCAGTTCTTGTAATTGGTAAAGATGTTGGTGGAGCCAGAAGGTGGATTGATTTGGGAGTCTTTAGCTTTCAGCCCTCTGAGGTTGCAAAATATTTATTAGTTTTATATCTCGCACACTCACTTACTAAAAAAAGAGATAAAGTCGACAGCTTTGTTGTAGGATTCGCCTCACATATTCTAGTGGCTGGAATATATGTGATTCTGGTTCTACTTGAGCCGGATTTTGGTACCGCCACAACAATGATTGCAGTCCTCTTTTCCATGATGTTTATAGGAGAAGTCAGGATCAGATACCTTGTGCCTTTAGGCCTGGTTTCAGTTGCACTGCTTATTGTGGCTGTTCTAACCAAGGGCTATAGGATGAGACGTATTACTGCATACCTGGATCCATGGCAGGACCCTCTTGGCGCTGGATATCAGTCTATTCAATCATTTATTGCGTTTGCCTTGGGTGGGGTCTACGGCACAGGCTTGGGAGACAGCTCACAAAAACTATTTTTCTTGCCACAGGCCCATACAGATTTTATTTTCTCAATCATCGGAGAGGAGTTAGGCTTTATAGGGGTACTGTTAGTAATAATGGGTTTTGTCGTATTGTTGGTAAGGAGTTTACGCGTATCGCTTAGAGCCCCTGATTTATTCGGCTGCTATTTAGTTTTTGGTTGTGTCGTGCTTATCGCTCTTCAAGCAGGAATGAACATGGCTGTTGCGGTAGGTCTATTTCCTACAAAAGGTCTTACACTGCCTTTTATCAGTTACGGCGGGACCTCCTTAATAACTAGTTTGATGGCAGTTGGAGTTATACTCAACGTTTCTAGATCGGGAATAAAATGAGGATAATAATTGCCGGCGGTGGTACAGGCGGGCATGTCTTTCCCGCAATATCCATAGCCGATGAAATATCAGAAAGAAATAATGGTGATGAAATCCTTTTTGTTGGTACCCAAAAAGGTATGGAGAACGAATTGCTCCAAAAAAAGGGCTATCCAATAAAACATATTAGCTCAAGAGGTTTTGTGGGGCGAGGTTTATTTAAAACAATAATTGCTTTTTTTTATGCTTTAAAAGGTTTAATAGATTCCATATCAATTATAAAAAACTTCAAACCTGATGTTGCCTTAGGAGTAGGTGGTTACGTTTCAGGGCCTTTACTTCTAGCTGCTGTAATACTCAGACTGCCAACTGCAATATGCGAACAGAACACTGTGCCTGGGATGACAAACCGTATCCTTGGGAAACTTGTAAAAAAAATCTTTGCCTCATATGATTCTAGTGTCCAGTATTTTCCATCAAAGAAAGTTCTAATAACAGGTAACCCAATCAGAAGAGATATCCTTCAAACTTCTAATAATTCTCCAAATTCTGATTCCATCTCTGTGCTAATTTTTGGCGGGAGTCAGGGGGCCTATTCTCTAAATAGAGCAGTTCCCGAAGCATTCTCTAGGATTGATCACGATAACATTTCTATTATTCACCAAACGGGCAAAAAAGACTTCGATTATGTGAAGAATTTATACAAGGATAATGGGGTTAAGGCGGAGGTTTTAGCATTTATAGATAATATGGCTCTTGCATACAGTAAATCAGACCTAGTTATAGGAAGGGCTGGGGCTGGAACAATTGCTGAGATTACTGCGCTTGGAAAACCTTCAATACTGGTTCCTTTTCCCTATGCTGCGCATAATCATCAGCTTGAAAATGCAAAAATTCTGGAAGAACAAGGGGCTTCAGAGCTTATTGAAGATAAAGACGCAACTCCTGAAAAATTGGCTCACACATTGACCAAGCTATTAGACAAAGACAAACTAAATACTATGTCTGTAAGTGCAAGAAAGTTAGGTAAGCCAGATGCTTCAAAAGTGATAGTAGATGAACTATATAAATTAGCCGGAGATAAATAGTGTACGGAAAGATTAAGCGGATTCATTTTGTTGGTATAGGCGGTATTGGGATGAGTGGTATAGCTGAGGTATTGCTCAATATCGGATATGAAATCAGCGGCTCGGACATAGGTCAGTCGTCAACTGTAAAAAGACTCAAAGACCTGGGTGCTACGATAACTATAGGGCACAGCGCCGAAAATGTTGAAGGGGCGGGTGTAGTGGTGACATCCTCGGCTATCAAGTCAGATAATCCCGAAGTACTAAGAGCCAAAGAAATCAATATCCCGGTTATTCCAAGAGCAGAAATGTTGGCAGAGCTTATGAGGCTTCGCTACGGCATAGCAGTTGCCGGAAGCCACGGTAAAACAACAACAACTTCTATGACTGCAGCAGTGCTATCTTACGGGAAATTAGACCCTACTATTGTTGTGGGTGGGAAAGTGAAGACCATGGGCACTAATGCGCGTCTTGGAAGCGGAGACTTTATGGTAGTCGAAGCTGATGAGAGCGACGGTTCATTTTTAAAACTATCTCCAGTTATTTCTGTTCTTACTAATATCGATGAAGAACATATGGACTACTATAAAAATATGGATGAACTAGAGAATGCTTTTATAGCTTTCTTAGACAAGATACCGTTTTACGGCCTATCGGTTTTATGCATAGATTGTCCAAGGACTAAAGAGCTTTCCAAAAATTTTAAAAAGCGATTTATAACCTATGGATTTGATAAAGAAGCAGAATTAAGAGCGCAAGATATAAAGATTTCTGGTTTTGAGACTAAATTTGATGTGTATTTAAACGGTGCTGATCTTGGATCTGTAACCCTGCATGTCCCAGGTCGGCATAACGCTCAAAATGCGCTTGCGGCAATTGCTGTAGGCATGGAACTCGGGATGAGTTTTGAGGATACAAGCAAAGGGTTATCTGAATTTAGAGGTATAGATAGAAGATTGCAAATTAAAGGTAAGCAAAGGGGTATAACTGTAATAGATGATTATGCACACCACCCAAGTGAGATTGAAGTCACACTAAGCGCTATAAAAGAATCTCATGACGGTAGAGTAGTTGTTATCTTCCAACCTCACAGATATAGCAGAACAAAACTGCTTTTTGATGAATTTGCCCGGGCACTTGTTGACACAGATATGCTCTATATAATGGATATATATGCTGCAAGCGAAGATCCGATTGATGGAGTATCTTCTGAAATACTATGTCAGTCTGTAATAGATAAAGGCGGTAAAAATGTCAGATATCTAAATGGTGAGGATATGCTCTCAACAGTTTTAGCTGACCTCAAGCAAAATGATATCGTTTTAACTCTTGGTGCAGGAAATATTTGGGCTTTTGGAGAAAAGATAGTTGAGGGGCTTCGGTGAAAGATTTGATTCATCAAATTGAAAATATTGGCTGCAACGTAAGCCCTGATTACCCGATGAAAAAATACACTTGGCTCAGAGTGGGTGGTCAGGCCGATCTTGTCGCAGAACCCAATAATCATGATGAATTTATAAAGCTGATTAATATTCTGTCAGCATCAAATGTACCATGGGTTGTCTTAGGAGAGGGCTCCAACACGATTGTATATGATCAAGGTATTTCAGGAGTTGTTGTCTCAACTAAGAAACTGAAAAAAATGGAGATAGTTGAGGGGACCAAAGTACTTGCTGAATCAGGCGTAATACTTGGCACAATATTAAATAGGACAATTAAAGCAGGATTGACCGGGTTTGAATTTGCTGCAGGAATCCCCGGTACAGTGGGTGGGGGAATCTTCATGAACGCGGGGGCAAATAATGGTGAAATTAAAGACGTAGTTGATACGGTTTGGATATGGTTAGGTGGAGAAGAAATTGCTCTAAAAAGAAGCGAGATTAAATTTGAATATCGTAAGAGCAACTTGCCTGAGGGAAGTGTGGTGACTAAAGCACTTTTTAAATTACAATATGGAGACACTCTACAAAGCGAACGCAGCGTGAAAGAATACATGGCTAAAAGAAATTCGACTCAGCCAATTAAAATGTCCAATACCGGCTCTATTTTTAAAAATCCGCCCGACATAGCTGCCGGTCAGTTGATTGAAGAGCTGGGGTTAAAAGGATTTAGTATCGGCGGCGCTCAGTTCTCTGATCTCCATGCAAACTTTATTGTCAATACCGGGAATGCAAAGGCAAGCGATGTTTTAGACCTAATAGAGAAAGCAAAGAAAGAAGCATTACTTATAAGAGGAATTAAGCTCGAGACAGAAGTAAGAGTTATAGGAAACCAAGAAAAGTGAACGAACAAAATAACGAAGAAAGTAGTTTCTCATATCTCAAATATATCAAAATCCTCTCTGTATTATTAGTGCTGATTGCATTAGTTGCATCGGCATACATTACTCTTCACCTTGGAGTTTTCACCGTGCAAGAGATTAACATTAGTGGAAATACAAAGATAAATGAAAAAGAAATTCTAAAAAGATCTGGTTTAAGGCAGGGCGAGAGCAGCATTTTCTTTTTTGAAGATTCAGTTGAGGAAAACATATTAAAGAATTCCTGGGTAAAGGGCGTATCTGTTACAAAAGAGTTCCCAAAGAAAGTTAATATTCAAATAAATGAGGAAGAATCATACTGTCTCTTATTTGATGAAAATGGAAAGCTTTTCTACATAAATAAGAAAGGCAAGCGTCTTGGGCCTGCAAATTTTGATGAAGGTCTTGATTTTCCTGTTCTGATAGGCGAAGGTATAAACGATCCCGATCTTGTAAAAGAGGCAATACAGTTATTGGAGTTATCTTCAGTAAGTGAAGTTCTTAACTGGAGCAACATTTCTGAAGTCCACCTTGATTCAATATACGGGATTGATGTATTTACAGTTGATAAAAAACGTATCGAATTCGATACTAAAAATATTGTCAATAAGTGGCGGAAGGTTGAAAAAATCATTACTCATGCCGAAATAATGGGCATTGAGGAAAAATATATTAATATAACCTCGGATAATATGGGTGTGGTTAATTTTGATTTGCCTGTTGTAAAGACAGATACCGAAGAAGATGGGTAAAGAACAAAACTTAATAATAGGGTTGGATATTGGCACAACAAAGATCTGTGCCATGGTTGGAGAACTAAATCCTCAGACTGAAGAGGTAGAGATTATCGGTGTAGGGATATACCCCTCATTTGGTCTTAAAAGAGGGGTTGTAGTTAATATTGAAAACACTATCCAATCAGTCAAAAATGCTGTAGAAGAAGCGGAGCATATGGCTGGATGTGAAATCAGAACCGTCTTTGTCGGTATTGCCGGCGGTCATATCAAAGGTATCAGCGGCCACGGGATGATCACAATTAGAGAGCGTGAAGTGGCTAGGCGTGATTTGGACAGGGTTATAGAGTCAGCTAATGCCGTATTGATTCCCGCCGATAGAGAAATAATCCATGTTATCCCCCAAGAATATATTGTAGACGGCCAAGCCGGAATAAAAGATCCGGTCGGAATCTATGGAATCAAACTAGAAACAAGAGTCCATATAGTTACAGGACAGGTCACCGCGGCTCAGAACTTAGTGAAGTGCATACATGGGGCAGGGATGGATGTAGCTGATATTGTGCTTGAACAGCTGGCATCGAGTGAGGCTGTTCTTACAGAGGATGAAAAAGAAATTGGTGTAGTTCTTATTGACTGCGGGGGCGGGACCACCGATATAGCCATTTTTGTAGGCGGTAGCATAAGGTATACCGAAAATGTAACTCTTGGAGGGGATAATATAGACCGGGACATTGCCCTGGGTTTATCAACTCCACTTGCTGAGGCAAGAAAGATAAAAGAAAAACACGGCACAGCATTGGCAGAGCTCGTTTCCCCAGAAGAAGAAATCGAAGTTCCCAGCGTAGGCGGTAAACATTTCAGAAAGGTCTCCAGAAAGGATCTTGCTATGGTTATTGAGCCTAGGATGGAAGAAATATTTGCTTTGGCTAAAAATGAAATACAAAAATCAGGTTATGAAGAATTAGTCCCTGCCGGTGTTGTTATAACCGGCGGTACTGTTATTATGAATGGCACCGTTGAGCTTGCCGAGAGGGTGCTAGAAATGCCTGTTAGAATGGGTATTCCAACCGCTGTGGGGGGGTTAACGGATATAATTGCTAACCCGGTTTACTCAACCGGTGTTGGACTGGTTCTTTACGGTGCGGGGTATAAGGGGGATAAAAAACTCCGCATTCGAGATGAAAATGTATTTAAAAAAATATTTGATAGCATGAAACACTGGTTTGAAGAGTTTTTTTAGGTTACAATGAAATAATACATACTGCAGGAGGATGATAGGTTATGGCCAAATTTGAACTTGAAGATATAAATGTGGAACAAAAAGCAAAAATTAAAGTCGTAGGAGCTGGCGGCGCCGGAGGCAATGCTGTTAACGCTATGATAGAAAGGGGTCTTAACGGCGTTGAGTTTGTAGTTGCTAATACAGATGCGCAAGATCTCAGAAAATCTCTTGCTCCTACAAAACTACAGATAGGTACCAGAACAACCAAGGGGTTAGGATCTGGCGGAAACCCGAATTTGGGCAGAGAAGCTGCAATAGAAGATCAGGCAAAGATTGCAGAGGCTCTTGAAGGTGCTGATATGGTCTTTATCACTGCCGGTATGGGCGGTGGCACCGGGACTGGTGCATCTCCAATAATTGCGCAAGCCGCTAGAGAAATTGGTGCTTTAACGATTGGAGTTGTAACAAAACCTTTTGGGTTTGAAGGTCCAAAAAGAAACAGACAGGCAATAGAGGGTATTAGTAGTATGGATAAAGAAGTTGATACCCTAATTGTCATTCCAAATGATAGGCTCGCAGAGGTTCACAAAGTAAGCGTTCTCGATGCTTTTAAGAAAGCGGATGAAGTGCTTCATCAGGCAGTTCGCGGGATCTCAGACATAATAACCGGAACCGGATACATCAATGTGGATTTTGCCGATGTTAAAAGTATTATGGGTGAAAACGGCGGTAAGGCTCTTATGGGAGCAGGCTATGCTGAAGGACCCAACAGGGCTATAGAAGCTGCGGAAGCTGCTATAACAAGCCCGCTATTAGAAGACATCTCCATTGACGGCGCAACAGGCATTTTGTTGAACGTTACTGCTTCACCGGATTTTGGAATTGAAGAGTTAAATGAAGCATGTAATTACATTAAAGAAAGAGCACATAAAGATGTAAATTTGATTTTCGGATTAGTCTTTAACCATGATTTCAAAGAAGCTGTCCAGCTTACTGTCATAGCTACCGGGATAAACTCAGCTAAGGCAGAGAAACTACAGCAAGTTGTTACACAGCTCCCACCTGAAGTTGGCGATGATGAATTTGAAATACCGGCTTTCATTAGAAGGCGCGGTGTTCAAGAAGGCCAGTAAGCTACTGTAAACATTAGTATATTATGACTTCCTAAGGCAACTGCCGTTGTTATCATATAGTTTTGATGGGTTCTAATATGGTTTTGATAGATTGAGTTAATTAAAACTCTATCTATATGTTTCTTGGGAACTTTTTGGTTTAATGGGGGCGGGGTTGTCCTTAAAGTCCAGATTTAACCTAGGTGCATCTATCCATAAACTCTCTATATCATAAAACTCTCTAAGCGGCTCATAAAACACGTGCACAACAACATCGGCTGAATCTACAAGAACCCATTTGCCTTCTTTGAAACCTTCTACTCCAATCACCTTTTGCCCCGCATCTTTAAGCGTCTGTTCTATATTCTCAACTATAGTTTTTACACCGCGGTCAGAATTGGCGCTACACACAAGGAAGTAATCAGTAACATCACTAGTAGTTTTTACTTCAAGCAAAATAGGGTTTATAGCTTGCTTTTCCCAAGCTGCATGAGCAACAGATATAGCTTTATTTTTAGAGTCTATTTAGGTGCCTCCTAAGCATACAGTTTTTCAGATAATATAAATTTTTGTACTTTATCCGGTACAAGATATTTAATGGATTTTTTTGATTTAACAAAGGCTCTTATATCAGTTGAAGAAATCTCAATTCCTTTAATCTCTATAAATACAATCTCTTTTCTTTTGTTAGTATATGAAATCACGTTTTCTATACAATTATAATATCGAAAATCATCTTTAAGCGCAAGTGGTACTTTGCTTGAGCTTAGTTCTGAAAACCCCGGTCTTGTGATAACGGCAAAATTACTTAGCTCAAAAAGCCGTTTGTAATCTCTCCAAGTGTCTATCTGATCGAACTGCTCGTTGCCAACAATAAAGTATAGCTCAGGAGCGGGTTCCATCTTACTAAAATACTCAAGAGTTTTAATTGTATATGAAGGTGTTTCAGATTTCAGTTCAAATTCCGATAGATCGAAATATTTGTTTCCTTCTATAGCTAGTTTTAACATTTCTAGCCGCTTTGAAGAAGGAGTTGCATTCGTATCTACTTTATGAGGTGAAATTGCGGTCGGGATAAAATAAACTTTATCGAGCTCAAGTATTTGTTTAATCTCCTCCGCAGCTCGAAGGTGTCCAAAATGAATCGGATCGAAAGTACCCCCGAAAAGGCCTACTCTTTGTTGCATCTTATTATCCATAATATATTAGAGGATTGTAACACGTTATAGGGGGTCTGCTAAAGAAAGTGCTATAAATAACCTTCGATCATGATTTCATCATTGATTCTTTTTATCTTGGTATTTTTTATTTCTAAGGATTTCTTAATAGTAGAGATTCCAAGCTCTCCTATCATGCTAATCCCTTCAGATCCTACAATCTTAGGTGAATAGAAGAAGACGACTTTATCTACTATACCGCTTTTTAATGCTGAAGCGGCCACCTTGCTGCCGCCTTCTATCAGTACGCTCATGATCTCAAGTTTTCCTAATTTAGTCATAAGTTCTTTCAAGTCGAGACGGCCATTCTTATCCTCTTTGATTTGTAGAATGGACGCTCCCAGATTTTGAAGTTTTTCAACTTTTTTTGTTTTTGATAAATCCGATGTCGCTATGATTGAGTATTCATGAATTTTTAAAAGGTTAGATTCTAGTGGAATTCTTAACTTGCGGTCTAAAACTATCGGAACAGGGTCAGTCGTTTTTTTGCCTAGCCTAACATTAAGACTTGGATTGTCTTTGAGAACAGTCTCAGTTCCCACCATGATCCCATCCACTTTATTTCTCAGTTGGTGTGCATACTTTCTCTGATTTGGGCTGCCAATCCACTTGGAATCGCCCGTATATGCTGCAATTTTGCCGTCCATTGTAGCGGCAAGTTTTAAGATTACAAAGGGTTTTTTAGTAGTTATATATTTGGTAAACGCCTCATTTAATATCTTTGCTTTGTCCTCAAGGATACCGACTTCTACTTGAATCCCATTTTCTCTTAGAAGTTTCACCCCATTTCCTGAGACCTTGGGATTGGGATCAAGCATGGCGACATATACTTTTGATATCTTCTTTTCGATAATAGTTTTAACACAAGGGGGGGTTCTTTTCTTTTCATGGCAGCAAGGCTCTAGAGTTACATAAATGGCTGCACCTTTAACGGAATTCTTCTTTTTTAGAGCATCATTAAAAGCCTCAATCTCGGCGTGAGGCAGTCCTGCTTTTTTATGATAGCCCTGTCCTATAACCCTGTCCTTTTTAACAATAACTGCGCCAACCATAGGATTTGGGCTTGTCATCCCCTCTGCTTTTTTAGCTAACTTTAAGGCAAGTGACATGTATTTAGTGTGGTTATCCATTTTCTACTATTTTGATAAGAATGTTCATGGAGTTAGGTGTTTAAGCTAAAAGTGATATTAATGAACAGTTTCGTCTCCTGTATAAAATAGAGCCTCCACAAATTCTTCCGCATTAAATTCTCTAAGGTCGCTAAGACTTTCACCGATCCCTATGTACTTAACAGGAATATTTAGTTCATCGGCAATAGCAATTATCACCCCGCCTTTTGCAGTACCATCTAGCTTTGTCAGTACTATTCCGGTCACTCCAATAGCCTCATTAAAGAGCTTAGCCTGCTGCACAGCATTTTGCCCTGTCGTGGCGTCTAGCACCAATAATGTTTCATGTGGCGCCCCTTCGAGTTCACGTCCCACAATACGTTTCATCTTTGTAAGCTCTTCCATCAGGTTTCCCTTTGTGTGAAGTCTTCCAGCCGTGTCGATTATTAGAATGTCAGTCCCGCGCGCTTGTGCCGCTTTTACAGCGTCAAATGCAACTGATGATGGGTCTCCCCCGCTTTGGCCTTTTAGAAAGTCTGTTCCGACTCTTTTTGACCATACCTCAAGCTGCTCCATAGCTGCAGCTCTGAAGGTGTCTCCTGCAGCGACCATAACCTTTTTGTCCTCTGTCTTGAGCCTATTTGCAAGTTTGCCAATTGTGGTTGTTTTACCAACACCGTTTACCCCCGCTACCATTATGACAAAAGGACTAGCATTAGCGTTAATGGGAGCCCCCTGGGCGCTCTTTAGAATCTCTAAAATCTCTTCTTTAAGAGTATCGGTTATCGATTCCGGGCTGTTTAAAGACTGCTTTGATAGCTTTGTTTCTATATTCTCTCTTAACTTCATAGTCGTGCTAACGCCTAGATCCGCCATAATGAGAGTCTCTTCAAACTCATCCCAAAGATTGGCGTCTATTTCTTTTTTTGAAACAATTCCGCCTAATCCACCCAGCAGTCCGGCCTGTGTTTTGGAAAGACCTCGGCGAAGCCTGGTAAATAATCCCTCTTTACTTTCATCGACTTCTTCTCTCTGCTCAATTTCCTCTTCCGCCCCTTCTTCAATCTCCTCTACTATTGCTTCTTCTTGCTCTGGGAGTACCTCTGTTTCTGATATCTCTTCAGCTATTTCCGGTGCCTGGGTTTGAAATTCCTGACCCGGCGCTGGTTCAATTATCTCTTTAGATTCAACTATTTCTTCTGTGCTTGGTAAATCTTCAGCAATTTCTTCAGGGGGTTCTACAACTTCTTCAATTTCAACTTCCTCAATTTGCTTGGGAGCTTTCCTGCCGAATAGAAATGCAATTAAGAACGATATTGCTGCAATTATTATAAAAATGACTGCAACAGCTACTAAGTCCGAATAAGGACTTGGAATGCTGTTTAATATTGAAAATATTTCTTCCATTATCTATAAATCCTCCTTCCTTTCGCTTGCACACAATTATAATAAGCAACTTATTAGACTAATTAGAATAACATATGACATATAGAAAGTGCTTAAACGCTTTGTTGAATTTAGTGGTTAATATACTTTTTAGACGATGCTTTTCAACAAGACGGAATATTAATTTCGATAAGTCCTTTTTAGAACCCTATAGAATGTGGGTTCTAAATATCGGTAATCATATGATGTTTTTTAAACCCCTTGCTAAGATTAAATCTTCTTGGCTATACTTGTTTAAATGTCAGACGGATTTGTTCACCTTCACCTTCATTCACAATATTCACTCCTAGACGGCGCCATCAAATTTGAAGACCTGTTCCCTCAGGCCAAAGAGTTTGGCATGGAAGCCGTAGCTCTTACAGATCACGGCAACCTCTTTGGTGCCTACGACTTTTACAAAAAAGCCAAAGAAACTGGAATAAAACCTATTATAGGGTGTGAAATTTATGTAACTCCCAAGATCAACCCGGATAATGCTTCAGAGGGAAAAACTCACCATCTAACAGTTCTCTCAATGAACTATAAGGGTTATCAAAATCTCTCAAGGCTTGTTACAGCAGCCTATTTTGATGGTTTTTACAGAAGGCCGCGCGTGGATCACGAACTTTTAGATAAACACAACGAAGGGCTTATAGTGCTGAGCGGCTGTCTTAACAGTGAGCTGTCTAAAGCAATTTTCAGTAAAGATATGACTGCAGCTCTAGATGTTGCGGCTATGTATAGAGAGATCTTTGGCGACAGATATTACCTTGAAGTACAGGCTACAGGTTTAGCTGAGCAAATAAGGGTTAATAAGAAGGTTAAGGAAGTTGGGGAAAAACTTGGGATACCTCTTGTTGCAACCAATGATTGTCATTTCTTGCGTAAAGAGGATACAAAGCCTCATGACGCTCTTCTGTGCATTCAAACAGGCTCTTCTATTCAAGATGAGAACAGATTTAGATTTCAAGGTGACCAGTATTACCTAAAATCAGAAGGAGAGATGCTTGGTGATCTTGCAGGGTTTGAAGATGCGATTCAGAGGACAGGGGAAGTTGCCAAGCGCTGTAACTTCGAGTTTGAACACACCGGATACAAACTTCCCGAATACAAAGTTGAAGGGGATCAATCTCTTGATGAATATATGTCTGAGCTTTCAAGGCAGAAATTAAAAGAAAAAATAGAAGAAGGCCTAATACCCGAAGAAAAGTTTGACGAGTACTCAGACAGGTTAGAAACTGAGCTTAAGATAATCCTAGAGATGGGATTTCCTGGTTACTTTCTCGTTGTAGCCGATTTCATAAACTATGCTAAATCAAACGGTATACCGGTTGGTCCTGGTAGGGGAAGCGCTGCTGGCAGCTTAGTAGCATATGTGCTTGGTATTACCGAAGTTGACCCAATACCATATGATCTGATTTTTGAGAGATTTCTTAACCCTGAGCGTATCAGCATGCCTGATATAGATATAGATTTCTGCGGTGAAGGAAGAGATGAAGTAATAAGATATGTAACAGAAAAGTACGGAGCAGATAAAGTTGCTCAGATTGGGACATTCGGAACAATGTCTGCAAAGGCAGTTGTTAAAGACGTCGGCCGTGTGCTTGGGATTCCTTATGCGGATGTAGATAGGGTTTCAAAACTAATCCCCTCATTTAGAGGAAAAGTTTTCAGCATAGACAGAGCAATTAAAGAGGTCAAAGAACTAAAAGACTTAATAAAAAGCTCTCCGCAACTACAGGAAATGATCGAGTTAGCCAGGCCGCTTGAAAACATGGTGCGGCATTCCTCAACTCATGCTGCCGGGATTGTAATAGCCAATGAGCCCCTTGCCGATCATATCCCTTTATATAAAGGCTCGAAGAATGAGG
>JBBDIN010000090.1:0-23674 GCA_040880385.1 Thermodesulfobacteriota bacterium | reverse complement strand
ATGGGGAGAGAAATTGCAACTAAAGTAGGTACCAAGGCGGTTTGGTTAATGTCTCTGTATCTTGGCTATAACAGAGAATATATCGAGGAGAATTTAGGGGCGCTTAAAGATATTCTGTCATCACTGCCTGAAGATCCCGAGGTGCTTAAGGGGTATATTGGGCAAAGTTACGCATGTGAGGGGCATTATACTCTTGATTTATTAAACAAAATTTTTTCAGAGACTCTAGTAATACTTGGTGAAACTGATTTGATAGCATCCCCTAAGCGCTCAAGAGTACTTGTTGAGCAGATTCCTAATTCTAAATTAAAAGTTTTCACTGGAGTTGGTCATGGATTTTGGCGGGAAAAGCAGGTAGATGTAGATAATTTGGTATTAGACTTTCTTCTACCTCGCTGATTTAATTGAGATTTCTCTTATTTATTATCCCACTTCTTTTCTGAGAAGTTATTGATATCATCTCGAGCCTAGTCTGCAAGTCATTAATAATAATTTCAGCTCTTCTCTGAACATTGGTTTCTTCAAGAAGTCTCTGTTTATCAAAGACGTTAGGGAAAATTAGACTTGCTAATGCGTCTGTAAGGTTTTCTAGAGGAAGTTTTGTATTTATATTTATTCTATGAGATTTCTGCTCGTCATCAAGGTATAGATTCCATTTATAAATAAGCTCTTCTATCTTACTTCTAAAAGTCTCATTGTTCGTATCATATTCATTGTCCATGATATGTACCAGTGCTTGTCTGTAGGGCAGGTCTTTTACTATTTCTATTATTTTCGCTCTTTTTAGTCCATAGAGAACAATATTAATCTTTCCATCTTCAAACACCTCAGAGCTCACTATTCGTCCCATGCCGATTACATCATATACCTCAGGATTTTTATAATAGTCAGTTTCCCAGCCGGGCTTAAGCAGAGCCATGCCAATAATCTTCTCACTATTTAAAGCGGTATTTATCATTTCTTTATACCTGGGTTCAAATATATGCAGTGGGAGTAGAGTATTTGGGAAAAATACCACTGAAGAAAGTGGGAATAGTGGTACAACTCCTGAAAAATTTTCAAGATTAGCTACGTCTTTTAGATTTAGTTCCGGCAGTTCCATTACATTAATCCCTGATTGGTGAATTTTAACTTAGTATAGCATATAGAATCTAGAATAGATTGATAACAATTTCTATTAGAAATAACAGATACAGGGAAAATTGAGTTTAAAATACTCTTGAATCCTTTTTGGTTAGATCATTATCTAAGTTAGTAAATAGCTTATCACCTTAGGGGGTGTAAAATGAGCAGAATAATAGCTTTGAATGACGAAAATTTTGAAAATGAAGTTCTCAATTCTGAAACTCCGGTTTTAGTGGACTTTTGGGCAGAATGGTGCGGCCCATGTAGGGCTCTAGCGCCGGTTATTGAAGAGATTGCAGAAGAATACGGCGACAAACTAAAAGTAGGGAAGCTAAATGTAGATGAAAATCCGGGGGCTCCCTCAGCTTTTGAGATAAGGAGCATCCCTACTCTAATCGTCTTTAAAGACGGCGCTGTAGTAGACAGAGTTGTAGGAGCGCTGCCAAAAAATCATATAACAGATTTAGTTGATACAGCACTTGAGTTGCAGAAATCTGCATAAGTTTGAATAAACTTAAAATATTGATATGGGGAAATTCTAGTTTTTTATTATTAAATTAACAGGAATTAGAATTTCTCCCTTTCTATTAAACTTTAGCAGATTTATGATTATGCCTACAAGTTTGAACCGTATTATCCCTTCGGTTAGAATTCCATAATGGCAAAAACGAGAATAACAAAGGTCTATACCAAGACTGGCGATAAGGGTCTTACGTCTTTAGTCGGTGGAGAAAGAGTCAGCAAAGCATCACTCAGAGTAGATTCGTACGGGGACGTGGACGAATTAAACGCTGTGCTTGGGATTGTACGCTCTCAAGGTGTGGATGAAGAGATCGGCTCATTAATTGTAAACATACAAAATGATCTTTTTATTATGGGCGCAGATTTGGCTAGCCCCATGGATATAGAAGTGCCTAGAGTAAGTGCCAAGAGTGTCAAGAATCTGGAAGCTGCAATTGATAAATTCCTAGAAGAGCTAGAGCCTCTTAAAGAATTCATTCTTCCAAGCGGCAATATCGGCGGATCATACCTCCATTTCGCAAGAACAGTGTCCAGGAGAGCAGAGAGAAAAGTTGTTAAACTAATGGAACAAGAGGTAATTGGAGAAAACGTTCTTGTATACTTAAACCGCCTCTCGGATTTACTTTTTGTGATGGCGAGGGTTGAGAATCAACGCGGCAACTTTAAAGAAACCTTTGTAGATTTTAAGAAATAATAGAGAGCGCATACAAAATAGATATCGATATAGTTAATCCGGGAATTGATGCTTATTTAGACAGCATTATTAGCAGTGAAGACGATATACTTTCTGAAATGGAAGAGATGGCAAGGGAGAAGAATATTCCCATTGTCGGTCGCCAAGTTGGAAGTTTCCTCTATCAGTTGGCGATTACTATTAATGCTAAAAGAATATTTGAGCTTGGTTCTGCTTTTGGTTATTCCGCTTATTGGTTTGCTAAAGCGGTGGGTATTGATGGCCAAGTATATTTCACTGATCTATCAAAGGACAATATAGTTATTGCTAAGGATTTCATTAAACTTGTAGGATTTGAGGAAAGAATCCATATACACTTTGGGGATGGTGCTTTGATTTTAGACGAAAGTTCAGGGGAGTTTGATATTATTTTTAATGATATAGAGAAAGAAGATTATCCACAGGTAATAGATAAAGCATATAAAAAACTCAGAACCGGCGGATTATTTATTACAGATAACGTTTTATGGCATGGAAGGGTGATATCTGAGGATAAATCACCTGCTACAGAGGGTGTAAGAGAATTTACCAAACTTCTGATGTCGCATAAGGGGTTTTATACAACAATCGTTCCAATTAGAGATGGGTTATCAATTAGCGTAAAATTATAATATTAATTAGAGATAGTTATGAATAAATCAGACCATTTAGCCTTAGAAGCCAGTGGGCTAAGCAAAAATATAAAGCTCAGACTTATTCGTAAAGAAAACGAGTTAAGAGAGCTCCATACCAAAAAAGCTAAGCGTGATAGGGCTTTATCCGGGAGCATCTTAGCCAAAAAAAGAACTGAAATTGTCGATAAGTTAATAAGACAAGCCATAGTCCAGCAAGGTTTTAAGGACTTAAAAAATGTGGCTATTGTCGCTCTTGGCGGATATGGAAGAAATGAGCTATGTCCATACTCAGATATTGACCTGATGTTTCTTTACAAACCACGTAATAAGTCTTTTGCAAAAGATATTACTGAAAAATTACTTTATTTACTTTGGGATTTGAATTTTGAGGTCGGCCATTCAGTCAGAACAATTGACGAATGTATGGAGCTTTGTCTGGACTTGGAGGAGGATACCACGATTCTAACATCACTTCTCGACAGCCGTCTTGTTTTTGGTGATAAAGAGCTTTATAAAAACTTAGAATCCAAGCTGTTTAACGATCTCATGCCAAGCATTTCTTCAAAATTTATTCAAAAAAAGATTGAAGAAAACGAAGAACGCATAAATAGATTCGGAAGGTCAATTTATCTTATTGAACCCAATGTGAAAGAGGGTGAGGGAGGCCTCAGAGATATTCATTACGCCCTTTGGATAGCACAGGCCAAGTTTAAAGTAAAAACTTTCGATGATCTACTTCCTAAGGGAGTACTACTAGAAAAAGAGTTAAGGACATTTGAAAAAGGACTAAACTTTCTTCTCCTCATTAGATCTGAGCTGCACTACCTGGCTGAAAGAAGAGAGGATAGGCTTGGCTTTGAGTTTCAAGAAAAAATTGCAAGATTTTTGGGTTTTAAGAATGCCGAGATTTCCGCAGTAGAGAGATTTATGAGGATCTATTATTTAAGGGCAAATGAAATAAGAGAGCAGTCAAAAAGACTGATCGAGAGATGTGTGATAGAGCCCAGAGCAAAGATCCGTACTCCCAAAACAGTCTATCTTGATCATGGTTTTATAATTCAGAGCGGCATGCTATCTGTTTCTAGTGCGGAGATTCTTAAAGATGATCCTGCCAATTTGATGAGAGCATTTGAATATTCCGACAAACACGATCTAAGAATGAATCCCCACCTTATAGAATTGATTAGAGAAAATGTAAACCTTACTACAATTGACGAAAGTGTTAGAAGTAACCCTGAATTCAATGCTTCATTCTTAAGGCTTCTTAAAAAGGGTAAAAATGTTGCCGATACGCTATTTGAAATGAATAGACTCAGGCTTCTAGGGTATTTTATTCCTGAATTTGGCAAAATAGTATGTATGGGGCAGCATGATGCATATCATGTTTACACTGTAGATGTGCATTCAATATTTATGGTAAGGGAAATTGAAAACCTGATCAACTATAAAAATGATGAAAAATTTCCTTTGCTAACAAAAACTGCGGAATCATTGATGAAGAGACATGTTCTCTATCTTGCCTGCCTATTTCATGATATGGGGAAAGGAGAGGGAAGGAACCACTCTCAGAAAGGGGCCGCAATGATACCTAAAATCGCTAAGCGAATGGGTTTGACCAGAGTAGACGGCGAACAGCTGGAATTTCTAGTTAAGCACCACCTAATAATGACCCATTTTTCACAGAGGCGTGATATTCATGATTTTAGCTTGATTGCAAGATTCGCAAGGTCAGTCAAAACCTTAGAGACACTGTCTTTACTCTATCTCTTAACATTTGCAGATGTCAGATCTGTAGGACCTGATGTGTGGACCAACTGGAAGGGAATGCTTTTAAAAGAACTATATATCAGAACTGTGAATATCTTAGCGCAGGGAGAATTCAAAAAAGAAGAACCTACTGAGCGTCTAAAGAGGGTAACTGAAGACGTTATTGGCAAATTAGATAAGAAAGTATCTAAGAGAAATGTTAAGTCTATCCTGTCTAAAATGCCTGATTCATATTTTCTAGGATTTTCTCCTAGGAAAATAGCAAGTCATGTTGAATTTATAGATAAATCCAAAGGAGTAATTGGGTTTGATCTCTCCTTTTTCCCTAATCAGGAATTCGATGAGCTTACCATTTGGGGAAAGGATGAGCATGGAATATTTTCAAGGCTTTGTGGAGTTATTAGAGCGAGCGGTTTTAATATCCTGGGAGCTAGAATCGCTACAAGGAGAGACGGAAGGATATTGGATGTCTTTTATGTGAACCGACTCGGTAAGTCTAGTGGCGGGGAAGATGCATTGTGCAAAAAGCTGGACAATAACCTAAACGGTGTTTTGTCAGGAAAGCTTGATTTAGAAAAGCTTGTTGCTAGGAGAAAAAAAGACAGATCCCTTTACGGTAAAACTGTACCTCAGTATCCAACTCGTATTGAAGTGGACAATGAAGCTTCTGATAAAGCTACAGTTATCGATGTCTATACATATGATAGGGGTGGGTTATTGTATGACATCACTAAAACTATAAGAGAGCTTAATCTTTCTATTGGATATGCAAAAATCTCTACAAAAGTAGACCAAGTTGTTGACGCTTTCTATGTTGTGGACAATAAGGGGAAGAAAATCACCGACAAAGAAACCATTGAGGATATAAAAGCTGCTATCTTTAATGCAATCGCTAATGGATAATTACTACTATAGCTTCGAGTCCATACAACATTCTTCATATCAATAAATTAGATTCTACAATTAATAACATGAACAAAAAGGACTTAGTCAAAATCCAAACAGATTTTTTAATAATCGGAAGCGGTTTAGCAGGCCTTTACGCGGCACTCTATGCATCAAGGTTTGGTAAAGTAATACTACTCACTAAGTCGACTATTGAGGAAAGCAATTCATTCTGGGCGCAGGGCGGCATTGCCGCAGCTATGGATCCAGAGGACTCAACCTGGTTTCATATCGAAGATACGCTCAGAGCCGGAAGGGGGCTTTGCAACAGGGAAGCAGTTGAAATTCTTGTTGAAGAGGGCAGAGACAGGGTTATAGACTTAATAGCTCTAGGCATGGAATTTGATACAGCAGAAGGTGGTCTTGAGCTCAGTCTTGAGGGGGGTCATACGAAAAGGCGTATTCTTCACGCAGGATGCACCTCAACTGGCAGAGAGATGGTAAGATTTCTGATTGCCGCTGTTGAAAAAAATCCCTCGATTACAAAAGTTGAAAATACCGGAGTAATTAAGTTCTTGTCAGACAATAAGAACTGTTTCGGAGCTTTAGTTCTCGACCAAAATTTCACACCTTCATTAATATATTCTAAGTCCACAATACTTGCTACTGGAGGAGCCTCGGCTCTTTATAAAAGAACTACCAATCCCAAAGGTTCAGTCGGAGAAGGGATAGCCCTTTCGTATCAAGCTGGAGCTGAGATTACAGATATGGAGTTTATGCAGTTTCATCCCACAGCATTTTATAGCGAAAATGGAGAGAGTTTTCTCATCAGCGAAGCTCTAAGAGGAGAAGGGGCATATCTATTAAATAATGAAGGGAAAAGATTTATGACTGAGTATAGCGAGTATTCAGAGCTGGCCCCAAGGGATATTGTTTCTCGCTCGATATTTCTTGAAATGAATAAATCCGGCGATAACAACGTTTATTTGGACTTAAGGCATATAGAATCAGACTATATCATAAAAAGATTTTCAAACATCTATAATTTCTGCATTAATAATGGAGTCGACGTCACTAAAGATCTGATTCCGGTTGCCCCTGCAGCCCACTATACGATAGGTGGTGTTAGGACAGGGCTTTACGGTGAAACAAACATAAAAGGATTGTTTGCATGCGGAGAGGTTGCCTGCACGAGGGTGCATGGAGCTAATAGGTTGGCCAGTAATTCACTCCTTGAGTGTGTGGTGTTTGCAAAAAGAGCAGTAGACGGGGCACTGCAAATTTTAAATGAGGATGCTCATAAATCGCCTGAACTAGCTGAGTTTAATATAGGTGAATTGGACTTTGAATATTCAGAGTCTCAATCAACGGCACTGCTAGAATATAAAAAAACTATATCACAGGTGTTAAACAGTGATGTGGGAATTGTGAGAACTGGAGAAGGAGTTCAAAGTGCCATAAATAAGATAGAGGAGATTTCACAATCTCTAGGGGAATTTTCAGGGTACTATAGACTTAAGCTTCAAATGGTGATTGACGTATCACTCCTCATTGCACGCTCCTCACTCATTAGAGAGGAATCAAGGGGGGTACATATAAGAGAGGATTATCCTCAGGAAGAAAAGAGTTGGGGAAATCATATAGTAATCACAAAGGGAAAGAACCCTTCGTTTGCGCCGGTTTAAGTTGAGATTGACATGAATAATATTCAAATGGATTGGAATAAGATTGACTCTATCATTAAAAATGCACTCAACGAAGATGTTGGGTCGGGTGATATTACAACAGATACAATTTTTCCCCCGTATGCTACATGTGAAGCCCAGATAATTGTTAAAGAGAATGGCGTAATAGCCGGTATCCCTGTAGCAAAAAGAGTTTTTCAAAAATTGGACCCAGAGGTTTCTTTTTCTCAAAATTCAAATGACGGGGACAGAGTAACGCCCGGTCAGGAAATTTTAAGAATTAAAGCTACAGTACGTGCCGTACTTACGGGGGAGCGTTTGGCTCTCAATCTTTTACAAAGGATGTCTGGGATTGCAACTGCTACCTCGCTATATGTAGATGCAGTTAAAGGGTCTAAGACTAAAATACTAGACACCAGGAAAACAGCCCCAGGACTCAGGGTGTTGGATAAATATGCGGTTTTAGCAGGAGGAGCTCAGAATCACCGTTTCGGATTATATGATTTGGTTTTAATCAAAGACAATCACATAAATTTTGCAGGCGGTATTTCAAATGCAGTTCAAATCGTGCGTTCAAAATACCAAGACGAATTTAAAATCGAAGTCGAAACATCAACTCTTGATGAGGTCAAGGAAGCCCTTAGTGCAGGGGCAGATATTATCATGTTAGACAACATGAATATTTCAATGATGAAAGAAGCTGTTAAGATGATAAACAAGAAGGCCCTTACCGAAGCCTCAGGCGGTATAACCCTCTCTACTATCACAGATATTGCTGAGACGGGGGTTGATTACATCTCTGTTGGGGCTATTACCCATTCCTCATCGGCTTTAGATATATCCCTCTATATGGTATAATTATCTTCTTAAACTTTTACGGATTGATGTAAATATATGAAAGATAGAAAAAGGGTTGAAGAAGAAATAAAAAGGCTAAAAAAACAAAAAAATGCAGTGATTTTAGCCCACAATTACCAACTTCCCGAAGTCCAGGACATAGCTGACTTCATAGGTGATTCTTTGTCACTTTCTCGAGAAGCCGCCAAGACTCAAGCCGATATGATAATTTTCTGCGGAGTACATTTTATGGCAGAGACGGCTTCAATAATATCTCCGGATAAAAAAGTGCTGATTCCCGATGAGAAAGCCGGCTGTTCACTTGCTGACACCATTAATGCGGAACAGCTAGAGGACTGGAAGAAAGAAAATCCCAATGCAGTTGTTGTCTCTTATGTAAATACAACAGCAGAAGTAAAAGCTCTGAGTGATTATTGCTGTACCTCAGCAAACGCCGTACAGATAATTAACTCGATACCAGAGGGTAAAGAGATTCTGTTCTTGCCTGACATGTTCCTAGGGGCATATGCCGCTAAAGTAACAGGTAGAAAGATTGATATTTGGCCCGGCGAGTGCCATGTTCATGCTGGGATAAGAAAGCAGGACTTAGATGAAATGCAGGAATCACATCCTGAGGCAGAGATGATAATACATCCAGAGTGCGGGTGCACCACAAATTTAATGTACCAGGTTGAAAACGTTGCTTGCACTGAAAATGGTAACGGCAATGGGAATGTAAAGTTTCTCTCTACAGGGGGCATGATTAAGCATGTTAAGGAGTCTACGTCCAAAGAATTTATTATTGCGACTGAGACCGGAATGCTATACCCACTGAGAAAGGCCAATCCAGAGAAGCAATTTTATCCCGCAAGAGAAAACGCTTTTTGTAAATATATGAAAATGATTACACTTCCCAAGGTTCTACAGTCTCTTGAAGAAGAGATTTATGAAGTAAAAGTTCCACTCGAGACAGCGCTTAAAGCAAAAAGATCAATAGAACGTATGTTAGAAGTAACTAGCTAGTATCCTGCCGTTAAGCCGCCAGGCCTTCTAGGGTCAGAAGCGCCGTAGAGATAATCCCCTTTTTTTATAATACTTTCTGCCGCACCAATTGTGCTTCCTATTTCAACTTTATATCCCCTCTCTCTTAAGATGTTTATCGTATCTTCACTCAGACCTGTTTCTACATTCAGCACATCTGGCAGCCATTGATGGTGTACTCTTACAGCATTTGTAGCCTCAGAGATATTCATATTAAAATCAATTACATTTACGATTATTTGAAGCACTGTGGTGATAATTCTACTCCCTCCGGGGCTTCCTGTAACGAGAAAAGGTCTCCCGTCTTTCATCACAATTGTAGGACTCATTGAGCTCAGCATCCTTTTATCAGGAGCAATAGCATTTAATTTTCCTCCAACAAGTCCATATGCGTTAGGGCTTCCGGGTTTAGCTGAAAAATCATCCATTTCGTTGTTTAGCAAAATCCCCGTTCCGGGAACAGTGATTTTGGACCCATAGCTAAAATTAAGCGTGTAAGTGTTAGAGACCGTATTTCCTTGGCTATCCATTACAGAGAAATGAGTTGTATTAATTCCCTCCTGAGCACCAGGGTCTCCTGGCAATATTTCATTGCTAGGAGTAGCTCTCTTCATGTTGATTCGTTCCTTTATTGACTCGGCATATTTCTTAGATATAAGTCCGGATATTGGTATAGGAGAAAAATCAGGATCACCAAGGTATTTTGAACGGTCGGCATAAGCATGCTTCATTGTTTCAGCAAAAATGTGTATTGTTTTAGCTGTGTTATGACCAAATGAAGAGAGGGGGAATTGCTCAAGAATATTTAACATTTGTATTAGATGAACCCCGCCCGAGCTTGGAGGGGGCATAGAGTAAATCTCATATCCTCTATATTTTCCTTCTACAGGCTTACGTGTAACTGCTTTATAATTTTTTAAATCATGGGATGTTATTAGTCCGCCGTTTTGTTTCATGAAAGAGTCAATCTTTTTGGATATAGCTCCGTTATAAAATGCTTCGGATCCGTTTTTAGAAATTTGTTTTAAACTCCATGCCAAATCTTCTTGAGTAAGAAGCTCCCCTTCTTCATAAGGGGCGCCATTTTTTTTGTAGAAGATTTCCATGCTCGCAGGCGACTTTTCCATACGTTTTTTTGCCTGACCGAGCGATTTGCTAAGCTCATAATCTACAGGGAATCCTTTTTGAGCCAACTCTATAGCAGGTTGAAGCGCTCTTTCAAGAGTTATCGTCCCGTATTTTTCTAGAGCTAATGTAAGTCCTGCTACCGTGCCGGGTACGCCGGCTGACAATATGCTATTTTGGGATTTCTCCTTATCGACATTACCTTCTTGATCCAAGAACATATCTCGGCTTGCTTGTAAAGGAGCTTTTTCTCTATAGTCGATGGAGATGACCTCATCTTTCTCCGCTAGGTATACCAGCATGAAACCACCACCACCTAAATTGCCCGCTCTAGGGAAAGTGACTGCTAATGTAAAACCTATTGTCACAGCGGCATCAACCGCGTTACCGCCTTCTTTTAAAACCTGAAGTCCGGCGTTTGTTGCGTAGCTGTTTTCTGACGCTACCATAGCGTTTTTAGCTACAACAGGGTGGAACCGCGCTTTGCTACTATATAGCGGATCTTCTTTTGAGAATGTTTGGGCTGCGGATATTGCTACTAGTAAGAGAAAGAAACTGAATTTTGAGAAAGTGTTTAAGATAAACATTAAAGGATAGAATATCTTTACAACCCGAATCTTGCAATATCGGAAACTTCTTACAATCAGATGAAATTGACTTGGAGGGATGAATTTCTAACCAAATTAGCCGTTCATCATATTGAAAAATTCTTTGTTGGATTTAGTGCCGCTCATTTTATCCAGCAAGAATTCCATAGCTTCAGTTGTATTCATAGGATTTAGAACCTTTCTTAAGAGCCAAACTTTGTTAAGCACTTCTTCACTTAACAGAAGCTCTTCTTTTCTGGTTCCAGAGCGCTGTAAATCAATAGCTGGAAATATTCTCTTGTCAGCAAGTCGCCTGTCGAGGTAGCATTCCATGTTTCCAGTTCCTTTAAATTCTTCAAAGATAACCTCGTCCATTCTGCTGCCGGTATCGATCAGCGCTGTTGCTATGATAGTAAGACTGCCGCCTTCTTCAGTGTTTCTAGCCGCACCAAAAAATCTTTTTGGTTTCTGAAGTGCGCTTGCCTCCATACCACCTGAAAGCACTCTCCCGCTGGAAGGGCTAACGGTGTTGCTTGCCCGTGCGAGCCTAGTGAGACTGTCGAGCAGAATAACAACGTCTTTGCCGTGTTCTACTAATCTTTTCGCTTTCTCAATCACCATATCGGCAACCTGTATATGTCGCTGTGCAGGCTCGTCAAATGTAGAGCTCACAACCTCTCCAACAACAGAGCGGTCCATATCTGTTACTTCCTCAGGACGCTCGTCAATAAGTAGGACGATTAGCACGACTTCAGGGTTATTTTGTGTAATTGCGTTTGCAATTCTCTGCAGCAGTATAGTTTTCCCCGTTCTTGGTGGGGCAACAATCACAGCTCTCTGGCCTTTACCAATCGGGATAAATAAGTCCATTACTCTACTGCAAAATTCCTCCGGATCGTACTCCAGTAGGATCTTTTCTTCAGGATGAAGAGGAACACGGTTCTCAAACGCTACGCGCTCTCTACAAACTTCGGGAGAATCAAAGTTAACTTCCTGTATTTTTAAAAGTGCTAGGTTCTTCTCACCTTCCCTAGGTAAGCGAACTTGTCCACCCACGGTATCGCCCGTTCTTAGGTTAAATGAGCGTATCTGTGATTTAGAGACGTATATATCGTCTGGTCCTGGAAGGTAGCTGTATTTTGGAGACCTTAAAAAGCCATATCCTTCAGATAGTATTTCTAGTACGCCTTCAGCAAAAATTACGCCTTCATTTTCGCTTTGCGCCCTAAGAATCGCAATAATAATGTCCTGCTTGGTCATCTTGGAAGCTTCTTCAATCTCAAGCTCCCTTGCCATCTTCATCAATTCTACGCTCTTTGTCTCTCTTAGATCGTTCAGATTGAGTAAAATGGTTTCTTCATTAGTTTCTTTTGGTGCGGGTTTTTCCCGTACTTTTGTTGCTCTAGCCATAAGTGTTAAATTCCTTGAACCATGTATTTAGTATTTTGTTTCAAAATCAAATTGCGAAATTTTGGAAACGAGTATCAGTTCGTTTTTGAGTTACTATGAAAGTTAGTAGACAGTAATATTATGTATCTCAAAGAACTATTTTGTCAAGTAAGTTTTTTCCAGGGAAAATTGATGCCTCTTTATGATATAATGATTTCCACCTATTTAGATCGCTGGAAAGTATTATACATTATTATACATTGTAGGATAATTATTCAAAGTATATAAAGGAGATGTTATGAAAGCTACAAAATTATTATTCACAGTAATGAGCAGTCTGATTGTTATTTGCAGTTTGATTTCAGTTCAATCTATTGCAAGTGAAAAAGGATCTAGCAGTATTAGACTAAATAAAAACGGTTTAGACGGGAGTAAATTAGCTATGGCTTCAGCGCCGCCGCTTTACGAATTAGAATTAACTACCTTATCAGGAGAAATATTTATTAATCCCAAATACACAGGGAAAATAAATACAGCCAGGTCATTGAACCGAAATGAGCTTTTGGGGGAGAAAGTTGAAATCGAGACGAGGACACTGACGGATAACTGGAAAAAATTAATTATCCCCCCCTCGTTATCCGGAGCCTTTGGTTTAGTTATCTCCGGGAAAGAGGGAATTATAAAAATCACTTTACCTCAAAATAGTTCTTCTATCTCAGGGAGTGGAACTCTTAAATCAATAAGCGATCTTTTTATAGAGTTTGGAGCTCTGCGCGCAACCTTTACTTTCCCGGCGCTGAACATTTTAGAGCCGAGCAAGTTTGAAATCGGAATACTAGACACGGTGAATAACACTTTTATCAACGGTGACATCATAGCTCTTAAAAGTAATCAAGCCGCTGTTAAGTTTGAGAACTTGCCTTCTTCGGTTGTTAATAGCGAAGGTCTGATCCGTATTAGTTTGAGAAAATCCGACGGAACCTTTATTAATTCAGATATACCTACCTGGGGATACAATATTCTAGTCTCTGAGACCGATACTGGAGTCGCTGCTCCAATTACGGCTGAAGTGTTCGGACTTCCCGATGATTCGGAGATAAAATTCAACTTCACTTCACTATCAGGGCAGATAATTAATCCGTCAACAAAAACACTAACAGTTGGAGAAATAAATAAAGGGGAGCAAGTTTCAACTATTACGACCAAGATAGAAGGACCTCAACCTATTACAGTTACTGTCAGAAGACTGAATTAAGTCAGAGCATGAAAATCTTGCTAATTTTTAACCGATGTTATAAAATTCTATTATAACAAGATTTTTATTCTAATAGGACATTTTTAAGAGAGGTGAAAGAATTATGTCAGGACATTCCAAATGGGCAAATATAAAACATAAAAAAGCGGCTGTTGACGCTAAGCGAGGTAAAGTCTTTACAAAGCTTATCCGCGAACTTACAGTTGCTGCCAAACACGGTGGAGGGGATATTGAGTCTAACCCGAGACTAAGGACGGCAGTTACTACTGCAAAGAATTGCAATATGCCTAATGATACAATTGATAGGGCGGTAAGACGTGGTACACAGGAAGTCGGAGGGGATGACTTTCATGAGCTTCTGTACGAAGGTTATGGTCCTGGCGGCAGCGCTGTGCTGGTTCAAACGCTTACCGATAACAAAAACCGCACGGTAGCCGATGTAAGAAAAATCTTTACTAAACACGGGGGCAGTCTGGGTGAGAATGGTTGTGTCGCCTGGATGTTTCATATGAAAGGTCGAATTGGTTTTGAGAAGGAAAAAGTTGACGAAGATAAGATCTTTGAGATTGCTCTTGAAGCAGGTGCTGATGATGTAGTTACAGAGGATAACGAACTTGTAGTAGTCACACCTCCTGAAGCATTTGAAGATGTGAAAAGTGCAATTGAGGGAGCAAGTTTAAGTTATGAGTCAGCAGCTGTTACTATGATTCCTGAAAGCAGCATCAAGATCGACGGTAAGGAAGCAGAGCGCATGCTTCATCTCATGGAAGCACTTGAAGATAGTGACGATGTCCAGAACGTTTATTCAAATTTTGATGTTCCGGACGAGCTTATAGAAAGCATGGCATAATATGAGGGTAATTGGCATAGACCCCGGTTCAAGGGTTTGCGGATACGGGGTTCTTGAGACCCAAAACGGTGAAATTATTCATCTAGCAAGCGGGTGTATTGTTCCCAAATCCACCTTGCCTCTTAATGAAAGATTAAAAGTTATATATGATGGTATTCTAAAAGTAATAGACCGTCACTCTCCTGAAGTAATGTCTATTGAAGATATCTTCTTTGCTAAAAACGCAAGTAGCGCCTTAAAATTAGGTCAAGCTAGAGGAGTGGCGATCCTCGCAGGTTCTAACTCGGGAATATCCGTTCATGAGTACGCTCCTACCAAGGTGAAGCTTGCCCTTACCGGGAGGGGAAGGGCTAATAAAGCGGAAGTACAAAATATACTTTCAAGGCTGTTGGGGGTTACCCAGTGGGAAAGAGAGGATGCATCAGACGCAGTTGCTATAGCTTTTTGTCATATAAGCATTTCACAAATCGAGAAAAAATTGGGCAAAGAGTTTGTTCAAACCCGAAGAAAAAGGAGGCGATTTACAATAGATGATCTCCCTTCTTAGAGGCAGTATTGTTCATAAATCGTTAGGTAAAGTAGTAGTGGACGTAAATGGGGTAGGGTACGGCGTTACTGTTCCACTGTCGACCTATTACCGACTTCCCGAAAGTAGCACGGAAGTCATACTCGAAATATATACTCACATGAAGGACAGCGGGATTGAGTTATTTGGTTTTTTGACTCAAGATGAGAAAGAGATTTTTACAATATTAATTGGAGTCACCGGAGTAGGGCCTAAGGTCGCAACAAATATCCTCTCAAACATTTCCCCCTCAGAGTTTGCCACCGCAATTACCTCTGGCGATTTGGCTAAGAGAAAGATAGCAGGGATAGGCCCAAAAATGGCCTCAAGACTGACGACAGAGTTAAAAGACAAAGTCCAATCATTCCAACCCTCATCGGAAATTCCAACCAGCTCAGGTATTGTAGAGGATGTGATATCAGCTTTGATGAACTTAGGCTATAAAAGACCTGAGATCGATGAGCGAATATCTGAGCTTGAATACATTACGAGTAATGAAAAGAATCTCGAAGTTGCACTAAGAGAGTCACTTAAAATTATGAGAAAGGGGTAGATACCTTCTCTAGGCATATTTATGGAAGAAAGAATAGTAACAGGCACAAATCAGGAAGAAGATACGCTTTTTGATGTCAACCTCAGACCTGGGCGTCTATCTGAATACCTAGGTCAAACCAAGGTAAAAGATAAGGTCAGCATTTTTATTGAAGCTACTAAGAGAAGAAAAGAGGCGCTTGATCATGTTCTTCTTTACGGCCCCCCCGGGTTAGGAAAGACAACGCTAGCGCATATTGTTGCAAACGAGCTCGGGGTTAGAATTTACTCAACTTCGGGGCCGGTTATAGAACGCGTAGGAGATTTGGCATCCATACTTACTAATTTAAACGAAAGAGATGTTTTATTCATTGACGAGATACACCGTTTGAACCGCATTGTTGAGGAGTACCTATACTCGGCAATGGAAGATTATAAAATAGATATCATGATTGGTGAAGGGCCCACCGCGAAATCAATGAAAGTGAGCCTAAATCACTTCACACTGATCGGCGCTACAACAAGAACCGGCCTATTAACATCACCACTGCGCTCCAGGTTCGGAGTAGACCTAAGATTGGATTTCTACACGTCTGAAGAGATTAAAGGAATATTAAACCGGTCAGCCAAAATACTCGGAGTGGAATTAACTAAAGAAGGAGCGTCTGAGCTATCAGGACGCGCAAGAGGAACTCCCAGGATAGCCAACAGGATTTTAAAAAGGGTCAGGGACTATGCGGAAGTAAAAGCAGACGGTGTAATTGATTTAGATGTAGCGGGATCAGCGCTTGAGATGCTTGAGGTTGACTCGTTGGGACTTGATGGACTGGACCGGGCTATACTTGAAGCGATAATCCACAAATTTAACGGCGGCCCGGTGGGGATCGATACGTTGGCCGCTGCAGTAAGCGAAGAAAAAGATACTATCGAAGATGTTTATGAGCCTTTTTTGGTAAGACAGGGCCTTCTTGTAAAAACCCCTCGAGGAAGGGCTGCAACCCCTCTTGCTTATGATCACTTAAATATAGACCCGCCTAAAATGCAGAAAGGACTTTTCAATTCATAGCCAGATGTTATTTCTGTAAAGGAATTTCCCTAATAAATTCGTCCCAGTGAGACTCGGTTATTGCATCAATTTCCTTTCTAGGGGCTTTGTATCCGCCTTCTCCCGGAAATAGTGAGTCATATACCTCGTCCCTTAACTCAAGCCACTTATCTACTGCGGCATAGTTCTTAAATGCAACTACAGTCTTATAGGTCCAATGGGGGTCAAGTGTGTGAAGTCTCTGTGAATAGAGCTTATATTCACCAACTATAATTCCTCTGTCTTGCATCTCGCTCCAAAAAGGCATTAACTTTTCTCTATACACCTCTAGAAATTTCTCACTATTCTCAGGCTTTACTACATAAAAGCTCTCCTCTATGACCAATTTATATCTGTCTTCCTGCGAGTTGGCAGTAGCAACGCCTAGGAATAATATGCTTAGCAACAAAGTTAACTGGATAATTTTATTCAAAATCAACCTCCTATATTCATAAAACAATCTTCTTTCATTCACTATAGGCCACTATTATACATTTTATATAGAAAATCTAACAGAGGTCTTTACGTTATTTGAAAAATTATTCTTTTAGACTCAGGATATCTTAATTTGCACGATATAATATAGACTCATGACCTTTTATAATAAAGAAATAGATAAAATATTGGACTTTTGGTTTGGGAATTTAAAAGAAAACGAGCTCCCGTCAGAGGAATATCGCAAACGATGGTGGATCAAAGATCATGAAAATGATAAGAGAATAAAAGACGATTTTGGTTATGATCTCGATCTGGCAATCAGAGGTGAATTAGATGATTGGAAAACAACTCCTCCAGGCACATTGGCCTTAATACTTCTGTTTGATCAGTTCACCCGTAATATATATAGAAATACTGAAGAAGCTTTTTCTCAAGATAAAAATGCAATTGAAGTATGTATCAACGGAATTAAAAAGGGCTTTGATGGGGAGCTTCATCCGGTTCAAAGAATTTTCTACTATATGCCACTAATGCACTCTGAGGATATGTCTATGCAGGAGAAATCTATCGAGTGTTTTTCAAATTTAGCAAAAGAGTTCGCAACCTCAGAATCTATAGCCAAAATGGTTTCAGGCAGCTTTGAATATGCAATGAAGCATTATGAAATAGTAAAAAGATTCGGAAGGTACCCGCATAGAAATGCTATTTTGGGAAGAGAGTCAACTCTTGAAGAAATAGAATTCCTGAGTGGGCCGGGATCTTCTTTTTAATCTGAAATAATTAACTCAGTAGATTAATCTAATTCCTTCTCTAGCTATAATGAGCTATAACTTTTGTAATCTTTCCGTCTGAGTTAAGTTCCATTACTTCTGCAGCAAGCATTTCATTCACAGTTTTGTAGTAAAGCGTAATGCTATCTACTCCAGTTAACACCTTATAAAGTTCGAACTTGAGATTTGGGTAAGCCTCAAGTCCCTTCATGAAATAGGGTTTAAGGTCTGCCTTGCCTTGGATAGTTCCGGAATTATCTCCCAAAAGTTTCACTACGAAAGGGGATGTAAAAACTACTTCGTCACTATAATGGCTAAGAATGCGATAAATATCACGGGAGTTCCATGCATCAATCCAATCTTGCGCAAGTTCTTGAGCTTGTTCCTTAGATACCATTGAATAGTCTATGGACTAAATAGTGTTTTTAGCTTGGTTAAGAATAGGGGTAAATCACCAGAATGAGTTTACCCCTTTTTCTTATATGTCTTTAAATATTAGATTGTATCTTGTTTAAGATATAGCGTGAAAGCGTTTCATCGCCGAATGTATCTACACGTATTTTAATCTCTGTGATGTTATCGCCAACTCTTTTTACCTGTATCTTAACTTTTTTGTTGTCAGCAGTAACACTATCGATTTCACCTGATATTGCGTCGCTAACTTTATTTACAACTATAAAGTCAAGTTGTTCAATAGTCTTAACTGTAGCTGCCCAAACTTTGGCAAAGGGATAACCTTCTGTGGATTTTAATTCGCCCTGTATCCAAGCGATTGTTCCAGCTCCTGCAACTGCTCCGCCGCCAACTGCCGCTGCTGCTAGACATCCGGTCAATACAACGGGGCTAGCCAAGAGTAGTAATACTAATGTTAACTTCTGGTATTTCTTTTTCACAATTTTGCCTCCTTTGTGTATTCAAATCTGTATTTTTCAATCTGAGTAATCGGAATGAATCTCTTTTCGATAATATGGTCATAATATCTTGATACTCAATTATATCCGGTGATTCTTTAAAAAGGCAATAATAAATATTTAGATTAGAAAATCAATAGGTTTACGAAACCCCCTCCGTAGGGTTGAAAGTTTTAGTTGGAGGCATCTTTAAAATTGGTCACGTTCATTATCACTTCAGGTGTTCCAACACCATTTTCCAGTCCCTCGTAACGAACCCACTTGTGAGGAGCATCAACGGTAAACCAAAAATAGGTTTTTGGAAAAAAGACTTTTAATACTCCCAACACGCCTAGTTTTGGTACGACTTCAACTTTGTAACACTCAATTTCTCCGTCCACAGTTTTTATTTTTTCTATACCTCTTTGTTGAAATTCTACATTGTAGAGCTCGGGTTCATTAGAAAGAATTTTGGCTTTGACTATATTATTTGTGCCGAAAGGTAAAGTGCGTAGAGCATATACTATGCCTTCTACGATAAGGGTATCTGAGGTAATGTCATAGTGTGTTCTTTTATATGAATCGAGTTGTAAGTCTTCTCGTTCAAAAACTGCGGTATCTTTTTTATGATTAAACTTCTTCTTGTCAATCATAGCCACGTAGCCGCTTAAATTTTTGATTTTAGTGTCTGATTCTAGAGGTATAAATTCATCCTCAGCTTTCCAGATTGATACGGATCGCCAGGTCATCTCTAGGCTAAAAGGGCTAGTAACTCCTTTGGCATTCAAAACGAGCTTGAATTTTGTCTCTCCATTTTCGACATATACTTCGGTTTTCCAATCCGCCTTCCATCTGAGCCCACCATCTTTATATTCTGTTACAATAGTACCTTTTTCATTAGGCATTATAGGCGGAACTTTAAATGGCTCAGCCAAGGAAGAAATTCCAAAAGATATAAGTATGGTTAATATTACTGTTATATATTTAATCATAATCTCTTTTTGTAATCAGTCTATAAAGTGATATCATCCCATCTAATTATATGCAACTTTATGCTGGCAAAATTCTCTAAATATAACTTCTCTTACATATTAGATATCACATCAGAGAATAAGATGCCAACTTTTTTGAACTAGGAGTATTAAATGAAGAAGCTTTTTGGAAAGCACTTTCTTATAATAGGAATCATTTTAGGGGTAATCCTAGGTGCTGTTGTTGGTTCTTTTCTTCCCGAACTAGGGGTTAAACTTGGTTTCCTCGGCACACTTTTTCTAAATGCTTTAAAGATGATTGTACTGCCTCTTATTGTCGTTTCAATAACTCTTAGCATTATGAAAGTTGGCAACCTAGGCTCGCTTGGTCTAAAAACACTGTTTTATTATCTGATTACTACCGGCATAGCCGTATTTATAGGAATATTAGTTGTAAATATTATACATCCCGGGGATGGGAGTATGGTGCTCACCGGTCAGATGCCTGATATTGTAAGTTCTAAAGAGAATATGAGCCTTGTCGATGTACTCCTTCTTAAATTCGTATCTCCAAATTTATTTAATTCTGCAGAGGAGTTTGAGATTCTGCCTCTGATTATAGCCTCTATACTGTTTGGCGCAGCGTTCGCTAGCCTCGGAAAACAAAGCAAAGTGATGGTGGAAGTTTTCACTATTCTGGATAAAGCGATAATGAAAATCGTTAATTGGATAATGATTTTCACTCCTATCGGCATTTTTAGTCTTATAGCTCAGAGGATTGGTATGGAAGGCGGGGGAGGTGCTGTGATTGAGCTTGCAATGGAAATAGGAAAGTATGTATTGAGTGTGGTGGTTGGTCTCTCGATACATGGTCTTATTGTGCTTCCTATAATTTTGATTCTATTTGCCAAGAGAAATCCGCTTGAATATGTACAAAATTTAGGAAAAGCATTACTTACAGCGTTTTCAACTGCATCTTCTTCGGCAACCCTACCACTTACTATGGAAGGGCTCATAGATGAAGCCAAAGTGTCACCCAAAGTAGGAAGGTTTGTCTTACCTCTAGGGGCAACTATCAATATGGACGGCACGGCTCTTTATGAGGCAGTAGCGGTCATATTCATTGCACAGAGCTACGGAATTGACCTTAGCATAGCGCAGATGGTAGTTGTCTTCTTTACTGCAACATTAGCTGCAATTGGTGCAGCAGGGATTCCGGAAGCTGGACTTGTGACAATGGTGCTTGTTCTTCAGGCTGTAGGATTACCTATGGAAGGGATTGGCATGATACTGGCAATCGACTGGCTCTTAGATCGTTTCAGGACGACAGTAAATGTTTGGGGCGACTGTGTTGGTGCAGCGGTGATTGACCGGTTTGAGAGCGGGGATAAAGGCACTTAGATCAAATACCTATTTGGAACGAATGCTTGTATAGTTTAAACCTGATTTATAACACTTTTGCTTCAAATGTATTACAGGATGATACGTCTTTGGACTTAAGCCCTATTTTAAACCACCTTACCCTTTGCTCTGAGCTTCCGTGGGTAAATGAATCAGGTGTGACATGTCCTTGGGACTGTCTTTGAAGTCTGTCATCCCCTATACTGCTGGCGGCATTTAATCCTTACTCTCTATCGCCTTACTTATCTTTCATATCTCTGTAAAAACTTAGGTCTATATATACTTTTTGATCTCAAGGGCAATAAAAAGGACCCATTGCAGACTGCTCCGCTTCTCCTTCCTAATCTCCAGCGCATTCTAAGTACCTCGAGTTGCGATTTATTTAAAACCTAACCTAATTATTATCCTATATCTATTGAGAGTTGTGAATAGTTAACACTATTTTTTATCTAGTTTTAAGGTAATCTCGAAGTCGTAAAATTCGCTAAAAAAACATAGACTGATACTATATCAACGATGAATAAGAGATCAAAGGTGATTTTCTCATGGAGCGGTGGCAAGGACAGCTCACTTGCTCTACATGAAATTCAGAAAAATCAGAAGTGCAAGATTACAGCTTTAATAACAACAGTTACGGCTGATTATGACAGAGTCAGTATGCACGGTTTGCGCACTAATTTGTTAGAAGAGCAGGCTCGGAATTTAGATATTCCACTTCAGAAGGTTCTTATCTCTAAGAATGCTTCCAATGACGAATATGAATCAAAATTTAATGAGGTGCTTTTAAAGTATAAAGAGACTGGTATTAGCCAGGTTGTGTTTGGCGACTTGTTCTTAGAGGATATTAAAAAGTACCGCGAGGATTTACTCCAGAAAGTCGAAATGGAGTGTGTGTTCCCAATCTGGAAACGAGATACTACAAAATTAGCTTATGAATTTATTGATCTAGGTTTTAAAGCAATTACTGTTTGTGTGGATTCAGAAGTATTGGGCGAGGAATTTGCCGGAAGAGAGTTTAATAAACATTTTTTGAATGAGCTTCCTGAAGGGATTGACCCCTGTGGTGAGAATGGAGAATTCCATACTTTCACATTTGACGGCCCTATCTTCAAAAAGCCAATTGATCACAGATTGGGTGAAATAGTGTTGAGGGATGAGCGTTTTTATTATTGCGACATACTCCCTGTCTAATTAAGTCTCAATAATAATCTTATGAGAATGCGCTTTTAGTCTTTTAAGAGATTTCTGATCTAACAACGACTCCGGCATGTTTCTTAGTATAAGACTCGAGTTAAACATTCTAGCAGTTTCCACAATCGAGTCTATATTTTCTTCATGTTCAGTCGCATCAATAGAAACGCTGAATCCAATCTGCATCAGCTCAATCACTTTTAAAGACTTTAAATTATCAGCCATCTTCTTTGCTCCGATTTGGTTAGGATACTATTAGATAACAAATAGAGGAAAGAACCCCTTTCCATTATGTATTGATAATACTTGATTGAGGTTAATATGAAAAGATTACTTGAACCGGAACTAATGATAGAGCCTGAGCAGGTCAGTGCTTATGCCAATGCTGACTTTGACGAGCCTCATTCTAACTTTATTAGGATGCTTGGATCTTATTATAACTCTAGGGGAGATTTGCGCACTGTACTAGACCTCGGCTGCGGTCCTGGTGATGTTACATTCAAGTTTGCGGCAGCATTTCCGGAAACAATAATAGATGCAGTAGATGGATCAAAGGAGATGCTGGATTTTGCTAATAAGATTTTAGCAAAGAAACCGGAGCTTCACGGACGGATAAATTATCATCATTCAATGATTCAAGAATTTCGATCATCTCCAAAATACGATCTTATTTTCAGTAACAGTTTATTGCACCACCTTCCAGATCCGATGGTCCTGTGGAATAAGATAAAAGAAGTCTCATCGCCTGAGACATATATTTTTATTATGGATCTTTTGAGGCCCGCAACAATAGAAGAAGCTGTCAAACTAAAAGCACTCTATGTAAGAGGCGAGCCAGAGGTTCTGCAGAAGGATTTTTATAATTCTCTCCTAGCTGCTTTTGAGATTGATGAAATTAGGGGGCAGCTTGCTCAAGCGGGTTTAGGCAAACTAGAAGTTCAGCAGATAACTGATAGGCATATAATTGTATTCGGGCAAAAATGATAATGACTATCTAATAGCTCACCTACTATTTCATGTGGTTCGTTTATCTAAACAATTTCTCCTTTTTATATTAAAATATCTACGATAAATATATCTGAATAAATATGAAGTGGTTGGAGATTGATTGAAAAACATATGTATTGGTCTAGTATAGTTGTGTTAGGATGATACAGAATTTTTCCTGGAGGTTTTATGACGGCAAAAAATCAATTAAAAGAAGCTGTAGAGGTTACAAACTCCGAGTTGGTCATACCGCCACATACAAACCACTTCGGTACTATTTTTGGCGGTAGGGTGCTTGAGCTTATGGATATAACAGGGGCCATGGCCGCAATGAGGTTTGCAAATGAAGATGTAGTGACTGCCTCAATAGACGCCGTTGATTTTAGAAAAGCCATTCAGTTGGGAGATATAATTGAGCTTAAGGGAAAAGT